>NZ_JBBAXE010000001.1:0-361623 GCF_059800965.1 Acinetobacter sp. LT1
TTCTATAATTCAAAACGCAGACATGGTTCCAATGGTCAGCGTTCTCCATTAGATTATGAAAAGGCCCATCAAAAGATGGTTAGGTGTGTCTAGAATTTTGGTGGCTATTCAGTCAGGCCAAAAACAAGAGGAGCTTTTAGAGAATAAATTAGATATCTCAAGTCTTTTCGCTAGTGATTTAGAAGAGTTAAATCCTAATGAAGTTAGAGCTTTAAAATTTATTGCTCAAAGAGCACCTGTTGATCTTGTTGATACAATCGATACATGTGGAGAAGATGTAGTCACAAACCTGCTTCATAAACGACTAATCATTAAAAGTGGTATTAGATTAAATATTTATTGGGATATTTTTAGAGAATATATATTAACAGAGAGTATTCCTATTATTTCTCTTCGCTATTTACCATCAAATGATTTTCTTGCTATCTGGAATGTAGCGCAACATTTAACAGGCACTCCAATTTCCATTCCCGAATTGGAAATTAAAACGAATTTATCTGATGGTACTATTCAAAATATTGGTACAGACTTACTGACATTTGGCATTGCAGTAAGGGAGAATAGCCAATATTCATTGTCAGAGGAAATATTAGCTACAGGGAATTCCATGGAAAGTATTCTCTCATTAATGAGAGAAAAATTTAAAAAACATATTATTACTTTAAGTTTAAAGGACTTACCTAACGGTACAAATATTACTTTGGCTTTCTTTATAGACTTAATGAAAAGTATTTACTCTAACAATGATTATGCAGATAAAACATGGAGATACTATGCTATCAGAATGTGTAAATGGCTAGAAATTACGGGCTTTTTATCTCGGTCAATTGAAACATACACATGGTTTTATAAAGATATAGGTTCTGTAAAAACATCTGTCAGTAACGTTAGACGCCAGCAATCTTCTTTTTTCATACCAAGAAATAGTCCTCAATTAACTATAAATATTTATAATGAACTTAAGGGTAAGAAAATTTCTGAATACAAAAATGGTAGTAGTAATGCCAAAGCTGTGGAAATTTTCAAGAGATATAATTTAGTTGATGATGATAATAAAATTAGAGATGTTGAAGATATCGAATCTTATCTTTACGATGCGATTTCAAATGAGTTAAGTATCCAAGAAACCATATTAATAAAGAAACTGTATTCAGGAACTAAAAAATTAACTGCATCATTCGTTGGGCAGCTCCTGAGGGATAAGCATGATATTAAGTGGGCTGAAGGTACTGTGGAGTATGCAGGTAAAAAGCTAAACAGTTGGGCTAGCTGGTATGAAAATTTCGATTTATAAATTTTGGATACCAATTACCTTCAAGCCCTCCCACCTAACAGAACTCAAACCTTTGATAATCTAGTTTTCATCGATTAGGTATTTAACAATGAGTAAATGAGATGTTTTCTGGGGAGTAAGTAATTTATCTCCCCCTTCAACTATTTAATCTATGGCTAAATAGACAACTATTTCATCGACTACTGCTCTGGCAGTTCTAGAAACCCCAATTAATGTTGCCGATGTCATGCCTGTCCATTCACCATAACCAACTAGCCAGATGGTCTGCAAAATACAATCCATTAAATAAGCTAGTTAAATTTGAAAAACTGCTGTAAACAATTCATTTTAGATTAAGAATTTAGCAATAATATTAAATAAACCAATATACGTATCAGTAAGTTTGAGAGACAAATGTGATCACTAACTTTTTATTCAGGCTAACTTCTTCAGTACACCACATTTTTCCACTGTACATAACCCATCACAAGTCTTTCTTATTTCTAATAGCTGCTGTATGAGTTTCTGCTGATTCCGAATATTTTCCTCTACATCGTTAATATGTGAATCGATAAGCTCATTCACATCAGAACAATTTAGATTAGGTAGATCCTTATAATTTAGTAATTTTTTGATTTCAATTAAGTTCATATTCAAAGAACGACAATTCACAATGAATTTCAACCGATCAATGTAATCTTCAGTATATAGTCTATAGTTACCTTGAGTTCGATCAGGTTGCGGGATTAGACCTTCTTTTTCATAAAACCGTATTGTCAGTACTGAGCACGACGTTTTTTCAGAGAGCTCTCCTATCTTCATAAACATTAGAAATACTCAAAATCCAACTTGACTCTATAGTAGCTATAGGGATTTTAATATGCAATAAGTAAAGATATGACTATGGGCACATCAATGAGTGGTTGCGGTTGTAATAAAGAAAATTCTTGTGAAGACACTAAGCAAAATCAAAATGAATCAGAAACAAATTCTGGTAACAGTAAAGATTTAACTGCTGAAGAAAGTAAAAGTTCTTGTTGTGGTAATGAATTACCACAACAATCTAAGCCAGATGAAAAAGATCCTTGTGCTAGTACTCAGCCATGTTCTACGCAGTCAAACTCATGTTGTACCCCAGATTCGATAAGTTCACCTGAGACAGTTAATGATAATGAGGATGTAGCGACTTTCATCAGTGACTATAAAATCCCTAAAATGGATTGTTCCGCAGAGGAACAAATGGTTCGGATGACTTTATCTTCTTTGGTAAATGTTAAGAGGCTAGTTTTTGATTTGCCGAATCGAAACCTAAAAGTTATGCATAATGGTAAAAGTAATGAAATCACTGCAAAACTTGAAGCTCTTGGGTTTGGAGCAAAATTAAATAAAACTGAAGCCTATGTAAATAAAGAGCATGCAAAAGAAATCAGTACGTTTCTGATTCCGAAAATGGATTGCTCTGCTGAGGAGCAAATGGTTCGTATGGCATTGTCTCCAGTAAATGAGATCAAAGGACTAACATTTGATTTACCTAATCGGAAATTGAAAGTTTTTCATAATGATGGTCTTAATGAAATTACTAGCAAACTTGAAGCACTTGGTTTTGGAGCCAAACTTGAAAGTACCGCCACCTCTGTGGGTGAAATGCCTGAAAAAGCAGATACGTCTGAACAAGCAAAAGTTTTAAAAATTCTTTTAGCTATTAATGCTGCACTTTTCGTTATTGAATTTATTAGTGGACTAATTGCTGCATCTACAGGGTTAATCGCAGACTCTCTTGATATGTTTGCAGATGCTGCTGTTTATGGGATTGCACTTTATGCTGTAGGTAAAGCTGCAAAGTATCAAGTTAAAGCCGCGCATTTTGCGGGTTGGATTCAATTATTTCTCGCAATAACTGTAATTGTCGATGTAATTAGACGTTTTGTATTAGGTAGTGAGCCTGAATCTTTATTAATGATTGTAATCGGCTTTTTTGCACTAATTGCGAATGTTGCCTGTCTTTATCTAATCTCTGGACATAAAGATGGTGGAGCACATATGAAAGCAAGTTGGATTTTCTCAGCTAATGATGTGATTGTGAATCTAGGTGTAATTATTGCTGGCTTCCTTGTGGCTTTGACAGGTTCCGCATATCCAGATCTTGTTATAGGAATAATTGTTTCGCTTTTCGTACTTAACGGTGCTCGAAAAATTTTGGCATTGAAATAAGAGTATTAAAAATGAATTTATTCCAAGTTAAACCAAACGACTTTGTCAAAATTGTTGACCTAAAAAAAGGTAACCAATATTTAGATAAAAATGATCCAGTTCTCGAACGACTTGAATTGTTAGGTTTCAGAATTGGTGAAACTTTACAAGTTCTAGCTAAGGGACTTTTCGGTGGTGATCCAGTATTGGTTCAAATTGAAACTTCTCGATTTGCGTTAAGAAAGAATGAAGCTGAACGAATTTTTGTAGAGATTGTTTCAAATGAACAGTAAAAATATTGCACTTATTGGTAACCCAAATTGTGGGAAAACATCTCTCTTTAATACTTTAACAGGTACTCGTCAAAAAGTAGCTAATTATGCTGGTGTTACTGTTGAGCGGAAAGAAGGTTTCTTTAAACTACCTTCTGGTGAATCAGTTCGGGTTTTAGATTTGCCCGGCACATACAGCTTAAAGCCTACGAGTCTAGATGAAGAGGTAACAAGGGCTGTATGCTTAGGTGAGCTTGAGGGTGAGGTCCTACCTGATATATATGTATGTGTGGTTGATGCCACTAATTTACATTTACATTTAAGTCTTGTGCTTGAAATAAGGGCATTGAATCGACCAATGCTTCTTGTTTTAAATATGATGGATGAGGTCAAAAAGCGTGGTATTTCGATAGATATTAATAAGCTATCAGAATTGTTGGGTATCCCTGTTATTGAGGCTGTTGCCGTTAAAACTAAAGGCGTGCAAGAACTACTAAATCAATTAGATCAAAAAAATCTATTTGTCACTCCTTATCATTCTGATCTGAATCATTTTGATCAGATTAAAAATATTACTAAACAGGTAATTTTAAAAAATGATAATGGTGATGCAAGAACAGCTTTCTTGGATAAAATTTTCTTACATCCTGTACTTGGTTTAGTCATCCTAACGCTTACCATGTTTGTCATGTTCCAAGCCGTTTTTATCTGGGCACAACCTTTTATCTCATTAATTGAAAATGCAATTGCTTGGTTAGGTAATACAATTGGCCCGCTTATTACTCATCCATTACTTAGAAGTCTTATTGTTGATGGGGTAATCGCTGGATCGGGTAGTGTTTTGGCTTATATGCCGCAGATCCTTATCTTATTCTTCTTTATTTTAATTCTAGAAGAATCAGGTTATTTGCCACGAGCAGCATTCCTTTTGGATAAATTAATGTCCAAAGCTGGTTTAAGTGGACGTTCCTTTATTCCACTATTGTCTAGTTTTGCCTGTGCTATCCCTGGTGTCATGGCAACACGAAGCATTAGTTCGGAAAGAGATCGCCTAGCAACCATTATGATTGCACCATTAATGACTTGTTCTGCAAGATTACCTGTTTATGCTTTGCTGATTGCGGCATTCATTCCAAACAAATTAGTTTATGGTTGGTTAAGTCTACAAGGTTTAGTTCTTTTTGGACTATATATGGCTGGCATTGTTTCAGCATTATGTGTTTCTTTATTTTTGAAACTAGTTAGAAAAGATAAGACAGAAAGTATTTTTATCTTTGAGTTGCCTACTTACCGATTACCAGATATTCGAAACGTTGCATTAGGACTTTATGATCGAGCTACGATCTTTTTAAAAAGGGTTGGTGGCATTATCGTAGCATTATCTATATTGCTTTGGGTGTTGGTTACGTTCCCTCAACCACCTGAGCATGCCACAATGCCTGCTATCAACTATAGTTTAGCTGGACAACTTGGACACATTATTCAGCCTATATTTGCACCTATCGGCTTTACTTGGGAAATCTGTATTGCATTAATTCCTGCTATGGCTGCAAGGGAAGTTGTCATTGCTGCTTTAGGTGTAATTTATGCTATGTCTGGAGATGAAGATACTGTAACTCAAACATTGTTGAGTCAAATCTCTGGTCCTGATGGCTGGGGGCTAGCTACAGGGATGTCATTATTAGTTTGGTACATTTTCGCACCACATTGTCTTGCAACATTAGCGACCATTCGTCGTGAAACTGGTAGCTGGAAACAGCCTGTTATTATGGCGACTTACTTATTTGGGCTTGCGTATTTCTTTGCCTTCATTACATATCAGCTTATTAGTAGACTTTAATCAAAATAAGAATGTTTCATAAAGAAAAATGGATGCCTTTGCATCCATTTTTCTTTTAAGTATTAAACTGATTATGAGCTTTTTTTCACAGCAATAATAATCTGACTCTCACCCTCTATTTTTAATTCGAAGTCAACCTTCTCCCCTACAGTTAAACCATTTAATAATGCTGGATCTGCAACTTTAAAGCCCATAGTCATTGCAGGCCATTTAATTGCAGGAATTGCTTCATGGTCGAGTGTTAGAATATTTTCTTTCGTATCAATAGCAGTAATCACACCAACAGCTTGAGCTGTTGCAACTGTAGATGACTCTTTACTCATCTGCTCCATCGGTGCTTCCGCTTTCTTTTGCTCTGATGCCTCATTTTTGCTACATGCAGTTAACGCAGCAACAGTTGCAACAAGAGCCACAATTTTCATAAATTTCAACATAATAAAACCTCTTTTGACGAAATAACAAAACGATCAATGTGTTGATAGTTTTCTTTTGATTAAAAGCTGATATGCAGCCGGGATAACAAACATTGACAGTAGAGGAGCTGAAATCATGCCCCCAACCATAGGTAAAGCAATACGGCTCATCAATTCAGAACCTGTCCCAGTCCCTAAAAGTATAGGAATTAAGCCTGCCAAAATGACGGCAACCGTCATGGCTTTAGGACGAACGCGTAGTACAGCTCCTGTTCGGATTGCATCATTGAGTTGTTGCTCTGTTAAGGATGCCGTTGAAGAAGATAGGTTTTGCTGTGCATGTTCAACTGCTTGCTTCAAGTAGAACAACATGACTACACCAAACTCAGCAGCAACACCTGCAAGGGCGATAAAACCAACTGCAATCGCAACTGAAAAGTGAAAACCGCTCAAATACATGGCCCATATACCACCAATTAAAGCAAAAGGTAGCGTTGCCATAATCAGAACTGCATCTTGTACTTGTCTAAAAATCAAATAGAGCAGTAGAAAAATAATCATCAATGTAATTGGAATGACGACTTTTAAGCGAGCATTCGCACGCTCCATGAACTCAAACTGTCCTGAATAGCTAATGCTCATGGCAGAGGAGCGTTTTACTTTTTGGTCAATAGACTGCTTCAACTCTTGCACAACTGAAGCTAAGTCACGTCCTTGTACGTCTACATAAACCCAACCACTTGGACGGGCATTCTCACTTTTTAGCATTGGAGGGCCATCTGTAATTTGAATATTGGCAACACTACTTAATACAATTTGTTGTCCAGATTCAGTTACAATCGGTAAATTTCTCAAAGCTTCCAGTGAATCTCGAATCTCTCGTGGATAACGTACATTAATGGGATATCTTGCTAATCCCTCAACAGTTTCACCAATATTTTCTCCACCAATCGCGGATGATACAATTTTCTGCACATCGTTGATATTGAGACCATATCGTGCAGCCTGCATACGGTTAATATCGACATCAACATATCGACCACCTGTGAGTCGTTCAGCTAAAGCCGAGCTAACACCGGGTACCTGTTTAGCAACTTGTTCAATTTGCTGTGCTACCCGATCAATATCTTGCAGATCATTTGCTGAAATCTTAATCCCGATTGGACTTTTCACCCCAGTTGCCAACATATCAATCCGGTTACGGATAGGTGGTACCCATATATTCGTTAAACCCGGTACTTGGACTGCCTTATCTAGTTCTTTTACTAATTTGTCAGGTGTCATACCTGAGCGCCATTCAGACCGTGGTTTGAACTGAATCGTGGTTTCAAACATTTCTAAAGGCGCAGGATCTGTTGCTGACTCAGCTCTCCCTGCTTTACCAAATACTGTCGCAACTTCTGGAACCGTTTTAATCATTCGATCTGTTTGCTGTAACAGTTCTGAGGCCTTAGCTGCGGACAATCCTGGTAAAGCTGAAGGCATATACAGTAAATCACCTTCATCCATATTCGGCAGAAATTCTCCACCTAATCGCGTTAAAGGAAAAAGACTAATAAGGAAAATTAGCAATGCACCAAATAAAGTGGTCTTTGGATGAGCTAAAACCTGATCCAACATAGGTCGGTATATTTTGATGAGGAAACGGTTCAATGGATTACGCTGTTCTGAGGGTAATTTCCCGCGGATCCAATAACCCATCAAAACAGGAATCAGAGTAATGGATAAACCAGCTGCCGCTGCCATGGCATAGGTTTTGGTAAACGCCAGAGGCGAGAACAAACGTCCTTCTTGCGCCTGTAAAGTAAAAATAGGAATAAAAGATAAGGTAATGATAAGTAAGCAGAAAAATAAAGCAGGACCAACTTCACTGGCGGAACGGGCAATAATATTCCAGCGTGCTTGAGTTTCTAATACTTGATTGGGATGTTCATGCTGCCAAGTCTCTATATGCTTATGTGCATTTTCAACCATCACAACCGCTGCATCAACCATAGCGCCAATAGCAATGGCAATCCCCCCCAGTGACATGATATTGGCATTTAGGCCCTGATAGTACATGACTAAGAAAGCCGACAAAATCCCAAGTGGTAAAGAAACAATAGCTACCATTGCTGATCGTAAATGCCAGAGGAAAAGTCCACAGACTAAAGCCACGACAATAAATTCTTCAATTAATTTATGACTGAGATTCGCGACTGCCCGATCAATCAGTTTACTGCGATCATATACAGGAACAACCTGCACTCCTTTCGGTAAACTTTGTTGCAATTCAGCCAGTTTCGCTTTCACAGCAGTAATCGTTTCACGTGCATTCTTACCAGCCCGTAAAATCACAACACCACCAACAGTTTCACCTTGTCCATTCAGCTCAGTGATACCACGACGCATTTCCGGTCCGAGTTGAATTGTTGCAACATCACCTAAAGAAACAGGAACACCCAAACTATTTGTTCGTAGTGGAATCTGGCGAAAATCATCTAAAGTTTTTAAATAACCAGAAGCTCGTACCATATATTCCGTTTCAGCCATTTCAAGGACTGAACCACCAGTTTCCTGATTAGCCTTTTGAATCGCCTCAATGACATTGTTTTGTGTAACACCTAAAGCCGCCATTTTGCTTGGGTCTAAGACAACTTGATATTGCTTAACCATCCCCCCAATCGTGGCAACTTCAGCCACATTAGGTAATGTCTTTAGTTCATACTTTAAAAACCAGTCTTGTATGCTTCTCAGTTGTGCAAGGTCATGTTGTCCTGTTGGATCAACTAATGCATATTCATAAACCCAGCCAACTCCAGTAGCATCGGGTCCTAACGACGATTTTGCATTCGCAGGCATTTTTCCCTGGATCTGATTTAGATATTCCAATACACGAGAACGGGCCCAATAAAGATCGGTATGCTCATCAAAAATGACATAGACATAAGAATCACCAAAAAAAGAATAACCTCGAACAGTTTTAACACCTGGTACTGATAACATCGTTGTTGTTAAAGGGTACGTCACCTGATTTTCAACAATTTGTGGTGCCTGACCTGGGTAATTAGTTCTGACAATCACTTGTACGTCAGATAAATCTGGCAAAGCATCAACCGGTGTATTCTTTACAGCCCAAGTTCCCCAAGCAGCCAAAACTAAAGCTGCCAACAGGACAAATACACGATTCGCAATTGAAAAACGAATAATACGGGCAATCATAATGGTTCTCCCGTTTAGTTCTTCATAGATGTCATGGACATCTTGGAAATGTCAGAAATAACGTAAGCATCTCCAGTATGTGTAAACCCAAAACGGACCTGATCGCCTTGCTGAATTTGGGTAAATGGTTGAACTGGTTGTTTAAAGCTCATAGTCATAGCACCCCAACCCAACTCAGGAATAGCTTGGTGTGAAATGGTAATATCTTGATTTGTGACTTTTTCAACTTTACCAAGACCTTGATATGTTGACCTCTTAATCGTTTGAGATGATGCAATTGGTTGCCCAGTGTTGAGCTTATCCAATACGCCTTGCAAATTTGCTTCAGAATCAATCAGAAATTGTCCTGAAATCACTACTTTCTGACCAGCTTTCAACCCTTGCAGGACTGCAATTTTATTGCCATCACTTTGACCTAACTGTACAACAACAGGTTCAAAACGTCCTTGCTCATGCCCTACAATGACAACATTCCGAGTACCTGTCCGTATAACAGCTTGCTCTGGTATAACCAAACTGCTTTGGGGATTATTTATTATATTGACAGAAGCAAACATCCCTGGCTTAAGTTGACCACTAGGATTTGGTAATTCAATCCGAACTTTAATAGTTCTTGATGTTGTATCTAAGGTAGGCAAAATGTCGATAACTTTGCCAGCTACTTTTTGAGAAAAAGCAGCAAAATTGGCTTCTACACTCATACCTCGTTTGATTCCAGCAATTTGTTTTTCAGGAACGGCTGCCTCTAGCCAAATCGGGTTGATACCTTTAATTGTGGCCAAGGTTTGCCCCATAGCCAAAGCCATACCATTGCGGACTTCTAGTGAATCAATAAATCCACTAGTTGGAGCTTGCAAAGTTATATTAGATTGCACTCGACGAGTTCGCTCAACTTGATGAATCACATTTTGTGGTATTCCTAAAAGCTGTAAACGTTGACGGCTTGCTTGAATAAGGGAACGATCTCCCGTACGGAGCACAGCTAAAAATTCAGTTTGCTCTCCAGTCCATTCCGGTATTGAAATATCAGCTATAGGGCTTCCTTGCGTCACCATATCTCCAACAGCATGCCCGTACACTCGCTGGACAAAGCCACTTGCTCTAGTTTGTAAAATAGCTGTTTGCCGTTCATTTGCTTGTAATATGCCATTAGTAAAAATGGCATTTCCAATTACAGCCTGTTCAACTGTGCCGTAACGGATGGCTAAATTTTGTTGAAGAGTTGGATCTATTTTGACTGTAGGACGACTTTCATCCGTCATCGTAGTATTTTCGTCTGCATATTTAGGTACCAGTTGCATGTCCATAAATGGAGACTTGCCTGGCTTATCAAAATGCTGTTCTGGTTTCATTGGATCGTACCAATAAAGCACTTTAGCATCCTGCTTCTGGCTTACCGATGCCGATTGAGAACCCTCTTCCTGATGAGCAAACCAATATCCGGCACCGCCACCTACGACAAGACTAATTGTGGCAACTCCCATGACAGTCATTGCCAATTTATTTCTTAACATTATGGCTGCTCCTCAGCATGGTTTAAGGTCGGCTCTTCAAAGGCAAAATAAAGTTGTGCTGTTGTAATTGCTTGTTGTTGTTGAAGATCAATAAGTCGCAGCTGTTGTTCTAAAAGAGCTTGCCGGGCGGTAATGACATTGGACAAATTGCTTTTGCCTGCTTGGTAACTTGCTAACTGTAAACCCACTTTTTGTTTAGCGAGTGGAATACTTGTTTGCATCGCACGTCTAATTTGCTGATCAAGTGCATCAAGATCGGATAACCCATCATCTAGCATAGTGAGATGGTCACGGTATTGGACTTCTTGATCGGCGGTAATCCTGTTTTGTTCGGCTAAAGCTGCCTGCATGAGTGGACTACTACGTCTTTTTGAAAAGACAGGAAGCTCTGTTGTTAGTTGCACCCCGATCATATCGCCAAATTCGGGTGCTCGATGCTGATAAGCAAGTTCAATACCCCAATCTGGTTTCTGTAAAGCCTGAGCTTGCTTCAGTTTTGCTTCAGCAGTTAGCTTTTCAGCCTGAAAAGCTTTTAATTCAGGATGCTGATGCAAGTGATGATACAGCTTTGATGTATCAAGATGGATGGATGGAGCTTGGTCAGGTAAGGTTTCAATTTGAGAGGGATTTCCAGTTTGCTCTACACTTACCAACCGATGTAATTCTAGTTTGGCTTTATTTAAATCACGAAGTAAATCATCCTTCCGGTCAAGTAATACAGTGGCTTCTTGTTTTGGATCAAGTGCATCAGCAACAATTGTCCGACCGGATGTGACCTGTGTCTGTGTGATTTGAGAAAGTAATCGATTTTCTGAAAACAGTTCATCATATAGCGCCAATTTACGCTCAAGATAAAAGCGTTTAAGCCAAGCAGATGCGACTTTCTGACGTAACTCAATACGTAGAATCTCAGTTTGAGCAGTAGCTGAACCCAATTCAGCTTTTGCTAACTCGACCTCGGCTTGTCTTTTGGCGCGGTTTGGAAAATCTTGCATAACACCAATTTTCTGCATGGTCATGCCATCTTGTGTGACTGACCATGACGCATCACCAGATATAGGATAATTCTCCAAACCGAAAAATAATTTAGGGTTGGGTAAAATGCCAGAAGCTGAAACTACATTCTCAGCCCCTTCAATTCGAGCACTATTTGCTCTTAGGGTAGGTGCATATTGCTCAGCAAGCTTCATAGCTGTATTCAAAGTTAATGGCTCAGCATAAGCCTGACCATAGACCAGACAGAAACAGATAGTAGCTATTGGCCATCTCTTACGATGAGATTGCTTTTCTTTATAAATATTCATATTTTTTGCTCTAAAATGTTTACGCGCACGCGCAGAACATTCATAGAAAATTCTATGAATGATAGAGGACTATCAAATTAGTTAGAGCGTGGAGGCTTCCATAAACCCGAAGGGTATGGAGAAGGAAGATTTTGATCTAAAGAGTAAAAAGCTGAGCGCTCTATAGGAAAGGAAACCATTGAGTGCAAAATACCCTGAACGTCATTAGCATATACAAGCTTGGTAAAAGACATAATGCAATCTTGTTCAGACAGACAGGATGGATCATGCAGAGTTTTTTTGGACTTTGCTTCTCCTTTCATACAATCAGTATGCATCATATTCTGATTTTTCGACTCTTCCATTTGCATGGATTGCATCTGTTCAGATGGCATTAAACATCGTTTATGTACAGACGAGGCAACAGCAGCCGATCCTACTAACAGGATAGCAAACGATAAAAACAGCGATAGGCATGTTTTTAACCACTGCATAGACATAGACCAAATTTTAAGCTTTTTTAGTTTTACAGAATTGAATCGTAATAGCAACAATTTCATGAATAGTAGCCGAAACTACTATTCATGATTTCAAGTTATAGTATTTTAAAATACCAATTCGATGCCTGCACCATATTTCCATCCTTTTTCGGACTCAGTTGCTTCTTGCACGTTAGTTGCTTTTTGTCCTTTTTCATATTGGTAAGCAACATCCACAAAAGGTCTGACTCTTTTAGTGACTTCATATCGGGTTTTAATACCGGTTTTTAGTTCAGACAAACCTGATTTTGCAGCATAGTTAGAATCATCGCTAAATACAGCATCTACTTCAAGATAAGGTTGTGTGATCAATTTCTGGGTTAACAGGAAATCACGCTCGACTTCAAAGCTTGCCCCCCAAAAATTATTCTCACCACCGTACAAATAAGCTTGGGTTTCAAAGAAATATGGAGCTAATCCCAACACGCCAACAACACCATCAACCCGATCGCTGTTGCTGTTATTTTTATCTTCACTGTATCTCACCCCAGCCTGTACATCCCAAAAGGGTGCTACATTACGGCTATAAAGCGCAGATACATCATATTTTGGATCATGACTTTCTGCTTTATCCAAATTTGCTTCAATAAATAGGCGATTTTCATCTGTACCTATCAATGTTTCAATTTTCGATCCTAAAGCACCTTTGCCATCTTCATCCACAGTCCACTCATTCTCAAACTTAGTCATTTGGAAAACTTGTCCACCATGTTCTTTCAGATGTTTATCATGATTTCGGTTATTAGAAGTTTCGGCTTCCAGGCCTATACCATTATCTCCATCATTACCAGAAGTTGAATTTTGGTAAGTATTACGATCAACATAACCTAATCCACCAGGCTCTTTTAACAGCATTTTCATACTCTCGGACTGAGAGGATTTAGTACTACTATCCATGCTTTGAACAGCAGTATCATTTGCAAAAGCTACACCTGATAATCCAATTAAAGCTATAGATAAAAATGTCTTAGAATATATTTTTTTAGTGGTGCGCATGTTGATTTACCCCCTTATCATTAGTATTAGGTTGAGCAACAACATCTTTCGAATCAGTACTATTACTATCGACATTTGCCACAATAAGTTTATTCATCATTCCAGCAGACATGTGATAGAGCAAATGGCAATGGATAGCCCATTCACCTAACTCATCAGCCGTTAATAAAGTTGTAACTGTTTTACCTGGTGGAACAATTACTGTATGTTTATTCGGCATATTGCTAGGATCTTGGCCATTTTCCAGTTGCATAAACATGCCATGTAAATGCATTGGATGAGCCATCATACTATCGTTAACAAATTTCAAGCGTATACGCTCACCATATTTCACTTTAAATGGTTCAGTTTCATTAAACTTCTTACCATTAATTGTCCAAATATAGCGCTCCATATTTCCACCTAAACGAATTTCAATTTCACGTTCTGGAGCACGGGTATCTTTTTGGGGGGTTAAAGATTGTAAATCACTATATTGAAGTGCTTTTAGACCAGCTGGTGTTGATGCATTCGCCCATCCGTAAACCACTTGATCAGATCCAGAAGAGCTTACTGTTTTTGAAGGCATATCATGGTCCATACCTTTCATTGAAGACATATCATGGTCCATACCTTTCATTGAAGACATATCATGGTCCATTCCTTTCATTGAAGACATATCATGATCCATACCTTTCATTGAAGACATATCATGGTCCATTCCTTTCATTGAAGACATATCATGATCCATTCCTTTCATTGAAGACATATCATGATCCATACCTTTCATTGAAGACATATCATGGTCCATTCCCATATCTTCCATCGTCAGTAAAGCACGGGGACGAGGTGTCGGCATCGTAGTACTTTTTACAAGTGAAGTATTTTCATCATGTAATGTACCAATAGAAAAACCACTTCGATCAATAGATTCAGCTTCAATCTGATAATTTGCTTGTTTCGGTTCTACAATAACATCATAAGTCTCAGCTGTTCCTATCCGGAATTCATCCACTGGCACGGGTTTTACTGGTTGTCCATCTGCGCTGACTACTGTCATTTTCAGATTAGGAATTCTTACATCGAACAAAGACATTGCCGAGGCATTAATAAACCGAAGACGTACTTTTTCTCCAGCTTTAAAATTTCCAGTCCAATTTTGTTCTGGAGTCTTACCATTCATCAAGAACGTATACTTTGTTACATCAGACATATCTGTCTTAAGCATTCGCATCTGATTCCACATAGAGCGATCTTGCCATGTTGCTTTTAAGCCATCTTTTTTAATCTGTTTAAAAACATCAAAAACCGTTTCTCTTCTATTTTGGTAATAATCAGCCTCTTTTTTGAGATTACTCATAATTTGACCACTAGTCGAATTATGAAAGTCAGATAGTAGGACTACGTAATCTCTATCAGCCTTTTCTCCAGCTGATAAAGGTACTTTATTTTTTGGATAAATCACGAGGGGGCCATATAGGCCATCCTGTTCTTGTCCTTTGCTGTGTGAGTGATACCAATAAGTACCATTTTGACGGACTTTAAATTTGTATTCATAAGTTTTATTTGGTGCAATACCATCAAACTGATTAAATCCAGGAACACCATCCATGATGCCAGGTAAGATTAAACCATGCCAATGAATAGATGAATCTTGGTTCTTTAACTTGTTATGTACACGAATAACAGCATCATCACCTTCCTCAAACTCAAGAAGAGGTGCAACAAACTTACCATTTACCGTAATTCGCTTTAAAGGCTTACCTGTTATATTCACCGTCTGTTCAGCAATAGTTAAATCATATTCTTTAACCGCTGCCATAACCCAAGTCGACGAAAATAAACCGATTCCTATTAAAAAGACATGACTTAATTTTTTAGACATTTACTTCACCTATCGAATATCAAGATAAGGGATAAAACATGTTTAACTGCTTTACCCCCAATCTCTCATTTATCGTATTCTTTATTTATTTGATGTATTTGACATGTTCATTTTAGAGTGATCCATGTTCATCATATTTGAGTGATCCATATTTCCCATTTTAGAAGGGGCCATATTCATCATCTTAGAATGATCCATTTGGGACATATCGGACATTTTACTGTGGTCGTGCTGGCTATGGTCCTGTTGAGTTGTTTTATCATTCTTCATATCACAGGGTTTTTGACACTTACCTTGTTCTTTGATATCTGCTTGAACAGTAGTACTTACTGTATTGGTCTGTTTAGCCTCTGCAGCCCAAGACTGAGTTCCAGCGAACAAAGATCCAACACATAAAAAAGTAGTTAAACCACGACGAAATAAAGTTTTCATTTTTTGCTCCAAAATTAGCTTATATGAATACATTAAAGGCAGGCACTAAACATCTATATGACATGAAAATGACATTTTTGTAATCTATACCTAATCAGAGAATTAAAAAGTTATTATGATCCTAATTAATTCTATCGGGTTTTTTATAAATGAGAATCTTATTAGTTGAAGATGAACAAAAAACTGGTGATTACCTTAAACAGGGCCTTTCTGAAGCTGGCTATATTACTGACTGGGTTACAGATGGATTAACAGGAAAACATCATGCTCTTTCTGAAGATTATGACCTTATCATTCTAGATGTAATGTTACCTAAGTTGGACGGCTGGAATATAATTAATGATATTCGAAAAAGCGGTAAAAGCATGCCTATTCTTTTTCTTTCAGCCCGAGATCAAATTGATGATCGAGTGAAAGGGTTAGAATTAGGGGCTGATGATTATCTTGTCAAGCCTTTTGCTTTTGCAGAGCTACTGGCTCGAATTAAGAGCTTACTCCGTCGGGGACAACAAAAAGAAGATAGCAACTTAATCACTATTGCAGACCTTGAACTTGATTTACGTAAACGTCGTGTTACTCGTGCAGGGCAACGTATTGACCTAACAGCCAAAGAGTTTGCATTGATGGAATTATTTATGCGTAGACGTGGAGAAATTCTACCTCGTGCTTTAATTGCTTCTCAAATATGGGATATGAATTTTGATAGTGATACCAATGTAGTCGAAGTCGCCATTAAACGTTTAAGAAATAAAATAGATAACAACTTCACCCCTAAGTTAATTCAAAACATCCGGGGGATGGGATATGTCTTAGAGGTAGAAGATGACTCATAAATTGTTTAATGCAATTAGCATCCGTATTGCAATTATCTTTTCTCTATCAACTGTCATCATTTTATTGATTATGGGGCTGGTCATTCATCAACTTGTTATGCATCATTTTGAAACTCAGGACCGGACCCAGTTAGAAGGAAAAATTCAGCTTTTAGAAAATTTACTTGAACAGAACCCTACAAATACCCATGAATTAAATACATATTTAAAAGATGCTTTAGTAGGTCATCATGATCTGATTGTTCAAATAGAACGTCCAACAGGCCAAATTATTTTTAGTTCTGCACCAGCAGTCATAAAGACGCAAACGTTAGTCAAATCTAAACATGCTCCTTGGATAGAATGGGAAATTCAAAAAAAAATCTATCGGGGCTTAGTTTATAAAAAGTCCTTTAATAATATTAGTATTCCATCAGCTCAAATTATTGTGGGGATCGATACATCTGAACATCAGCACTTTTTAAATGATTTTAGACGACAGTTATTATACATCGGTGTTGTAGGTACAATTTGTTTAATGTTTTTAGGTTGGTTTGCCGCTTGGAGAGGATTACGGCCAGTTCAAAAAATGGCAAAAGTTGCAGAAGGTATCTCGGCTCAGCATCTTTCTGAGCGATTAGAAGTAGACAGTACTCCAACTGAACTGAAATCATTAGCCATCGCATTCAACGATATGTTAGACCGGCTAGAAACAGCGGTAGGGAAACTCTCGGATTTTTCATCTGATCTAGCTCATGAGATCAGAACACCTATTAATAATTTGATGACGCAAACCCAGGTTTGTTTATCACGTAGTCGAGATATTAGTACCTATCAAGAAATTCTATTTTCCAATTTGGAAGAGTTTGAACGTTTAGCTCGAATGGTATCCGATATGCTCTTTCTCGCAAAAGCAGAACATGGCCTACATAAAGCGAATTTACAGCAAGTGAATTTAGTCAAAGAAGTCTCAGCATTATTTGATTTTTATGATGCAATTGCTGCTGAAAAAGGAATGTCACTCAAGCAAACTGGCCAAGGTTACGTTGAGGGCGATCCTTCAATGTTACGTCGTGCACTTAGTAATTTACTATCAAACTCTATTAGGTATGGCAAACCAAATTCGGTAATCAAAATTCAGTTTCAAAAAAATATAGATACCACTATATTCACAATTGAGAATGAAAGTTCACCCTTAACATCTGAGCAGTTGAGCCGATTATTTGATCGTTTTTATCGTACAGATGCATCAAGACAACGAGTTGAGGAAGGCACCGGACTAGGTTTAGCCATTACAAAGTCAATTCTTGATGTCCATGGCGCAACAATTCAAGCAGACTATAATAACGGACGTATAATTTTTAAAATTATTTTTAAAAATTAATTATTTATCCTAATAAAAACCTGGCTACTTATTACAAATGGTTAAAATAATAAGTAGTCAGGCAATGATCTGTTTTATTTTCGTAGCCGTAAAGCATTACCAATAACCGAAGCTGAACTTAGGCTCATTGCGAGCGCTGCAATCATAGGAGAAAGTAACCATCCAGTAAATGGGTATAAAATACCAGCAGCCAAAGGGATACCTAACGCATTATAAAGAAACGCAAACATCAGGTTTTGCTTCATATTCTTAATAGTTGCCTCCGACAAGGTACGGGCTATTTCAATACCGCGTAAATCACCCTTTACCAAAGTAACTTGAGCACTATTCATTGCGACATCTGTTCCTGTCCCCATTGCAATTCCGATGTCAGCCTGCGCTAAAGCCGGGGCATCGTTAATTCCGTCACCAGCCATTGCTACGATTCTTCCTTCTTTTTGTAATTTCTTAACTAATTCTAATTTATCTGCGGGTTTTACTTCTCCATAAACTTCATCGATACCTAAACGGCTACCAACTGATTTCGCTGTTGTTAAGCCATCGCCTGTAGCCATTACGATTCTTAAACCGGAATTTTTTAATGAATGCAAAGCTTCAGGTGTACTTGCTTTGATTGGATCTGAAACAGCTATCAAACCTATCAGTTTCCCATCCACAGCTAAATGCATAACACTTGCACCTTCAGCTCTTAACTTCTCAGCATCATTGATAAATGCATCAACAGATATACCAAGTTGTTCCATTAATGCGGTATTACCTAGAGATAACTGATGTCCATTTAACTCACCCTTAACGCCAATACCAGACCCTGACTCAAAAGATGTCGGTTTCGATAGTGCAAGATCTCTTTCCCGGGCAGCACGTACAATTGCATCGGCTAAAGGATGTTCACTTCCTTGATCCAGACTAGCTGCTAATCGAAGAATCTCGTTATCTTCATATCCAGAAAGAGGGATAATCTTATCAAATGTAGGTTGGCCTTCGGTTAAGGTTCCTGTCTTATCAATAATTAACGTATCAATCTTCCGTAAATTTTCTATAGCTGCAGCATCACGAAAAAGTACACCATTTGATGCACCACGACCGGTTGCCACCATGATTGACATAGGCGTCGCTAATCCTAAAGCACATGGGCAAGCAATAATTAAAACTGCGACAGCATTGATTAGCCCATAAACCCAACTCGGCTCTGGTCCGAATATTCCCCAACCCAAAAATGTAAGTATAGAAATACCAATAACCACCATAACAAACCATCCTGCTACCTGATCTGCCATTCTTTGCATTGGAGCTTTAGAACGTTGAGCTTGCGACACCATTTGTACGATCTGAGAGAGTACAGTTGATGACCCAACCTTTTCTGAACGCATCACTAATGAACCATTCATATTCATAGTTGCGCCAATCACCTGGTCTCCCACACGTTTTGTAACTGGTACAGGTTCTCCAGTTAACATCGACTCATCAATAGAACTTGAACCTTCAGTAACTATTCCATCAACAGGTACCTTTTCACCTGGTCGTACTCTAAGCAAATCTCCAACGTGTACATGGGAAAGAGGAATATCTTCTTCTCTACCATCGTCATTTACTTTTCTGGCAGTTTTCGGCGCCAACCCAAGCAAAGATTTAATCGCGGCCGAAGTTTGCGAGCGAGCTTTTAATTCAAGCACTTGACCTAACAATGTTAGTGAAATGATAGCGTCAGTAGCTTCAAAATATACTGCAACACGCCCCATAGATATAAAAGAGTCAGGGAATACTTGCGGTGCCAAAGTTCCAACGAGACTGTATATAAATGCTGCACCGGTCCCAATCCCAATTAAAGTCCACATATTCGGACTACGATTTAAAATTGATTGCCAACATCTAACAAAAAATGGCCATCCCGCCCAAAAAACTATTGGCAAGGTAAGAAGAAGTTCAATCCAGGTTTGTACTTTAATTTCAAACCAGTTTAATTTATGACCAAACATCGCCAAGGTTATTACGACAACGGTCAAAGGTAACGTGTACCAAAATCTTCTTTTAAAGTCCTTGAGTTCAGGATTTTCATCAGCCTCATCTAAATTTGGAAGTAAAGGCTCTAATGTCATACCGCAAATTGGACAGTTTCCAGGTTGATTCTGTCGAATCTCCGGATGCATGGGACATGTATAAATTGTTGAAGTATTTACATGAGCTGAATTAGTAATTTCATTTGAATCTACTTCAGCTCTATTCATTGATTTTTTAGTTGGAGAAGATTTACCCTCTTCATTAATATAAAACAAAGGATCATTTTCAAACTTTAACTTGCATTTTTCACTGCAAAAGTAAAACGTTTTACTGTCAATTTTTTCATAGAATTTAGAAGCCTGCGTTACGGCCATTCCACAGACAGGGTCAATAAGTCTATTGCTAGTATTCTTATCTTCATGATGATGGTCCATAGAACCTCCTTCATATTAATTCTCAAAACAAAGAGCTCATTAGGATTAAACTAATTTTTCGTTTTCCGGTCATTTAGTGACCATTATTTTCAATAAAGTCAGTGTAACACTTGTGTGTTTTCAATTTTAAAAATGACAAAAATGTAATTTTGGAGTCATCAAGACGTTTCTATCTGTCTTGAATAATAAGCATACGAAGAGTGATGACCAACTCAATCTATTCATGAACGTCAACGGGTCATTACTTAGCTATGTATCAGTTTTAGAAGGATGATGAAATGAAAATTTTCCAAAATAAAGTATCAGTTCTACGCAATGTATTAGTTGGTGCAACTATGGTTGTAGCTGCTTCAAGTGCGTTTGCACATGTAAAACTTGAAAGTGCAACACCTGCTATTAATGCTTCTGTAGCAAGTCAACCCCAAAACATAACTTTAAATTTTGGTGAAGAGGTTATGTTAATGAACGTCAAATTGCTTGATGCCCAACGTAAGGATATCCCATTAAATTATAAAATAACTCATGATATGAAAAAGTCATTTGAAGTGGCCGTACCTAAACTTAAGAAAGGTAAATATACCGTGGTATGGACCACAATGGGTGCAGATGGCCATAACATGAATGGCGAATATAATTTCACGCTTAAAGCAGCAAAATAAAATAAAAACGAAGTTAGTAAACATGCCAGCAATTTGCTGGCATGTCGCTATAACGATGGAGAAAAATATGCTTCCTGAAACTTGGATATACGCAACATGGCTGGCTAAAGTCGTTTTATATTTAGGTATTGCATTTGTTGTTGGTGGTGCTTTCTGTTATTTCTTACTTGGTCGTTATGTAGAAATTAAACAGACTATTCTGAAGTACATAACTATTGGTGCAGGACTGGGTTTAATATCCAGTATTCTTGGCTTCTTCCTTCTCATTGGAAGTTTTGCCAATACAGGTCTTTCTGGCATGTGGGATAGCAACTACATAAACATTTTAATAAATACTCCCACAGGGCACGTTCATATTATTCGATCAATTAGTTTTGCTTTTCTACTTCTATTGATGATCATAAAACTTAGTAAAGGAACTATTCAGGTTTCAAAAATTGAAGGAGTAATATTTCTCATACTTTTAACTCCTATTGTTTTTAGTTTTTCTCAACTTGGTCATGTTACAAATTTACCTTTATTCGCACAATTTTTATTATCAATCCATGTACTTGTAATGTCTTTATGGATGGGATCACTTTATCCTTTATGGAGAACAAGTAAAAAAATTACTGGTCTTCCCTTGAAAGAACGCATGCATCTGTTTGGAAGAATTGCTGCTTTTGTGGTAGGAATATTACTTGCATGTGGTGCCAGTATTGCTCTATTACTCATTAAAGATTTCAATATTCTACTGAATACTCCTTATGGGCATGGATTCATTATTAAAATAATATTTGTTTTAAGTATTTTATTATTGGCTGCCTTTAATAAATGGTATTTTACTCCTCGTTTACAGGATCCAAAATTTGCAAAACAATTGGGTTATGCCATTTTATTTGAAATGTCATTAGGTCTAATGATCCTTTTAATGACAGGATATATTACAACTGTAGTGGGAATTGATTAAATAGGTATATAGTAATTTAAAAAAGTAAAATGAAAAAAATTATCTGATTCTGCTTGATTTCATCATTGGTTCAATCCTTGATATTTTTTCTAACTCCATAAGCTTTACTATTGTAAGTAGAGTGTAGTGTAAGACTGTAGAGTCTCAGATCTTTTAAAATATAGGGGTAAAATTACTTACCCCATAATCTGCCCATGTTTTTATAAATTAATTACATGATTTTCTGTAATTCATGTATAAATAAACTTAAACAAATAATCATAACTTATACAACCATTCTTAGTGCCTGTTCCAGCCCGCGTTGTTTAAGGTTGGCTCCTACCCCAAACCATGCTGAATCTAATCGGTGATCTTTTGAGATCGCACGTCGCTCATGATCAACAAACTCGGTAATACTACAAAGCAGTCCATACGCCGTATCTTTAGCTGAAGCTAACTCGGCACCACGACCATGCCCGTTAAACATGGTCATGACCTTAGACATCGCACGTCCATTTGGCTCAGTTTTATTGTCGGTTTTGGATGAGTTGATTTGTTTAGGCGTAGCTACATTACGGTAGAACTGAATGATACTTTCATCTTGTTCAGCAATATTCAGGTTTGTATTATTGAACACTGCATCGAAGTAAGCTGCTGCTTCCTGCTGGGTGACTTTACGCTGGCTGAGCTGCTTCATTTCATACATGTGCTCGTCCCATGCATGAACCGAAATACCCAATTGCTGTTTAATCTTTTCAGCATCAAACTTGGTACTGTGTGGAACTTTCACCACACCTGCACTACTATTCTGCCCACGTAAGGCAATCGCTAAGGTGTTATTACACACCACACGTACACTTGTAAATTGCGCCGTGGTGGCTAATGTCCCATCACATGCTGTTGCCAGAAGGATATAACCATTACTCACATCCTTTCCTTTCAGTGCTGTTGATTGTCCAGTCGTAGCCAGTGCCCAGAACTTACGACCACCTTTCAATACCCCTGCTGTTTCCAGTTCAAAGCCTGATTGTTCTGTCAGGTCTTTATAGAAGTTTAATATCTCCATCGGTTGCACCTCCTGATAACGCTGACTTACCACTGATAGCGGCGCATGAGTATCTGAACGATAAAGGACTCTCTGATCTTCATACGGCATGATGATGTTTTGTCCACGTTCATTTTTTGTCATATAGCTGACATTGGATGATTCAATTCGCCAATCCATCCCTGCTTGTTGTGCCCATACTTCTAAAGGTTGATTTCTAGTGAGTTGATTGCCCAAACCATGCCAAGGGGTTTGACCTACAAAAGCCATTGTTTCAACTTGATGTGCCATGATGTTTTTCCTATTAAGTGATTTAAATAATTTGATTAAGAGTTTGGGATGAAGTTAAGAAAAGCTTGATTGCTGGATTTCAAAATGTTGCAGACACTGCTCACACTGATAATGCAAGGACACTGTATTGTCTTGATGCTGGACGTAGAGCAGAAACATGCCCCCTACAACTAAACCAACAAAGCCACCGACTAGTGGGTGAATAGGACTACGTTTTGACAATTGCATACAGGCTGCTGCCAGAGACATGGGGGAGAATGATGAAAGTTTTGCAAATACACCTTGATGGCTTTGTTCTGACTGCCGTAGTAATTTCAGATGTCTCGAATGGCAGTAAGGACATTGATGCATAGTCGTCTCCTCTCAATAAAAGGCATAAAAAAAACCACAAGCAAATGCTTGTGGTTTGATTGAGCTTTATGTCGTTTTAGATTAAGTCAAATTAACGAGTTACTTTTGGAGTCGCTAAACCTTTCTTGCTACAAGGTTGGATACTTTCAATATATTGACCATCTCCAGTGTCTTTAAAGAAACCATGTTTTGATTTGATTTCTAAACATTGCCCCTTCTTAAAAGGTTTAACTTGTGGAACGACTTTAGCTGGTATAGCGTAGCTATTTAAAATGACTTCGCCTTTAGTAGTTGGAAATACAACTGACTCTTCGCCGTAATAGACATTGGCTTTAAGTGTAATCTGCTCAGTTTTAGCAAAAGCAATAGAACTGAGTGAAAGACTTAAAATTCCACATGCGATAAGTTTGATTGGGTTCATGGTATTTTCTCTGATTAAGTAAAGTAATAATTAAACGAATGCTACAGACCAGCTTTAATTAGTGACCAAAGCATGGCTGGTATCCTTCGTGAAGGACTTGATTGCTGTTCTTATCCCAACTCACCACATACCAAGTACATTGGTAACGGTCAGAGTCCCATGCAGTACGATAGGTCATGGTATTACCTTGCTGGCTCCATCCTTCAACTCGTTTACTCACCTGATCTGGACTTGAGCGGCCCCATACATTCATGAGATGTGACGCTAACATTTGATCAATATTCGGGATGGTTGACTTTAAATCAGCTGGAGCAGATTTGATTGGCTTTAATCCATAGCGAGAAGCATTGGAACTTAAGGTTTTCCCTTCATGGTACTCACCATCAACTTCTGAACTGAGATTACCTAGACTTGTATCTTGTGCTTTTGCCTGATCAACCGCGGCTATTGCCCCCGCAACAACCTCATCTTCAGCTTGTGAATGAGCAGATTCTGATTCCGGGTTTTCCACCATACTTTCAATTCCAGTGAAACCTGATTCAACGGGTTCCGATGCTGCTTGTGTTGTGGCAGATTGATTTTGTACCTTAGATTGTTCTAAAGCGAGTTGTGCTAACTGAAGTTCAGTTTGTCGTTTTTGATGTTGATTAAATAAAATACCGCCTGCAATTAACACCGCCATCATGACTACAGTTAACAACCAATATAACGGTGGTATCTTTTTAGTTGAGTTAGTGCTGTTCTTTATCATATTCATATCATTACCTTGAAATAGAGGATATACGGCGCTTTAGGGCTGCCTTCATTGGGGTAATATGTAAGTAAAAATTCTTTATTTTCAGTTATTGTCCAAATAGCTCTTTAATAGAGTCCGTGCTTCATTCAGTTGCTGTGCTTGGCTTTCAATGAGCTGACGAACAGACTCTGGAAGGTTCTGATATTTATCCGGATGGAACTCAGCCATCTTTTTCCGGTAAGCAGCTTGAAGGGTTTGCTCACACAATACTTCAGACTGAATTTCAAGAAGTTTGCAGGCCTGTAGTTGTTCCTTAGTCAGATAAGAAACTTTTTTCTGATCTATTTCCTCTGCCAGACATTGATAGATAATTTTGACGAGGTCAGGAAGAACTGCCTTAGAGACATTAGCTACACGGCACAAATGGGTCATGAAAAGATCAGCCTGATTCTGCTCAACCTGACCCAGTGCCATGGCGTAGACCAGTTGTTCGATCATCTCCGTACGAAGTTTATAAGCCAGCACATCTTTCAGTTCTGCAAAGCGATGCAATAATTCTTCATAATCGAAGTTTGGTTTTTGATTCATTAGTTGTTCAACATACTGATGTACTGCTTGATTATTCAATTTAGAAAAATGACTGGATAGCGCTTCTTTCGACTGAGCATTCCATTGACCCACAGTAAATGTAATAAAATAAGCAAACAGATCAACAATCACCTTCAGTTCTGCATCAATCTGTGGTGGAGCTTGGTAGGTCTCTGTTTGTCCCTGACAGACTTCATTTAGAAATGAAGCCAATGTTCGTACTGTTCCCTTATCCAATTGGTTAAAGGTCAAAGTTTCCATCCGATTCAGTACGATGCCATGATTAATGACGCCAATATCTGCCTCGACATGATGAATACTTTTAAAGAGATAAACCGCTTCATCTCCAAAGCTTTCTTTATAAAAGAGTCCTGTCGCCGTCACACAAAGTCCAGCTTTAGCACTGCCAAATACCGTATCGTCAATTAGCATAAGGATTTCATCTGGATGAATTCCTTGAGGGAGATAACTCATAGCCCCTTGCAATTTTTTATAAGGAATAGCGGGTGCAAAATAAATATTGTCACTCGCTCTTAACATCAACATCCAACGGCTTTTCTGGAGTGATTCTCTCGATATGATTGTCATGGCAACTTCCCCAATTTAGCGACTAAAACAACCAACGTAGAAAATCAGCAGGCCAAACAAGTGCCCGACCCAAAGAATATGAACCAGAATAAATAGGGTACTGCCAAATCAAATACAGCCAATAACCAATCACAATGGTGAAATAAAGGCCAATCAATGGATGTTTCATTGTAAATTCCTCATTTTTTTAGGTAAGCCTATCCAACCCACTGCTCTATGGCAGCAGGTGAGATCAAAAGACAAACTAAGATTTAATGTGAATACGAGCTCTAAAGTTTATGTGCACATTGCTGACCAGACTTAAAAGACACCTCTTCGAAATCCTCTGGCATCCTGACTTGCATCATGCCAATCGCCTCCAGCTTTTCTTCACCATAATGTTCTTCCATCCTGTCGTAGAAGCAGGAACAGAAACTGCGACTTCCTCCCGTATTCCTACAGCTTTGTTTCATACCCTTTTCGAAATCAGAAGAACAACCAGTAACCAACAAAATACTGACACCTACCAAACCCATCAAAATTTTATTTTTCATCATTTTATCCAGTGACGTCGTCATGGAGCTTAGGCTTTTTTAGGCAACACGAAGCCTTGCCATGGTGTAGCTCACATGACATTTTTTTAAGTAAATTTTTAGACGAAAAGATCTAAAGCTTGAGAAACTAGAAGTTCATCAAATCCTATTAAAACTAATCAGGCGTTATAAAAAGAATATGCATAGCCAACTCCTTTATATTGGGAGTTCTGCCAAAGCATTAGAGAATTATGGTGGCAGAACGAGAAAGGGTTGACAGACCGGATTGGATTGACACCAGCACACTCGAAAGTGTCCCTCTCCCGTCCTACCGCAACGGGAGGAGACGAGATGTACCCTCAAAATTATTCCTCAGAAGGAATAACTCTGATGCAACCCAATAAAACGGTCTGTCAAAACCGACTGGCAATGTGGCCAGCAAGCAAAGGATAATGTGCAATATTTAAGGTGTCAATGATCTATCGACTAAGTCGTAAAGTGATTGTTATTGTTTTTCATTAGATTAATTCTTTAAACTAACCATTAGGTAAATTTAAGGATGATTCAGTGTTTCGGTTAAAGTGTCTTGGTGGTCCACTGTATGGACAAGAATATTCTCATGCTCAGGATGAGTTTATTTTTAAAGACAAACAGACAGGAAAGCAGACGCGTTATCGAAAGCAGGCTTTAAACTTCACCCCACCCCAAGAGTTCTTTATAGCAGAGTCAATTTCTACAACCGTAGCCTACAATCTTGCATTGCAATTAATGAAACGCTATTGAGACCTTTTAGTAATACAAAGACATACTATTAACTAACCAATAATAAGTGATTTTCTAGCACTTGATTCAGTCCATAATAAATTTATAATCCAGTAGAATGCTTCACAGTACTACAAGTTTAGTCCAACAATTATAACTCTAAGCTACATTTTGATTTTGACTACTTTTCACCCAAAACATCGCAAGTCGGTACAGAATCATCATAAGTCGGTACATAAATGGAGTGCAGTTTAACACCTAACACCCCTCTACAAATGCTCATAATTCACTCTCAAGTTAAGCTAAATCATTTTTAAATTATAAGTAGTTACGACTTATAATATATGCACTTCTTTTAAAATGAATAAGTGAACTTGATTACATGGCAACTTCAGCTAAAAAAAATGCTAAGGCTAAACAAGAAACCACATCTACGAGTAACATCAAAAAACTTATTGGCTTAATTGACCAACTTGAAGAACATATTATTAAAAGACATAAATTTCCCTATGGTTTGCCATCAGCCTATGCCGAACACTACAAAGCTTATTTACCCGAACAAATGGAACCTATCAGTGAAGAAATGACGGATAATGACCGAAAGTGGTTTTATGAACAGCTTGATCAAGGCTTATTAAAAGAATCGCCAGAACAAAAGGCTCTCCGTCAACAGGCATGGAGATTACCCCCACCATTACTTCGAGGTAAATCGGAAATTTACATCTACATTCCCGAAGAGGACCGACTTGCCCGACACTATAGCGAAATCGCGACTGAAATTCGTAAATTCAAAAACTTGGTATCAACTAAAACCAGAATATTCAAAAAAACAGCACAACAAGCTGAGAAACATTTTGAAGAAGCATTTCGTCTCTACTCCAAACATTATGATTGTTCTTTCTATATCTACACGCTACCAGAAGATATCTATAAACAGATTAGGCAATCTCAATTAGCCCGAAACAGCCATAAAAAATCCCAGAGGGTAAAAAAAACTTACCTCTCACTTGTTCAACGTTTTATTACCAGTAATCAAAAAACTTACTCAAGTATGGATACGGTTCTAGGAGCCATTGAGCAGCAAGCTATCTCAAAAATTCCAGAATACCTCACTCAAGAATACAATGCTGAAATAGAACATTGTTTACGAAAAAAAGAAGAAGCTGAATATTTTCTTTTTGCAGCTCGAAATGATCTATCTACAGCTGAAGTCAAAGAAATTGAAGAATATGGTAAAAAAACTGTAATCATACAAGCTCAGAACCGTGATCAACCCCTAACTTCTTTTGCAGGTCGCCCTATCGAACGTTATAAGGAAATAAGAGTATTTTATCAGAAAAAGATTTCTGCCTTAGAAACTCAAAAAAGTAAAATTAGAACCGACGATCAGAGAATGAAGTTACTGAATAGCGCTAAATCTTGGTTAAAGGAAAGCGAGCCAAGCCTATATGATGCGCTGAACATTTTTATAGAAAAGAAAGGTAGAAAACTTTAGAATTCCCCTCCCACCCCAATAAAAATCCGATCACTCACATAATTTATTTAGAGCCTGTTAGTTCTACACTGACATGCTCTTAAAAAAAATTAATAAATTTTTAAAAGAGTAATAATTACAATGAAATTTCTATATTTTAAAGATTTTAAATACATATATATCAGTAGCTTAAATAAATTGTTCGCAGATTTTTAGAGGGTGCTTAATTTTTTTCTAGAATTTCCCTTATGCAATCAAGCATACAAAACTTGCTACATAAGGAACCAATATGACCAACTCAAACCTAAGCCAGCAACACATCAAATTAATAAGTACATTCAATTGGAAGCTTAGCAATTTACGGGTGTGGGTCACCCGAAGAATAGCTCAACGAAGCCATTTAAATGCTGCATAACGCAGGACATCACAACTTTTAAAAAGTCCTCGTATTACCGTCATTTTTTGGTAGAGCATTCTCGAAGTAAAGTGCAATCGGCTTTTCGGTTTAAATACAATTGTAATAAGTAATATTAGATATATGTAATTAATCTACTAGATACTTATTGTCATAAGCAGTGTGCCTTAGCAAATACTGCTTATAGATTAGATTGATTTAATTGTGTATCCATTTGAGATGAATACACTCCAGATAGATTAGCCAATATCCACTCTACGCCTACCCTAATGGACATTTCTAAACGATGTCCATAGGGAGAGCATTTACCTCATGACGCCTGATACGTAATTAATTATTTGTATGTAGGTATACTATGAAATCTCTGAACAACACAGCTAAACCAATTCTTCCACCTATCGCACAGTTCTCAGTTGCAGATAGAGATGCATTCCTAGAACAGCTCAAGGAAGATTTTTCAACTCATGAGTACATGACAGAAAACGGTAAGATTAAAATATTCAAAACGAGTATAAACCCTGAAGTTGAAAAAATGCTCAGTCGTGTTGAGTTCATCAAGTATTTTGAGAAAGAGCGCCCAATCGCTACTCTTAAATCTGTTCAAAGTTTTAAGGGCAAAGAGCAACTACGTGTTGAATATGCGAAGGATATTCCACTTTTGCTTAAGTGCCAGCTTACAACAATCTTTGTGTCTGCTCACTCTGGCAATTACAAGATGGGCATAGAGTTACAGGCCTTTAAGGATTCATTCTTAGAACTTTCAAAGGAAGAACAATATACCCTTTATGAATTTTCTCTGATCAATCAGTGTTACACATCTGAACAGGCTCAGGCTTATGTTGCAGCTTTAATTAAATTTCAGAAGTTGTTTGCAATAAGAATGAGCAGTGCCTCAATTCGTAAACAACTTTCGAATCGTGCTAGTAATCGACGCCGTTCTAAAGAGCGTTGTGTTGAGCTTGTAGAGACTCTACTCAAGATCCATTCTCGAATCCTTGTTGTTCGAGTAGACCTAGGATTAATACGCGATCCAGCTAAGCTTCAACAGCTTGCTATCTCAACTGATTTTGCTCAGACTGAACATGATAGTGAGTTTATGCAAGAGTCTTTTATTCGGTTCTATGATGCATCTAAGCATAATCAGCTTAAGCAAGCGCTCGGGTATATCCTGCGTATTGAACACACCCCAACCAAGGGATTCCATGGACATCTTTATTACTTCTTCAATGCCAATGACCATCGTGAGGACATCACGTGGGGGCAATATATTGCTGAGAAATGGAGGGTTGCTACAAACAATCTTGGGACTGCTTTTATCTGCAATATGAAGAAAGATGAGTACCGCTATCGTGCCTTAGGCATTTTGGAGTATACCGACCATGAAATGCTTAAGAATCTCAAGGCTACGTTTGACTACATATGCAAAAATGATCAGTACTTCGCCTTTACTAATGGAGAACAAATTCGGAGCTTCCGAACAAGCCAAATACCAAAAGTTCCTGCTACCAAACTTGGCCGTCCACGCAAGTTCGAGCAACTTAACCTACTAGACTCTGATCAGTCAGATGATGCTCAAGTAGGAGGACAGTAACATGACTAAGTACGCATCAGATGCTTTACTTGCAGCTACACATTCGTCATGCAGCATTCAACCTATTTGGGCTTACGATCTGATTGGTTCTGAGAAGTCAGCAAAAGCTCTTGGGAGATCAAAAACTACAAGCATGTTTGCAAAACAAAATTCTCAAAATAGTAATCAGGCATTATCTCTCAGTAAACCTGTTGAGTTGATTAGATCAGCATATCCATTAGTGACAGGCTCCCCTGTCACTAATGGGATGTTATCTGTTCGGCTAAAGCCAGAGAACGAATTGTTTATTCAGTTTATTAAACATATGGGGCCTATGCTTAATGGGGGGATTTACTGCCATGATCAGTATTTTTCTAATCAAATTACGGGCTACCAATATATGCTCAACACTAGGCAGTTTAATGAGGATTTAACAGCTTGGAATACAGAACAAATTCGTGCTGAAGAGTTATTTGATTCGACAATGAAGGTTCTATTCAAAGACTACGCAGGCTTCGAAACACATGAGCTATATTTGCCAATGCTATTTACGCTTTCAGCGAATACTCCAATATATTCAAAACAACAATATTTAGATCAGCAGAAGAAAGAGATGATCGCCATTTTCTTTAATGAAGGTGGTAATAATGAAATTATTGCCGTATTTTCGAAATGGGAACTTACACCCCAAGGACAATTAGCACTCAGACTGGTGTTTTTACTGGAACGCCAGTTCATAGATGATCCTGTTGGTTCTTCTGATGAAAATGCTTTCATTGCTTTACGAGGTAATCTGGAAGGCCTATTTAATTGCAAAGCATATCCTGTATCTATGCCATTAAACGGGTTTATGCAAACTAATCATTTTTTTAAAAGTGATCCAAGGTGCAAAGATCTTATTAAGCTGCTCAAAACGTACCTAGTAGGCAGTGATGCAGTCCTTCGAATTTGGGATACACAGTCCAATTTTGATGTGTTGTATTCCAAGTTTAAAACTAACTAGTTAAAAGGCTATTTCACAATGGGTGCATTCCAGTTAAACACAGCTGATTACCTATTTATGAAATATCGCTCTATGACTGTCGAATTAATGAGTGTAGTACAAGACTATTATCCTCACTTAAGCAAGGCAGAGGCGCTAAGAAAGGCAAATAATCAAGAATTTCCTTTCTCTGTCTTTAAAATAGATTCAAGCAAACGCGCACCATTTCTGGTGCACGTTAAAGACTTGGCTGATATCTTAGATAAGAAGTATTCTGAAGCTGCTAAAGACTTTGCTACGTTTCATCAATGAGGCGTAGCACCTCTTCCAATTGAATTACATTACGTCTTGACTTCACAGAAACATAACGTTGTAAGCTCCCCCAAGAATCATGCAAACTTACTTTCTGAATTTCAGGAATAGTAAAACTTTGTTCTGCAAGCCTCGTACATCCTTCATGCCTCAAATCATGAAAATGTAAATCTTCAATTCCCAATATTTTACATGCTTCACGAAACTCTTTTCCTATGCTTTTTGGGTTCAGAGGCAATAAAAGTTGTTCATCATATCCTAATCGAAGCATACGACTCCGCACTTCATTATCTAATAAAAGTTCAATTATTGTTTTACAAGGTTCCAACACGTCAAAAGACTTGTGATTACCTTTAGAACCGTTCGGATTTTTCAAATCATGAACTTTCCATGATGAATGGTAAGAATCATAATCTTGCAGCCATAAGCGTGTTAACTCTGCTTCACGTCTGCATGAAAAAATTGCGAACCAAATAATTAAATGCATTGGATACTTAGTACCATATTTATTTAATTTCCAACGCTCAGCAAAAAGTTTTGTTAAAGCAATTAACTCTTCATTTGTAGGAAGTCTATCTCTCACTTTGCTAGAGGAGATTTGGCGAGTTTTTCTAAGCTGTGCCGTAGCTTTATCGAAGCTACTTAAATCAACTTCCATGCCCCACATAACAGATGCATGAGATAGAACACCTCTAATATGTAAAAGCTCATGCTGCTGTGTACTTGTTGCAATAGGGTCTAAACCAAGATTCGGCACGCCTCTCCGTCTTAGAGCAACATGCTCAGCCAAATGTATTGAATGTATTTTTGTGATAATATTGCGCGCGATTGGCAACTTCTTAATTAAGAGTAGAGAATAGCGTTTCGTCCTACCGTACTCGCTCCCAACTTCATCCAAATATTTATCTATGGCATCTGACAAAGTTAGATCAATCAGTTGTTCTTTGCCAAGTAAAATGTCTGGATTTTCTTGAATCTCAACTTCTCTTTTTTTAAGCCAGTTTTCTGCCACTTTTTTTGAATGAAATGTTTTGCTTTCAGAATAAGCTGGATAACCTTTTTTGTTGATCCGGATAGCAGCTCGGTAACTAACACTTCCATCTGCACCTTTTCTGGCAGTAATTGACCCCATAAATTTACACCATGAACCATTTTCTCCATTATGGTGTAAATTTTGGTGTAAATGCAAACTGATTAACGCAGCTAAATATGAGTTCCCACAGATTCAAACAGGTTGCAAAACACTGATTAAAGGTATGATTTTTAATGACTATTAATAAAACCATTGAAACTATTAAATCTCCAAGAATCAGTGTAGCCCCAATGATGGACTGGACTACAAAGGACTACCGATTCTTTGCACGCTTGTTTAACCCAAACGTTGTGCTATACACCGAAATGGTGACTACAGGCGCGATTTTATTTGGCGATGCAAAACGTCATTTAGACTATAACCCTCAAGAACACCCAATCGTATTACAACTTGGTGGTTCAAACCCACAAGAGCTTGCCACTTGCACAAAAATGGCTGAAGACTGGGGCTACGACGAAGTCAACCTGAATGTAGGCTGCCCAAGTGACCGCGTACAGAACAATAAAATCGGCGCATGTTTAATGGCAGAGCCAGACTTGGTTGCTGAGTGCATTCACAGCATGCAAAAAGCAGTAAAGATTCCTGTAACAGTCAAACACCGTATTGGTATCGATGACATGCAGTCTTACGAAGAAATGCTACATTTCGTAGATACTGTCGCTGCAACAGGTTGTACTTATTTTGTTGTGCATGCCCGTATTGCTATTTTGAAAGGTTTGTCTCCAAAAGAAAATCGAGAAGTTCCTCCTTTACGCTACGAAGATGTATACCGCTTAAAGCAAGAACGTCCGCACCTAACCATTGAAATTAACGGCGGAATTAAAACTTTTGCCGAAACTCAAGCTCATTTACAACATGTTGATGGTGTCATGATTGGCCGTGAAGCCTACCATAACCCTTACCTACTTGCTGAGCTCGGCCAACTTTGGAATTTAGAAGCACCAGATCGATTCGATATTATGGAACAAATGCTGCCTTATATTGAGCAACGCATGGCTGAAGGTGCCCCCCTTTCAATCATTACACGTCATATTTTAGGTTTATTCCAAAACTTACCGGGTGCTCGTAAATGGCGTCAGGCGCTAAGTGGCGGAAACGCAAAAACTTTAGCTGATGTTGAAAATGCAATTCAGAACATGCGAGCAGCTATGATTCGCACTGAAGAGTATGTAAAAGAGCAGCAGGTTTAAGTTGACAACGACTTCTTAAATTGTAAGAAAATGTGGCATTTTAAATCAGAGACTTAGATTTTGAGTATATTCGCAAATGTTGGAACAAAATATTCAAATTTAAGCTCTGATTAGTTATTTATTTACAATGATATCAATAATTTAAATTTCACTATTTTTGACCACCTCTTTTACTAAGTAGATTTTCGCTCCAAGGCAGACACCTCTGGAAAAAAGATACGTTATTACATAACATACACAAAACTTTTAAGATACGCCTATTAGTATCTCTGAACGCCACAGGTAGGTGGTGATTTTTTTAATATGGATATGGGTAGCACGGTAGAGATTTCACGATGATTATTTATGACGGACAAGTAGCTGATAATTACATGTATCAGGATTCAAATCAGGCAGCCATTGTTGTATCGCACAGCGCACCAAGCCTCCCTTATCCTTTCACCATGAAACCCAATAATCATCAAACTCAAACTTCAACCAACCCACCGATCGATGTAGAAAAGTTTGTAGAAAAATTAGAAAGCGTTACTTCTAGACGCAGTAAAGCTAGATGCGCACGTAGTATCCGTCTTGCACTCGAATCTGCTGGTGCTAATGTTGAAAACCATCCAATCGCAGCTTCAGATTGGGGCGATACTCTCAAAAAGATTGGCTATAAACAAATTGATCCAGCCTTCGACGAACCTCAAGAAGGTGACATTTACATCATTCACAGAACCCGCAACCACGTTTATGGACACATCGCAGGATATACTGGAAGTGAGTGGGTTTCTGACTTCAAACAAAGTAGTTATGATGTCTATAAAGACGATAATGTTACTTATACTTATTATAGATTAGCTGCCTAATCAATTTCCTAAAATTGAAAAATTTGATGAATGCGTTCGGCACAATGTTGAATTATTTCATCATGATCTTTTCTATAAACCAAAACTACTTCCGAAAGTGATAGCTGATCGGTTAAAGGCAATAGTTTTACCTGAGCAGGCAAGATCTGCTGAAATTCTTTAGGCACAATACTTACACCAACATTTGCAGCTACAAGTTGTAACTGTGAAATCTTACGCGACTGAATTGGAGCTTTTTGTGGGGTAAATCCTGCGGCTAAACATAGATTTGAGACCAAATAGCTTAATCCACCTCTTTTAGAATGGGGTGTAGAAACAAAGTATTCTTCTTTTAAATCTTTGACTTCGACCTTCTCTTTATTTGCAAATTTAGCATGATCAATCTGCACGGCCACCATTAAAGGTTCTTCATATAATTTAATAACATTGACGTCATCTAGTGTATGCCGAACTGGCGGTCTAATTAAACCAATATCAATCTCCCCATTCAGTAAAGCCAAAATTTGATGCTCAGATGACAACGTGTTTATCTCAAAGTTAATTTTTTGCGTTAAGCTAATTTCTTTTAATATCTGAACCTTTTTATCATCCATAATAATACTGCTCGAATGAGCAATTTTAATCTGACGATTTTTTCCTTCTGCAATATTCTTAGAAACTCCAATGATCTCATTTAAATAATGCATATTATCTTTAATTTTTTTATAGAAGACCTCTCCTGCCGCCGTGAGTTTTACTTTCTTATCAGTACGATCAAATAACTGAAAATCAATTTCTTCCTCTAATAGCTTCATTTGCCGACTTAAAGCAGACTGAGCAATGAATAATTTCTCTGAAGCAGCGGTAAAGCTCCCTTCTTCAACAATTTTTATAAAATATTGGAATTGTTTTAATGTGAGCATAACCATCTCAAAATTAGATTATTAGGTCTATTTTATATATTAGATTAGATAGATAGCCTTCGCTAGAATTTTATCAAGACCATTCAATTGATTGAATTATTCATGAAGTATTTAAAAGGGTTTGTCATTTTCACCGTTGTTGTTCTAATTTTATGGTGCTTTAAATTTTATGATCAGCAGTTACCCACACAACCCAAACAAGACAACATAGAGCTGTATGATTAAATAATAGTTTCTCTCAAAAATAAAAAGGCATGCACTTACATAAGCACATGCCTTTTCAATATTTAAATTAGGCTTTCTTTAAATCAAGCTTTTTCAAAACTTCAGCCACAGCAATCATAGCAAAGCTTGAAGTCACCACTACCGCTGAACCATAGCCACCACAACGTAATCCCGCCGATGGGCAAATATCTGCACTAGAAAATGGATTATCGATTGAATAAATACAGGTAATACCAAATTTCTCTTTTGGCTTTTTACAAATACCTCGAGCACGAAGCTGGCTACGGAGCTTCGCTAACATTGGATCTTGTTCTGTTTTTGATAAATCAGCTACGCGGATTTTAAGGGGATCGATCTTACCACCTGCTCCGCCTGAAACAATCAAAGGAATTTTATTAAAACGACAATGAAGCATCAAAGCCAATTTTGCTTTAACGTCATCGATGCAGTCCAAAACAATGTCTGGTACAGGGTTTAAAAGCTCTGTGACATTTTCAGGCGTTAAAAAGTCATCAATAATATTAACTTTAATACGTGGGTTAATTTGGCGGCAACGTTCCGCCATAATTTCAACTTTTTCACAGCCCAAAGTTGATGTCATCGCAGGTAGCTGACGGTTTACATTTGATGCTGCAACCACATCCATATCGACTAATGTAATCTCACCAATACCTGTACGCGCTAAAGCTTCTACCGCCCAACTGCCGACACCACCAATACCAATCACCATCACATGACTTTTTTCATAGTGCTGGAACGATGAATCACCATAAACTTTGGCTACACCTGCAAAACGGCGGTCATATTCATCTTGTTGGAGATCGGTCATTGCTACTCTTTGGGGATATAAAACACGGGAGGTATTTTACCTCAATCAATTGGTATCGCATATCTTTTACGATATTATGAGTGGGAAAAGCTCCTTAGAACTTATTAATAATGAATCAAGAATTTAATCAAAAAATTATCTTATGTATTCCTGGTATTTGGGAAAATCATCAAGCTCTATTACATGCCCTACTTGTTAATGAAACTGGATATATTTATGCGGGCTCAATTATTAAATCTTTAACAAACGAATATTACGCTGAAGTTGAAGAATATGAAAATGATCCGAATGTCAGTGAGGTTTTTAGATCATTTAGTCTAGGTCGTTTTTCTGAAAGCGAATTAAAAAAAATTGAACAACATAATATGGTTATTTATGTTGTTTGTGATGGAGGATCAATAGAGTTAGCACAACAAGCTCTGTTATTAGGTCAGACCCTCATGAAAGCAGGTGGCTTAGCAATTAAAGTTGAGACTTCGGGTCTTACACACCTTAAAAGCGATTGGCTTAGCTATAACGCTGAAAATATATTAGATCTATTTAAAGCCTTTATCCCTATTATTTCTGATGATAATTTACTCTACTCTTGTGGAATGCAGCAATTCGGCAAACCAGATGGATGTATAAACCTAAAGGTAGATCAAGCATCCTATATTTTGAATAACTTCTTGTTATATCTTCTTATAGAAAACCCAGAGTTATTAGAAAATCAAACTTTTTCGGCTGATGAAGAATCAGAACCACTAAAGCTTTCCCTAAAAGCATCTAGCGATTTTTTTGATGTAGATTCACTATATTTTAATCCATTCGATGTTTGGGTACTGACGTCATCATTTAGCTGGAAGAAATTATTTAAATTTAGTTAGATTTTCATAAAAAGAAACCCCATATTTTACGGGGTTTCTTTTTTAACTAACCAGCAATCAAATTCCGAAGTACATAATGCAAAATACCACCCGCCTTAAAGTACTCGACCTCATTTAACGTATCAATTCGACATAACACATTAAAATGGCTCGCTACTCCATTTGGTCCTTTAACATCAACTTCAAGAATTTGATGAGGCTGAACGCCATCAGACAAACCTCGAATTGATATCACCTCATGACCAGTTAAGTTGAGAGATTGTCGAGTTTGTCCATCAATAAACTGTAATGGCAACACGCCCATACCTACCAAGTTTGAACGGTGAATACGCTCAAAACTTTCAGCAATGACAGCTTTTACACCTAACAAGTTCGTTCCTTTAGCAGCCCAGTCACGTGAAGAACCCGTTCCGTATTCTTTACCAGCAATAATCACAAGCGGTGTATGTTCTTGTTGGTAACGCATTGCTGCATCATAAATAGCGAGCTTTTCACCACTTGGCACATGAATGGTATTACCACCCTCTTCACCACCAAGCATTTCGTTCTTAATACGAATGTTGGCAAAAGTACCTCGCATCATGACTTCATGATTACCGCGTCGAGAACCATAGGAGTTAAAGTCTTTTGGCTCAACACCTTGCTCTTGTAAGTATCGACCTGCTGGGCTGTCTTTTTTGATATTACCAGCCGGTGAAATATGGTCAGTCGTTACCGAGTCACCAAGCACTGCCAAAATACGCGCCTGTTCAATATTTTTAATTGGTTTTGGTGGCTCACCAATTCCTTCAAAGAATGGCGGATGGCGGATATAAGTCGAATCATCCGCCCATTCATAAGTTTTACTTTTCGGAATCTGAATGGATTGCCAGCTTTCATCACCATCAAACACCGCAGCATATTCTTTATGGAACATCTCTGTATTTACTTTCTGTAAGACAGCATCAATTTCTGCCTGACTTGGCCAGATATCTTTTAAATAGACAGGTTGTCCATCTTTACCTTGCCCAATAGGTTGCGTAGTCAAATCGGTACGAATATTACCAACTAAACCATATGCCACTACCAAAGGTGGCGAAGCAAGCCAGTTTGTTTTAACTAATGGATGTACGCGTCCTTCAAAGTTACGGTTACCAGAAAGTACTGATGCAACATTTAAATCATGGCATTGAATTGCATCTTCCACTGGCTCCGGTAGTGGACCTGAGTTACCAATACAAGTTGTACAACCATATCCCACCAAGTTATAGCCCAACTCATCTAAATACGGCGTAAGTCCAGCAGCCAGCAAATAGTCAGTCACGACTTTAGAACCTGGTGCAAGAGAGCTTTTCACCCACGGTTTACGCTGCAAACCTTTTTCAATCGCTTTTTTAGCAAGTAAACCTGCTGCTAGCATTACACTTGGGTTAGAAGTATTGGTACAAGAGGTAATTGCCGAAATAACAACATCACCATGATTTAATGGATAAGTTTTTCCTTCAATCACGCAAGAAGGACTTTCATGTTGGATATTTGCTTTTTTTGCCTCGACAGCAGTGCCGCCACCGCCTTCATTTTCTAAACGCTCTTTAGCTTCTTTGGCTGGTTTTAAAGTTAACTCCATAAGGGCATTAAAGGTTTTCGGCACCTCTGATAAAAGCACTCGATCTTGTGGACGTTTTGGTCCTGCTAGACTTGCCTGAACCGTACTCATATCAAGGCTTAAAGTATCGGTGAAAACAGGTTCATCACCCGCATTACGCCATAAACCTTGCGCTTTGCTATACGCTTCGACTAGTTCAATACGATCACTTTGACGGCCAGTTAATTTCAAATAACCCAAAGTCACTTCATCAATCGGGAAGAAACCACAAGTCGCACCATACTCTGGTGCCATGTTGGCAATGGTCGCTCGGTCAGCCAGTGGTAAATCGGCTAAACCATCTCCATAGAACTCTACAAATTTACCCACTACCCCTTTCTGACGAAGCATTTGAGTAATGGTCAGCACCAAATCAGTTGCCGTAATCCCTTCTGGTAATTTTCCTGTGAGTTTAAAACCAATGACCTCAGGAATAAGCATCGAAATCGGTTGGCCCAACATAGCCGCTTCGGCCTCAATTCCGCCCACACCCCAACCTAAAACACCTAAACCATTAATCATGGTGGTATGTGAGTCTGTACCCACTAAGGTGTCAGGGAAAGCAAAGGTTTGTCCATTATCTTCACCTAGCCACACCGCTTGAGCCAAATATTCTAAATTGACCTGATGGCAAATCCCCGTACCCGGTGGCACTACACTAAAGTTATTAAATGCAGACTGTCCCCAACGTAAAAATTGATATCGCTCACCATTACGCTGCATCTCGATTTGTACGTTTTCTTCAAACGCCTGATCATCGGCAAAATAATCAACCATGACAGAGTGGTCAATGACTAAGTCTACAGGAGATAATGGATTAATTTTTTCAGGGTCACCACCCGCTTGCGCCATCGCTGCTCGCATTGCAGCTAAATCAACCACTGCAGGCACACCCGTAAAATCTTGCATTAAAACCCTTGCAGGTCGATATTGAATTTCTTGATCTGAGGTGCGGTTTTTTAGCCATTCTGCTAAAGCATGGATGTGTTCCGTTTTAACGCTATGCTGATCTTCAAACCGTAATAAGTTTTCCAATAATACTTTTAAAGATTTCGGCAGTTTGGCAATATCCCCTAGCGTTTTCTCTGCTTGGGCTAAGCTAAAAATCTGATAATTGCTGGAACCTACTGTTAGCGTCTGTAAAGCATTAAAACTATTGATATTGCTATACTTAGCCATTGGGTTATCCTCCCACGTCTGGCAATGTTATTTTTCACGTTTTTACATGTTGTTTTCTTACTTTAAGCTTCTTTTTTAATCGCTGTGTTTTGTTTTAGTTACTATTTCTAATCTTTGATTTTTATTACGATAATTTCAATGCAGTAAGAGAGTTTTTCCACAGCAACTTAGCCAAATCTGGCTCTGGCATATTTAAATTTTCAGCCAGACTTTGTAAAACATAGGGCAAATTAACAGGGGTATTACGAGTCCGCTGTTCTGTTGAGGTTTGACAGCAAAGCGGTGTCATATCTGGACAATCTGTTTCAATCACCAAGTGCTCTGCACCTATAGCCTGCACAACCGTATGAAGTTTTTTTGCATTTGGATTGGTAATCTGCCCCGTCACACCAATTTTAAAACCAAGCTTAATAAGACCCTTTGCCTCTTCTACTCCACCACTAAAGGCATGAGCAATTCCGCCAAATTTAAATTTTTGAGCTTTTAATATAGCAAGCACATCACCGTGCGCTTTTCGAATGTGGAGTAACACTGGTTTTTGGTATTGGGTTGCAAGCTCTAACTGAGCTACAAAATATTGTTTTTGCTTTGCATATACATCTGGCTGCTTATGTTCTTTCAAGAAAGTATCTAAGCCAATTTCACCTACAGCCACGCAGTTTTCTTGCTGCAAGATTTGTTCAAGATGAGAAAGATGCTCTGGTTGATGCTGTTCAATATAAAACGGGTGTAAGCCTGGTGCTAAATAAGAAGTAGGCACATTTTCCCAACTTTTTAACTGATGATAAGTCTGCACCAACTCATCAAAACGTGACTGTAGAAAGCCAATTAAAACCAAAGCATCTACACCCACTTTTTTAGCCTCGAGTGCTAGCTGCTGCCGATCTTCATCAAAATCGGCAACATCGAAATGGGTATGGGTATCAAACAAATGCATTAGCCAGCACTTTTTGCAACTGGTGCCGAAGCTGGTTTGGCTTTAGGCTGTGGCAAATACTCTTCTTTCAATACATCTTGCAATTGGTCATAAGGAATGACTAATCGAGGGAGCCCAACCACGTATGGGCCAATTTCATACTCACCGTATTGAAGGATTAAACCTTGCTCACCCAACAAGAAGTTATTAGATAATTTAAATGGCCATGCTTGTTCATAGTCAGCAACATTATCAGCCAATTTAGAGTCCGTCACCCATGTCTTAAAGGCTTCATGCGCTAACTTCTCTAAAGTTGCTTTTTGCTGAGGACGTAATAAATCTTCAAGCTTAATTTGCTTTTGCTCTTTTAAATCAAAATTATAATAATGCTGTGCAGCAGAGCCATGAGCCCCACCTAAATAACTACTACTGTTAAGCACTACAGTTACAACTTTACCTTGAGCCTGCAAAATCTTAGGTTTAACTAAAAGATTAATCTGATGATTACTACTTAAAGCTTTTAACTCATTATCTAGATCAATAAATGAATTTGCATAGCGCTGCACCTGTGCATCAAAGCTATTTTTTTGCTCTGCACCCGCAACTGCTGAAGTTTCTGCTTTTTGTTCCGCTTGCGTGCCCTTAGCATCAGGTTCAGCAATTTCTAAAATTTGATTTAATGTACTTAAGATTTGTTGATCTATAATTTTGTCAATAAAAGGAAAATTACTCTGTAAGCGCTCTACCGTAAATTCTGGACAAGTTTTACCATCACAATCAGGTAAAACCACCTTACTAGGAGTTGTTTCACCCTTCAAAGTCAACTCTACTGGCTTTTGTTCTTGAACAGTTGATTTCTGCTGCTCTTGAGAATCCTTAGGATCAGCTTTAGGTTGGCATGCTGCCAGAAATATAGCAGAAGCAAGCAAAGTTAATCGCAGTGAAGCTTTAGAAGATAACATCATATTTTGCCTTTTATTCTAAGGAGATTACGCTGTGCCTTTCTAAGAAATTAGCGCATATAAATAGAGGTTGCAAATTCTGCTACTATCTTAAAACATTTGTTCATAAACCTCGGGTTGTAATATTTTTTTGGTCTGTTCTTTAGATAAATAAATATCGAGCTGTGGAGCTTCTTTAGTAATCTGGTTTGCCTGATAATGTAAGCCAACCCCTTCACCATCAAAGAACCAATCTGCCTGCCCCCAATATAAAGTTTTTGGTGCTTCTTTCTTTATGTCAGCAGTCTGCTTTTTTAACCAGTCTTGATATGCCACCTGCACCATTTGATGCACAGTAGTTTGTTGATCTTTTTTCAAAACATCTAATAAAGTTAAGCTCTTATGCAGTTTTCGGTCAGCCACAAAAAAGTAATAACGGTCTTTAATCGTGAGCTCTTCTTGCTTGGTATCAAGTCCTAATTGCAATAAAACATATTGGTTACGCTGCGATGCAATACGGGTATGAAGATGCAATTCATAAGCCCGATTCTTTGAATATTTATCTTGCCATTCATCAGACTTTTTAACATAGGCATTAATGGCTTGCTGCAAACTTAAGTCTTTTTTCAAATCAATTTGATCTTGAATTACCTTAGCCTGACTTTTCGCGATCCATTCATTTAGCCATGCATCTTGAGTCTTTATCGTTTGAATATCGACATCAATACAATTTTTCTTCTCACAAAATGGCAAAGCATAATCAGCTTTTACTTGTTGCAAGTTTAGAAATGGGAGTACTTCAGCTTTCTCTATATTTTGATTTTGGTTAGAAGCTGATTTCATTTGAGAAGATGATGAAGGTTGAAAGCTTTTCCAGACAAAAAGGCAAATAGCTAAAAGTAATATGATTACCGCAACTAAAAGTGCAATAACTGTCTTTCTATTCAAATTCATTTCATCATCCTTTCTTATTTTTCAAAACAAAACAGCTTCTGTTCGAAGCTGTCTGTCAAATCTTAAAGATTAGTGTTCACGCGTGTTACGGAACTGAATATCAGGCCAACGCTCTTGCATAATCTGCAAGTTCACACGACTTGGTGCAAGATAAGTTAAGTGACCACCACCATCGATAGAAAGCTGATCATGTGCTTTTTTCTTAAATTCATTGAGAATCTTGTCATCATCACAATGAATCCAACGAACCGTATTAACACTTACAGGCTCATACACGCAGTCAACTTTATATTCTTCTTTCAGACGGTAAGCAACAACGTCAAACTGAAGCACACCCACTGCACCCACAATCAAATCATTGCTAATTTGTGGCATAAATACCTGAGTTGCGCCTTCTTCAGACAACTCTTTCAAACCTTTTTGCAATTGTTTTGACTTTAATGGATCTTTCAAACGCACACGACGGAACATCTCTGGTGCGAAGTGAGGAATACCTGTGAAATGTAGATCTTCACCACTTGTGAAAGTATCACCAATTTGAATTGTGCCATGGTTATGCAAACCAATAATATCACCTGGCCACGCTTCTTCTAGATGTTCACGTTCACCCGCAAGGAATGTCAATGCATCACTAATACGAACATCTTTACCAATACGTACGTGATTCATTTTCAAACCTTTTTCATATTTACCTGAGCAAATACGCATAAAGGCAATACGGTCACGGTGTTTCGGATCCATGTTTGCTTGAATCTTAAAGACGAAACCAGAAAAACCTTCTTCTTTAGCATCGACAACACGCTCTTGTGTTGGATGCGCTTTAGGTTCTGGTGCCCAATTCATAAATGCGTCTAACACGTGGTCAACACCAAAGTTACCTAATGCTGTACCAAATAGAACTGGAGTTTGTTTACCTTGTAAAAATAATTCGCGGTCCAAAGGCTCATTCGCCATTTGTACGAGCTCAAGTGACTCTTCAAAAGACGCCCAAGCCAGCTCACCTACTTTTTCACGGATATCTGCATGGTCATAGCCATCGCGTACTTCAATATCTGTAATAGTTGAACCAAAACCTGCTTTGTAGACATACAATTTGTTTTCAAGAATGTTGTATACACCCGCAAAATCACGCCCCATCCCTAATGGCCATGTAATTGGTACACAGCGAATATTGAGGACATTCTCAATTTCATCCAGTAACTCAAGTGGTTCACGAATCTCACGGTCCATCTTGTTTACAAATGAAATGATCGGAGTGTCACGCATACGACAAACTTCCATCAATTTGATGGTACGTTCTTCGACACCTTTTGCACCATCAATCACCATTAATGCAGAGTCAACTGCAGTTAGGGTACGATAAGTATCTTCAGAGAAGTCTTCATGCCCCGGTGTATCAAGTAAGTTAATGGTGTGACCTTTATAAGGAAACTGCATAACAGAAGTGGTAATAGAAATTCCACGCTCTTTTTCCATTTCCATCCAGTCAGATGTAGCTGCGCGGTCAGATTTACGGCTTTTTACCATCCCTGCAACCTGAATTGCTTTACCCCATAACAGTAATTTCTCTGTCATGGTCGTTTTACCGGCATCGGGGTGGGAAATAATAGCAAAAGTCCTACGAGCCTTTACTTCTCTAGCTAATTCATCTTTAAACATAAGAAAAATCTACAATATGTACACAGTTATGTACACATTTCTAAATATGTACTAAAACTGAAAAAGTGGGAATTCAAAATTGGCATAATTGTAGCAGATTTAGAGTTGTATAGGCATAGGTGGAAATCCAGTGGCTTTTTTTTGGGGGGAGAAAACACCTAGTTTTATAAACTCAATTTATCTCTTTGCTTCGGACTTTTCGGCTTATCGGGAATTGATGTTTGCTGGATTAACAGGACACTCTTACTTAGGAGATTCTAGGCAGGCAACTTGTAAAAGTCCTCTGCCATTTGATTTGGTGCATTATTGTAGCAATCGCCTTTTATACTCATCGAAGCCTGAAATCCATATTTTTCAATCATATTGCGATATTCATGGCTACAATATTGGCTTCCTCTGTCCGAGTGAACGATTAATTTTCGAGATGGTTTATGATTGCCAACAGCCATGCTGAGAGCATTGCAAATAAGTTGGGCTGTCATCCGTTCACTTAAGTTATAAGCAACTACCTGTTTAGTACAAAGGTCTTTTAAAGCTGCTCGATATAACTGTCCTTCGGCTGTCCAAATGTACGTTATGTCACTGACCTATGCTTGATTCGGGGTTTCCATTGAAAATTGTTGATCTAGCAAATTATCGTAGACAGAACGCTTGTGGTCACTATTCCTAGTTCATTTAAAACGCTTATGGCACTTACAATACAATTGATTTAACCTTTTGATACAACGGACTGCATACGCGCTAATTTGAATGCCTTGTGATTGTAAGTATCTCGTTAAGCGAATATGGCCATAACTTTCTTTAGTTTCTTGATGGGCGATTTTGACCAAGATAGTCTGCTGATATGTTTGAATCTTTCGTTGGCTTAAACCTTGTTTAAGCCAATCATAAAACCTTGATATTGAAAATTTTAGTAGTCTAGCCATCATCGTCGTTGGATATCTATTTTTTTATGCTCTTTCATATAAGCTTACCTCACTAATTTTCCTTGGCAAAGTACGCTACTGCTTTTTTTAGGGATTCTCTTTCCATTTCAGCAGTTTTGAGTTGTTGTTTTAGCTTTTTATTCTCTTCAAGCAGCGCAACGAGATAGGGTAAATATTGTTGTGTACCCGCTAGTGTCCCTGCTTTGGATTTCTTGTGTCAATTGGAAAGAGTCTAGATGAAATTCCAAGTAGGCTTGCTGTTTCTGAAACAATGGGTACATCTTTATAAAATGCTTTAGCTAATGAACGGTACAGCATGGTTGATTCAGTACAATTTTCAAAGATAGTACGTGTACGGCCATCTTTACGGAAACGTTTACCATCAACTGTTTTAGCTTCAGAAGTCAAATTAATATCTGCTAAATAAACTAATAAGCCGCTTAAAATATAGTAATTACTTTCAACTAGTTATAACCCAAGTTTTGGCATAATGCAGTGACTGAAAGCTTCTTCCATACGTTAAAAGGTCACGTGGTACATGGGAGCGTTTTTTCGACTCGAAAAGAAGTGAATGCTGTCTGTTTGACTATATTTCGATTTATTATAATCGGGTCAGAAGACATTCTGCAAACGGCTGGTTAAGCCCAGAAGCGAAGCCTTTGAATAAAAATATTTCAAAAATTTAGAGGTATCAGTTATCCACGATACTGTCTAGGATCAACGGTTCATATGTTATTATGTAGTGAGGTATACAATTATTAAGATAACGTTATGGAAATAGTAAATACAAAATTACTAGCTGGAGCTTTTATGGCCCTAACTTTAACTATGCTTAGCCCTGCCGTACTTGCAAATGATAACAATGATATACGAAAGACTGTTGTAGTTAAGTTTGCAAAAAAAGCTGACTCTGCAAATTATTACGGAAGGATAGATGGATACAAGTATGATTCCTACAAATTTTATGCTAAAAAAGGGCAAAAGTTAAAAGTGAGGTTGACTGGAGGAAATGTTGAAACTTACTTATGGGGTAATCAATTAAAAGACTCCATCAATCTTGGAGAATATTCTCCAGAGCTTGATGATAATGGTATTTATATTTTACCTGCTTCAGGTGAGTATGAAATTAGAGTATTACAACCTAGATCACAGGCAAGAAAAGATAAAAAACCTCAATACTGGATGAGTATTAACATTAAATAAAGACTTGCTAGATTCTTTTAAGCTTTTATACAAAGGTTCAAAAACTATTGCCAGTTAAGCGGGGCATGATTTTTACGCATATGTGTTTATGTTATTAAAATGATATAGATTGATTGTTTAATACCCCGAGGAATAATTTAATCTTGCTGTGCGTTAGTCACTTTTCTTTCAAAAGTTGATTATATCTTTCAGCGTAACCGTCGTGATATTCAAGCCCTTTTGATAGCAATTTGCAGTGAAAGAATAGGCGAAACTTGTCTTAAATAATGGTAATTCCTCATCTTTAAAATAAAGAACGCCCGATGAAATTCATCAGGCGTTTACTTTAAATAAGTGTCAGCTTATTTTATAACCAGATGTACTTGTCAATTATGATTCTTATTCTCCATTGCCTTTAAAAACAATCTTGCTATTTTTGACTTTTCACACCATTTTGTTCAATTTGTACTGCGGCTTGCCAGCTAGGTAGTTGGCTTAAACCTGCTACATAACGTTGGATATGGGGATAATTTTCACCTTGTCCCATATGATAAACTAAAGCATGTAGTCCAAAGCCCATCATAAAGTCAGCACCGGTTAAACGGTCTGCCACTAGAAATTCTTTATCTTTTAAATATTCATTTAAATAGCCAAATACTTTATCGAACTCAACTTGAGTATAATTTTCTAGAAATACCAACTTCGTACCCTGCTTAGTTTCTATCGCATTAAACGTTTTCAACAAAAATGGCAGCATGGCAGAGCTTTCTGAGAAATGAATCCACTGTAGATAATCGACATAGGTAGGTTCATCCATATCTGGTGCTAAATGCGGCGCAAGTTTCTGAATTAATAACTCAACGATTGCGCCTGACTCTGCAATAACTTTGCCATCCCATTCCAATACTGGAGATTTCCCTAAAGGATGGATGGTTTTTAAAGATTCAGGGGCCAAATGCGTGCTTGAGTCACGATAATAGCGTTTCAGCTCATAGGGCTGCTTGATTTCTTCAAGTAACCACAAAATGCGAAAAGAACGTGATTGATCTAAATGATGTAGTGTAATCATAATAATTCCTATTTTTTCAAATTTTTACAACCACTTTGCCAAAGTTTTCGCCTTTTAACATACCATTGAAAGCATTGATCGTGTTATCTAAACCTTGCACCATATGCTCTTTATATTTGATTTTTCCGTCTTTCAACCAGTCAGACATTTGCTGATTGAATTCCGGATACTGACTGCCATAATCATCAAAAATAATAAAGCCTTGCATGCGAATACGCTTTTTTAAAAGGGTGGAAATAAAGCCCGGTAAACGGTCTGGCCCTTGTGCTTGCTCGGTAGCGTTATACTGGGAAACCACACCACACACCGGTACACGTGCCGCAGAGTTAAGCAATGGCCATACCGCATCAAACACTTTACCCCCTACATTCTCATAATAAATATCAATACCGGTGGGAACTGCTTGTTGTAATTGTTCTGCAAAATTTTCATCATGATGATTGATACAAGCATCGAAGCCGAGTTCTTCTACTGCATAACGGCATTTTTCAGCCCCACCTGCGACGCCAACCACGCGACAACCTTTAATTTTGCCAATCTGTCCAACCGTAGCACCCACAGGTCCCATTGCAGCTGCAACGACTAAAGTTTCACCGGCTTTAGGCTGACCAATGTCCAACAACCCCATATAAGCAGTAAATCCTGGCATTCCCAAAATACCCAATGCCCAAGATGGATGTTCAGGTTGCATACCTAAGCTTTGACAGGCAGACCCATTAGAAATTGCGTAGCCCTGCCAGCCATTTCCGGAAAGAACCCACTCGCCTTCTTTGAATTTTGGGTTTTTAAAGGCCATCACTTGACTGACTGTTCCACCGACCATCACTTCGCCAATTTCAACCGGTGCTGCATATGAAGGAGCATCACTCATGCGACCACGCATATAAGGATCGAGTGACAAGTAAATGGTTTTTAACAATATCTCGCCTTGTTTAAGTTCATTGAGTTCAACTTGCTCAATACGAAAATCGCTGTGTTTTGGCTCACCCACTGGCCGTTTAGCTAAAACGATGCGTTGATTAATAACTGTTTCACACATATAACTCCATGTTTTATTTGGAAGTATTTCTCTTCACAATCAAAAATTATGATTAAAATTTCTTTACATCCATTGTAGAGGAGTTATAATAAAAAACAATACGACTGGTCTATTTTTTATAATAGAGTAAATAATTAATATGAAGCCTAATCCTATTAAAAAGTCTGAAGCGAAGCGCTTACACATTCTTAACACCAGTTCAGACCTGATTTTGCATAAAGGTTTTACTGGTGTAGGATTACAGGAAATTTTACAGAGCTGTGAGATCCCCAAAGGCTCATTTTATCATTATTTCCAATCCAAGGAAGCTTTCGGATGTGAATTGGTACAGCATTATGTGGATAATTACCAAGTCTGTTTAAATGATGTATGGCGTAGCGATAAATCTCCTTATCAAAAGCTGATTGAGTATTTTAATTTATGGATAGAAGATCCTGAAACACAGTGTGGTTGGGCGGATAGTTGTTTAATTGTGAAACTTGCCGCAGAAGTTGCCGATCTATCTGAAGATATGCGCTCCATTATGTCCGCTGGCGTGGATGATGTAATCGAGCGTATTGCTGGTTTAATTGATTTGGGAAAACAGGATCAGTCTATCCAAGCAGATACTGAGGCCTCGACTTTGGCACAAGTACTTTACCAAATGTGGTTAGGTGCAGCATTATTGAGTAAGTTGCAAAAAGATAAAACACCATTACATCAAGCTCTGAGAGCAACTAAATTTCTATTAAAAAGTGAAGTTTCTTAAAAATTAGATTAAATATCAATTACATAATTAATGACAGCAGCCCAATGATTACTTATTAATGTGTTGTTATTAGATCAATTTACAATCCATGAGTATAGCGCACAATGAATTCTCCTTCTAAAGCCCTCATGACTCGTATTTTAGTCGGATATTTAGGCTTATATCCCACACTATTACTGGTACTCACTTTATTAAAGCCAATTACTCATCATCAAAGTTTCCCGATGATGGTGTTGATTGAAGTCATAGTATTAGTGCCAGTAACGCAACTGATTTCTTTCCCACTGGCAGGTTGGCTCATTACACGGCTAAAAAATTTTAAGAATTTGTTTTAAGAAGAAATTGTGCTGGCAACAGCAATCCTAAGTCGTTATTTTGCCAACCACAAAGGTTGGCAAAATAACTCATTAAGTCAATATTAATCTGCGTAAGCTGGATAATCAATATAGCCTTTTTCCGTCCCACCATACATAGTGCTTGCATCTACTGCATTCAATGGCCAGCCATTGGCGATACGATCGGGTAAATCTGGATTCGCAATAAATGGGCGTCCAAATGCAATTAAATCGGCCAGACCTGCCTCTAAAATTCGAGTCCCTCTTTCTGCCGTATATCGACCTGCATAAATAATCCGACCACTGAAAGTGTCTCTGACATCTTTACGAAAATCATGAGGAAGTTCTGGTGCATTATCCCAATCAGCTTCTGCAATAGATAAATAGGCAATCCCAACTTCTTCAAGTATCTTTATTGCCTCAATATAAGTGACATGTGGATCATCTTCAACCAACCCCATGTAAACACGATCTTCCTCTGTACTTTCAAATAGCGGGGCAAAACGCACTCCTAAACGATCTGCACCAACCACCTCAGCAACTGCCTCTACTACTTCACGTAAAAAACGCAAACGATTGTTTAGTGATCCACCATATTCATCTTCACGATGGTTACTATGTGCAGAGATAAATTGGTTCACCAAATAACCATTTGCACAATGAATTTCAACTCCATCAAAACCAGCAGCCAAGGCATTACGCGCTGCTTGAGCATAGAGTTGCACTAATTCTTTAACTTCTGCATTGCTTAAAGCACGTGGCATTGAAGGATCAGCCAAGGCCCCCGCATTGGGCCCGGTCTCAATAAAGACTTTAACATTACTATCAGCCCTAATAGCCGAAGGCGCGACCGGTGATGCATGATCGGGTTGCAAAGATGTATGTGAAACACGCCCAACATGCCAAAGTTGTGCAAAAATAATGCCTCCTTTAGCATGCACTGCTTCCGTCACTTTACACCATCCAGCAATCTGTTCAGGGCTGTAAATACCGGGAGTCCAAGCATAGCCTTGACCACGTGGCTCGATTTGCGTACCTTCGGTGACCATAAATCCTGCCCCGGCACGCTGTTGATAATAGGTTGCCATCAGTTCATTTGGAATATTCCCTGGCTGAGTACTGCGCGACCGCGTTAATGGTGGCAATACAATACGGTTTTGCAAAACATAAGGGCCTAAGCTTAAGTTTTGAAAAAGTTTGCTGGCTTTCATTTTATTGTATCCAAGTCATCATGGCTTAATTGATCTAAATTAAAAAATAACCTTCCTTCCTGTATATAGAAAAATAAAGGAAGGAAAGCTATTCACTCAGGCCCTTCACCATTAAGTGACGATTATTTTGCTTGTTGCGCCAGTTGCTCAAAGTCAGAAGTTTTATTCACTGCAAAGCACCACAACAGACACTAGCTACTCTTTATTTCAACAATTGAAGTAATGCTGTAGCGGTTGCAGCAGAAGAGGCTGGATTTTGTCCAGTAACCAGCAAGCCATCTACTTGAACATGTACTTGCCAATCATCTACTTTAGAATAATGACCACCGTTTTCTTTAAGCATGTCTTCAACTAAAAATGGTACAATTTTAGTCAAACCTACAGCCTCCTCCTCAGTATTGGTAAAACCAGTCACCAATTTACCTCTGACTAAAGGCGCTCCATTACTTGCTTTCACATGACGAAGAACACCTGGGGCATGACACACTGCTGCAACAGGTTTGCCAGACTGAATCGCCTGTTCAATCAGAGAAATTGAAATCGGATCTTCTGCTAAATCCCACAATGGGCCATGCCCGCCTGGATAAAACACTGCATCATAATCAGCTACAGAAATTTCGCTAAGTTTATGCGTCTGTGCCAATGCTTGCATTGCAGTTGGATCAGCTTCAAAACGATGAGTGGTTTCAGTTTGCGCATCGGCCAAATTACTTTTCGGATCTAATGGTGGCTGCCCACCTTGAGGCGACGCCAGCGTAACTTCAGCACCAGAGTCAATAAAGGTGTAATACGGTGCAGCAAGTTCTTCTAGCCAAAAACCTGTTTTCTTACCAGTATTGCCAAGTTGATCATGTGAGGTTAAAACGATTAAAATTTTCATGTTATTTCTCCGATAATTTTCAGGATTGAGGAGCATTGTTGCATGATCACTTGTCGTGTATCGTGACCATGACAGATACGCTTATTTAGATGCTCGCCTCGAGAATTTGGCGACTGATCTCTAATGAAACATTTTTATGTTCGCCTAGCTGTGTAAGATTGTGTGATTTAAGTTGCGTAATGATGATCTCAATATCTGTCTCCCCCAGTCCATAATCGCTAAGACGGGTCGGCAATCCAAGTTGCTCAAAGAAGGCTAGAGTATGAGCAATAGCAGTATCAATACGTTGTTCTTCATCACCTTCGACAATCTGCCAGACTCGAGCTGCATACTGTAGTAATTTTTCTCGCTTCTCTTGACGACGCACTTGTAGATTGGCCGGCAACACAATGGCTAAGGTACGAGCATGATCAATACCATGTAAAGCCGTGAGCTCATGCCCAATCAAATGGGTTGACCAATCTTGTGGTACACCAGCTCCAATTAGCCCATTCAGTGCCATGCTAGCAGCCCACATCAAATCCGCACGCGTGTCATAATCTGCTGAATCGTCCAAGATTTTCGGTCCAATCTCAATCAGAGTTTGCAATAGACCTTCGGCAAAACGATCTTGTACTTGTGCATTGACAGGGTAAGTTAAGTACTGTTCCATGACATGAACAAATGCATCGACTACGCCATTTGCTAATTGGCGCGTCGGCAAGCTAAAAGTTTTATTCGGATCCAGTACGGAAAATTGCGGAAAAACATAGGGGCTGCTAAATGACAATTTGGCTTGGGTCGATTTTCTGGTGACTACCCCACCGCTATTCATTTCTGAACCAGTTGCCGGAAGGGTGAGTACACTCGCAAAAGGCAAAGCTTGAGTAATTTTAGTACCATGGGTTTCTAAAATTTCCCATGCATCCCCTGTATAATTGACTGCTGCTGCAATAAATTTAGTACCATCAATTACCGATCCACCACCGACAGCCATCAAGAAATCAATCTTTTGTTCACGAATCAGCTCTACAGCTTTCATGAGGGTTTCATAACTCGGATTCGGCTCAATTCCGCCAAATTCATGAATTTCTCTTGCACCTAATGCTTCACGCACTTCAGCTAAAGTACCATTCTTACGTGCACTTTCACCACCAAACAACATTAATACTTTTGCTTCTGTAGGCACATAGTCATTGATTTTAGCTATTGTATCGCCACCAAAAATAATGCGGGTCGGATTATAAAAGTTAAAATTCAGCATATTTTTATCCTAGGATGATCAGCTAATTGATTTGAAAAACCACCGTTATTCATCAAATAAACTTTAAAAAATTGGACAACACTGCGGCTTTTGACTGCACCATGTGCTAACTATACATAAAAATAGACCAGTCGTCTATTTTTATAAAAATTATTTCAGCTTACCGACTTGAGTGATGGTTAAACACATTCAGGCTTGTTCTATACCACTTTTATTATTGATGTATTTTCACGAGCGATTGTTGAATGGAAGGTATCAACACGCTTGACTACTGACATGGTCGTGAACGCATTGGCTAAAACAGTGAATGGCTCATACAAAATAGCGATGATTGAATATTTTAAAAGCAGTTTGGCACGGTTTAGCAGATGTACAAATGCGACAGTAAATTAGATAGATTGGTTCAATATAAAGCATGTAAATAGTTGCATTCGTTTATTTACCCTGCCCTGTTTTGGATATTGACCCATTTAAATGATGGGATTAAACCAATAAATAAAGTAGGACAACTTGAATAAAAGCCTCTGACAAACCTCACAGGGTTGAAGTGCTGCCTTTCATTCAAAATTTCAGGCAGCACCCTCATACATTTAAGCGTCGGTTTAACCTGGTAGTTTACTCGCCAAAACATCTACTTTCTCAATAGACGGTGGCTCTGAAAATAGATCATCGGCCTGAGCCATCAAAGCAGCTGCAACCTTGCCAGATAAATGTGCTTGGCGACCCGCCTCATCAGGAAATGCATCAAAAATACCAAATGTTGTAGGTCCAAGACGTAGGCCGAACCACGCAACTGTCGCAGGTTCTTCCATTACGATTGGTAAACCGCCTTTAAGGAAAGCTTCCACTTCGTCTTCTTTACCTGGTTTAGCTTCAAGACGGACATATAAAGCTGTTTTAAGCATGACTAAAACTCCACAATTGATTAGAATTCAAACTGATTCTGTCATTGCCAATGTATGCATGTCAGAAAGTTTTGTTGTATAAAAGTTAAAAAACATCCCATAGCTGAGCCAAAATTTAGGTTTTTATTTCGACATAATGCTATGAATTTATTCAAGTTAATATCATTAACATTTGAATCAAAAAATCAAGATATGAGATGATTAAATTCAATCTTAGTTATATAAGGATCAATTGACTCTACCTTAGATTTATAAGCTGACCTCTTCATCTGGATGATTATATTGCTCAAGAAGCATTCAAGAACAACATGTACATCCTCATATCTATGAAAGTTATTTAGCTAGGAATTTGCTGTGAAACTCTATATGTTTCTCTATAAAGCTCGCAATAAAGTAATAGCTATGGTCATACCCTTCTCTTAGGTTAAGTGTCAGAGGATATTCTTGTTCCAAACAAATATCACTAAGAAGCTTAGGTCTTAACTGTTCTTCAAGAAAATCATCAGCTGTTCCCTGATCGACTAAAATAGGTAAATGAACTTCAGCGTTTTTGATTAATTCAATCGCATCATAGCTTTTCCATAAAGTTTCGGTTTCACCTAGGTAGTGTGTAAAAGCCTTTTTTCCCCAAGGTACTTGGCTAGGCGCAACAATTGGTGCAAAAGCAGAAATACTTTTATACAGCTCAGGGTTTTTTAAACCAATTACTAATGCACCATGACCACCCATGCTATGCCCCATAATACTTTGGACTTGATTGGTCGGAAAATTCAGGTCAATCAGATTTCTGAGCTCCTCCACAATATAATCATACATTTTGAAATGCTGTGACCAGGGTGCTTGTGTTGCATTTACATAGAATCCTGCACCTTGGCCTAAATCATAATCTTCATGATCTGGTACATCCTCTCCACGTGGGCTGGTATCTGGTGCAACAATAATGACTTTATGTTCAGCCGCATACTTTTGTGCTCCAGCTTTAGTAATAAAGTTCTGTTCGTTGCAAGTCAGTCCTGATAACCAATATAAAACTGGCAACCGCTCATCTTTGTCATGAGGTGGCAGATATATTGAGAATTTCATTGAACAGTTTAGTGCTATTGACTGATGGCGATACACTTCTTGCGATCCACCAAAAGAAGCATGTTTCTCAATTATTTCCATAATCAATTACCTATGTTGAGCAAGACTTCATGAGAAATCGAGTAAACAAAGAGTCTGACATTCTCCACAGAGAATAGTGATTAAGATTTAAAATGTAGGCAGGTTTATTGAACCTATACACGATGCCTACATAGATAGATCGGTTTTACAGATAATGTGCCGTTTTAGAGGATTCCATGCATGCCATTCATGATGCACATGCATGGAAAACTATAAGGTCTGACGGAATTATTCGTAATGAATTACAGTACGAATTGACTTACCTTCATGCATTAGATCAAAGGCTTCATTGATCTGATCCAAGCCCATCGTATGTGTCACAAATGGTTCTAATTGAATTTTACCTTTCATGGCATCTTCAACCATTCCTGGAAGTTGCGTACGACCTTTTACCCCACCAAAGGCAGAACCTAACCATCTACGACCAGTAACCAGTTGGAATGGACGGGTAGAGATTTCCTGACCTGCGCCAGCTACACCAATAATTACGGATTGTCCCCAGCCACGGTGTGCACTTTCAAGAGCTGCACGCATCACATTCACGTTACCAATACATTCAAATGAATGATCTACACCCCAGCCAGTCATTTCGACAATGACTTGCTGGATTGGTTTATCGTAATCTTTAGGGTTCAAGAAGTCCGTTGCACCAAACTCTTTTGCCAGCGCAAATTTATCTGGATTCATGTCAACCACAATAATACGCCCTGCTTTAGCTTGACGTGCGGCTTGTACGACTGCCAGACCAATACCACCTAAACCAAAGACCGCAACACTATCACCTTCTTGTACTTTAGCCGTGTTGTGTACTGCACCGATACCCGTTGTGACACCACAACCCAGTAAGCAGACATGTTCGTGATTGGCTTCAGGATTAATTTTAGCCAATGATACTTCTGCCACTACCGTATATTCACTGAACGTTGAGCAGCCCATATAGTGGTAAATCGGTTGACCATTATAGGAAAAACGAGTGGTACCATCTGGCATTACGCCTCTACCTTGAGTTTCGCGAACGGAAATACACAAGTTCGATTTTCCAGATTTACAGAATACGCACTCGCCACATTCAGCGGTGTAAAGTGGAATTACATGATCACCTGGTTTGACGCTAGTCACGCCTTCACCAACCTCAACTACGACACCAGCACCTTCATGCCCGAGAATAGCCGGAAAAACACCTTCAGGATCATCGCCAGATAAAGTAAATGCGTCTGTATGACACACACCGGTATGGGAGATCTTGATTAATACTTCACCTTTCTTCGGTGGTGCAACATCAACTTCAACAATTTGAAGAGGTTGACCAGGACCAAACGCAACGGCAGCACGTGACTTCATGGAATAATTCCTTATACAGATCTACTTTAAATATGATTTTAGAATCTTGGCGATTTCAGCCAATTCTTCTTTTCGTTGTTGTTCTGTGGTTTCACCTGATACTAATGTGTCCTTTAAATGAACCTCCAACATTTCATTCATTAAACCATTAATAGCACCACGCACAGAGCATATTTGTTGCAGAATTGCACCACATTCCACATTGTCTTCTAACGCTTTTTCAATCGCTTGCGTCTGACCTTTGATCTTTCTGACGCGTAGAAGAATCTTTTTTTTGTCTTCAACCTGATTCGGCATCAGACCTCCTTATTTGCTAGCATTAATACTATAGTACCCCATAGTATAAAAAAAGCAATAATTTTTATAAATCGAAAATTAAAAAGATCTTTAGCGAAAATTTTCTATCCCTGTTTTTAGTTTTTTTAAATTAACATCATAGAGCTTATGCGAAAGTCACAAAAAAAATGGGACTTTTAGCTCCCATTTTTATTTTGGCTCATGTTCTTTGTAATGCTGGGACCTTTTAGAATTATGTTTCCAACTTTTAGCCACTTTGTAGATATTTTGAATATTTCAAGCCTTGAAAATACTACCGACAGTTTAGATTAAACTGCCTTTACAGACTGTACTAGAATATTTTTAGTGAGCGGATGATATTTATTATTCATTATTTAGGAATTATTAAATCCTATAAATATCATTTATTGGATTAATTAACTTTGGTACTGTGCACATCATCCCCCAGTTAAAAATAAGGAACAATTATGAATAAGATGATGAATGCTCTTATCTTAGAAAATTTTGGTGATCATGAATTTAAACGTGTAGAACTCCCTATACCTCACCCTGAGGCTGGGCAAGTTCTGGTACGTATTCATGCTAGTGGTGTAAACCCTATTGATTATAAAATTCGTCTTGGTGAAGCACCATATGCTATGCCAGAGCTTCCTGCCGTGTTGGGAACAGATATGGCTGGGGTTGTCACTGCTGTTGGTGAAGGTGTCACCGACTTCAACGTCGGAGATGAAGTTTACGGTCTGATAGGTGGCGTTCGTGGTCTTCAAGGATCTTTAGCAGAATATGTTGTAGCAGATGCTGATCTGATCGCATTAAAGCCACGGAATATCTCTATGCGCGAGGCAGCAGTACTACCATTGACGTTCCTCACCGCTTGGGAAGGTTTAGTGGATCATGCGAAGGTCCAACCAGGTCAAACTGTACTGGTTCAGGGTGGTGCTGGTGGCGTTGGTTATATGGTGGTTCAGCTTGCAAAAGCACTTGATGCAAATGTTTGGGCGACTGGTCGTACAGCTGATCAATCACTGATTTCAGAACTCGGTGCAACACCTCTCGATTACACAACAGCATCTTCCGATGACATTATTGCTGCAAGCCCTGAGGGTCAAGGTTTTAACATTGTTTACGACACTGTGGGTGGTCCAGTACTAGAAGCTTCACTTTCCATGACAACTCACTATGGCCACATTACCAGCTGTGCTGCATTTGGTAATCATAATTTAGCGAGTTCATCTCTACGGTGTGCCACACTGTCTGGCGTATTCGTCCTATTGCCGATGTTAACAGGCAATCGCCGTTCTCATCATGGTGATGTCCTTAAGATCGCTACTCGTCTCGTTGAGGAAGGTAAACTGCGTCCTCTTGTTGATCCTCGTCATTTTACTCTAGACCAAGCGATTGAGGCTCATGATGCTGTTCAAGATCGCTCTGCCAATATTAAGGTCGTGATTGATGTCATTTAACGCACTTCAGGCCAAGACTTGGCGCTTCAATTCTATTGGAGATACAGATGTTCTGACATTAGAAACACTTCCTGTTGCTTTACCAGCCGCAGGAGAAGTTCTAATCCAGATGAAAACGATCGGACTCAACCGGGCTGATGTGATGTTTCGGCGTGGTACTTATATTCAAAAGGCAGTATTCCCCTCTCGTCTGGGATATGAGGGAGCAGGCGTAGTTCTGGCGATAGGTGAAGGTGTACGCCAATTTTCTCCAGGAGATGCAGTATCGATTCTTCCGACTGACAATCTAGCCAAATATGGGACATATGCGGACAAGCTTCTGATTCCAGAAACTTTTTTAGTTCACAAACCCGATAGTTTAAGCTGGGAAGAAGCTTCTTCAATCTGGATGCAGTATTTGACGGCTTGGGGTGGTGTAATCCATGCTGGTGGAGTTTCGAAAGGCAAAACGATCTTGATCACAGCAGCTTCAAGTAGCGTAGGACTAGCTGCGATACAGATAGCTGAAGCAGCGGGTGCTAAGGTCATTGCAAGTACACAGACGATAGAGAAAAAGCAACGTTTACTGGATCTCGGTGTTAAAAATGTTATAGCCAGTGAAGATGAACCAGATTTGTATGAGGCGCTTGTTTTACGTTTAGGTGGAGAACATCTTGATGTCGCCTTCGATGCTGTAGGAGGACCTCATATTGAACAGATTGCCAAAGCGATGTCTGTAGGAGGAACGATGGTTATGCATGGTGCACTTAGCCCTGAGATCACACCTTTTCCCCTTAAAGTTGCATTACGCAAGAGCTTAACCATGCGAGGTTTTTTGTTCCTTGAGGTTCTGCATGACCCTGTTCTAAGGGAGCAAGCCAGACGATTTATTCTTAGCAGTATAGGTGCAGGATATCTTCGTCCAGTGATCGACCGTTGCTTTAACTTTGAGGACATGCATGACGCTCAGCGCTATCTTGAATCAAATCAGCAAATAGGAAAAATTGTAGTTACTCTAGATACATGATGGTCTTATCTGATTCAGGTTTCTATATGGCCCAGCACTTCCACTAAGTAATCAAACAATGCTCGGATTCGCAAAGGTGTCGGGCCCCGCTGTGGACGATATAAATACAGGCGCCAAACGGGAGAGGTTTCCTCATGAAGTATCTGAATGAGCTTACCACTCCTAAGCCACGGCAAAACTAGAAATCCAGGCATGTGTCCGAATCCAACGCCAGCGAGAATAGCTTGAAATTCAGCTTCTAAATCATCTGTAATAAAACGGGGCTTTGATGGCGTAAAGCTTCGACTTTCGGTGAATGTCCATGGCCAGTAACGTCCTGTTTTATGATCGACTAATGCTGTTAGAGGGTATTTATCTAGGTCAATAATTTTTTTGGGCATTCCAACCTTATCAATTAACTCTGGCGTACCCACAGAATAAAAGTTCACTTTCGCCAATTCCCTTGCCACATATCGATTGTCCGGCAAAAATCCAAATCTGATCCCGATATCTATTCGCTCATCGATCACATCCGAGTGTGAATCTGTGAGCACACAATCCACGACAATATCTGGATAACGTATGGCAAATTCTGCTAGTGCAGGTACTACCAATTTACGCCCTAACACAGACGACACAGTAAGACGGACAGTCCCACGCATTTCATCTCGTTTTTCCTTGGTGTCTTTTACAAGCAAAGCATCGATCGATTCCACCGCAAGACGTGCTTGCTTTGCCAGACGCTCACCATCAGCGGTAATTTTAATTTGTCGCGTACTTCTGTAAAACAGAATCTCTCCGCGCTGCTCTTCTAGCTCTTGTATTGCCCGTGTCACGACCTGTGGGGAAATACCCAGCTGAGTTGCTGCCTCTTTAAAATTTCGAGACTCTGCTGCGACACAAAAGATACGCATCATTTCCAATTTGTTCTGCATGTCCAATCCTGTGTTCTGGTAATTATTCCGTAAATAGGAATTCTGAAAGATAATATTATTCATTTATTATACCTAACAAGGCTGTAATACTTAATCCATCAAATATGATTGACAGATAGGTTGAAGGTTACTTGTATGAATAATATAGAAAATAAAGTTATTGTTATCACTGGTGCAAGTAGTGGTTTAGGTGAGGCTACTGCTCGCTTACTTGCTAAAAAAGGTGCAAAGGTTGTACTTGGTGCTAGACGTACTGAAAAATTACAGGCTATTGTTCACGACATTCGTGCTGAAGGTGGTCAAGCTGAATTTATTGGTATGGATATAACCAAACCACATGAAGTACAAGCACTTATTGAAAAGGCATTAAGCGCATTTGGTCAAATCGATGTATTGGTAAACAATGCTGGATTAATGTCTATTGCACCATTAAGTGAGCTAAAAGTTGATGAATGGGATCGTATGATCGACATTAATATTAAAGGTGTTCTTTATGGTATAGCAGCTACCCTACCTGTTTTCCAAAAACAAAACTTTGGACACTTTATTAATCTCGCATCTGTTGCAGGGATAAAAGTATTTAGTCCAGGAGGTACTGTTTATAGCGGTACTAAGTTTGCTGTAAGAGCCATCTCTGAAGGCCTTCGTCATGAGGTTGGGGGAACAATTAGAACGACTACTATTGAGCCTGGTGCAGTTGAGTCAGAACTAAAATTTGGTTCTTCTCATAAAGAAAGTTCAGAGTTTGTTACTGATTTCTACAGACAAGCCATACCAGCTGACTCAGTCGCTCGAGCAATTGCTTATGCAATTGAACAGCCTGCGGATGTAGATATTAATGAAATTGTTTTGCGCCCAACGAGCCAAGAGTTTTAATTATTGAATAACATAAAATGGGAGCACTTCGCTTCCATTTTTACTCTATTTTTTTTAAAGTTGTGGACAAATCTATGAAAGCCGTATCGTATGTTATAAATAATCATGATGATTTTAAAAATTCATTGGTAGATATTGAAAAAGCGAAGCCTACACTTAAGGAGCGTGATGTACTGGTAAAAGTTCAGGCAATCTCTGTGAATCCAGTTGATACCAAAGTGAGAAAAAATTCGTCTGAAGCAAATAATCGTATTTTAGGTTGGGATGCCGTTGGGGAAATTATCGAAGTTGGCCCAAAAGTTACCTCGTTTAAAGTAGGAGAGTCTGTTTGGTATGCTGGCGATTTAACCCGAGATGGTAGTAATGCTGAGTTTCAAGCAGTCGATGAACGAATTATCAGTCTTAAACCAATTACAGTATCTAATGCAGAAGCAGCAGCATTGCCATTAACTGCAATAACGGCATGGGAAATGCTGTTTGATCGGTTTCAAATTTCAGAAACAGAAGTTGGCAGTATTTTAATTATTGGTGGTGCAGGTGGTGTAGGATCAATCGCTATTCAACTCCTAAAAGCAAAAACAAATCTGACCGTTATAGCAACAGCTTCACGTGAAGAAACGAAATCTTGGGTAAAATCATTGGGTGCCGACCATGTCATTGATCATAGCAAAGATTTAAATGCACAAATCGAGACACTAGGCATTGCAAAACCAAAATACGTATTCTCTACAAATCATACAGACACCTATATCAAGCAAATAGTTTCTGTAATTGCACCACAAGGCAAGCTTGGATTGATCGATGATCCACGAACATTTGATATTATGCCGTTTAAGACTAAATCTATTTCTATCCATTGGGAGTTGATGTTCACTCGTTCAATGTATGAAACCGATGATATGGAAAAGCAAGGTAATCTGTTGCAACAGGTTGCCCAATTAGTTGACCAGCAAAAAATTAGAAGTACCCTCAACCAAAATCTAGGCAAAATTAACGCTTCAAACTTGGAGAAGGCGCATAAGTTGCTTGAATCAGGTAAATCAAAAGGCAAAATTGTACTAGAAAACTTCTAAAACAAATTAAAGGTGAAATAATGACTATTTCAGTAATTGCGAACTTTAAGGCAAAATCAGATCAAAAAGAGAAGTTAGAAGCGCTTTTAAAAAGTGTAATAGAGCCTACGCTTCAAGAAGAAGGATGCTTGAAATATGAGCTTTATATTAGCGAAAATGACTCGAGTAGATATTTCTTCTTAGAAGAATGGCGTAGCAGGGAGGATTTAGATATCCATATAGCCTCTGATTATATTCAAAGTTTATTTGGTAATATCCAATCGCTAATTGAATCAAGTGATATTATAGAAATCAAAAAAATATAGCCTTCTTGCTCTTTTCATCAATTTGCTTGGCCTGAGTAATGGTATCATTCAGGCCAATACCCTCCCGTAAAGTTAGATCCACGTAATACACAGGTTGGCGATAGCTTTGTGTGGTGCTTTTGTCTCTTAAAGTGAGTTGCAATGGTAGGCACGACAGTAAGCCTCCTGAAGCTGCACTGTAGTAACTCAATCGTGTAGCCAAGGTTCGGTTACTATTAAAGCCAGGGGTTCTAAAGATGAAGGTCCCAAATTCATCTGAGTCATCCAAATTCATATACAAGCACCCATAGGGGATTTATCCACAATTGAAAGTATTGTTATCTTTTTAATCTATACTTTTGTTTCGGACTTTTCGGTTTATCTGGAATAGTACGCTCAATCAAGCCAGCTTCTATGGCAGGATTCAAGTAATTCTTTTGGAACGTTGCTCGATGAGTCAACCCGACCAATTGCATCAACTCAGCGAAAGTATAGTCTCCTTGCTTCATTGCTGAAATTAAACGTTGAACATGATCGCCAGCTTGAGCGGTAGCATGACCGCTATCTTGAGCGGTATCAGTTGAACTAAGAATGGCATCTAAAATCATCTGTAAGATGAATTCTATAAATGGGGCTGAATCTGTTCGGTCTGTACTTACTTGCAAAGCCTCATAGTAGGCTTTTTGATTTTGATAGATCAAACTCTCAACAGGAATATTAGCAAAGATTGGATTCCATCTGCTTAATATTAAAGTTTGCCATAGCCTTCCCATGCGACCATTGCCATCCGCAAATGGATGAATGAATTCAAACTCATAGTGAAATACTGAACTTTGGATAAGAGGATGCACTTCGCTATCATTTAACCAATCAAGTAAGTCAACCATCAGTCGATTAATTTGATTTGCAGGTGGAGCCATATGTACCACTCGATCACCTGACATCACGCCTACGCCACCATGACGATATTGACCAATTTCATCAATCAAGCCTGTCATTAAAATTTGGTGCGCTTGTAATAGGTCTTTTTCTTGGCTTGGTTGCCACTGCTGAAATGCTTCATAAGCTTTAATGGCATTACGCACTTCCTGTACTTCTTTCGGAGGTGCAATCACTGTTTTACCATTAAGGATCGCCGTGATTTGCTCTGTACTAAGGGTATTTCCTTCTATTGCTAGAGAGCCTTGAATGGTACGAATACGATTGGCTTTACGTAGTTTTAGGCTATCTTGGATTTCCTTTAAAACAGTCAAGCGCCCTATATTCTCACTGATCTGTGCAATCAGATGAATGATTTTTGAAGTGATGGTATAAGGCGGTTGATATTTCATTTCGTTCTCAATAATTAAGCATTTCAATTAAAACTTTTCGTTTACCGTTAAAGCCTATAGTATCCCCGTACCTGTCTGGTGCTTTAACAAAGCTACCAATTGTGAACCTGATTTTAGCTTCTCTGTATAAGGACACCCTTGATCATTAGGTGCCCAATGAGGACAACGTAAATAATATTGATCCAACAGCCCAACTCCATTTTTTTCTTTTGCAAAGTCATCGGTTCGGCATGCATTGGGCAACAAACAATGTTAACACCTTGCTTTTTATACCTTAGATCAGACTGTAAATCATCCATACGTTCTATAATACTTTCTGAAGTACTCTGATCCTGAAGAATAATATTGAAGTCTTGAGCTGAAAGACTAAATTCAGGTACAGATGTATCTGTCATTAATGCTAAGTCTTGTTGAGATAAATTTTCACGATATTCACATAAAGGAACCTGTTTATTATTAAAATACCAACCTGTACATCCCCAATAGAAATCTTGTGGATTAACATGAACTAAATTACGTGCCCACTGTAATTTCATAGGTCTTTGACATTTAGGGCATGTCTTTGCCATGGTATCTGCAAAAGCATTCCATTGAAGGACATGGGTTGTTTCTAGATCAATATCAACTTTATGAATATTATTTTCATTCTGTTGAAATCTATCAGCAGCAATAATTTGACTATCACTTTTAATGCCTTGTTTTAGAAAATTTCTTTCCTCATCAAGCTCATACAGCCTTTTACGTTGTTGTTCAGTAATACGTCCTGCTTCACTCAATTTTCTACGCAAAAATTGAATTTCTTGATTAAGCTCATGTATTTGATCTTGTTTTTTGTCTCGTTCATCGTAGACAGTCTTTGTCACGATTTCTTTTGCCGTGAAATAGGTTTTGACTGTAGAAACGACTTCAGAAACTACGCTCACTGCTGCATTGAATAAAGACCCAATGCCAGAAAACAACATATCAAAAAAGCCCATAATTTCCTCGTAAAAGAAAGTCTATGACTTAGTCATAGACTTTCGATTGCTTATTTCACTAAGTTCATCAAACTACCAAAACTATCAATCACAGAATATTTCACTTCATCGCCCAATGATTGATTTTCTTGATTTAAAGTAGCGAAGAACTTTTTAGCACTGTCAATTTTACGTTTCTCTTTTTCCCTTAGGTCACTGTCTAGCATTGAGCCTTTAGTTTCTGCAACGAAATAGATTTGGCGCACTTTATCCTTATTGAAAGCAATTGCCCAGTCAGGGTTATAGCTACCAAAAGGTGTAGGGATATGGAAGCGATCAGGGAGTTTAGCGTAGACGACCACCTCATCTGCACCATCCAACTCCTCAACAAATTTACGCTCATTATCAGAGTCGGTGACTACATAATCCCAAATATGACGCTCTGCCTTGTATGCCTGTAATGGAACATTCTCATTACTTACAAATATTTCATTGTCAGGATAAGTGCTATCTAAAGGATTATATTTCAGTCCTTGAATGACCATTTTTGCTTGCTGTTCGTTGATGATACGACTCATTTCACGAATGAAAGCTTCTGGATTTAACTTAAACTGTGCAAATACCGCAGCGTTAATTCCCTGTAAGATACGGGCAACCGTTTTACGAGTGAGATTTGTATCATCAGCAATATTGCCAATCAGGTCATAGGTCACTTGAGACTGAATAGAAATATTCGCAACCTCAGTTTTTGAAGTCACCTTCCCAAACATTTCTTTGGCTTTGACTTGCTCATAGGTGGATTCATCATTCTGCGTTGCTTCCGCAAGTTTATAACTCAGCGTTTCCACAAATTTGTTGTTACGCTCTTTAGCCGTACGTTCAACAGCACTAATGCTTTGCTCAATGAGTTTTTCAGAATCTAAATGAATCTGATAAACCGCTTTTCGATTAATTCGAGACCATAAAGCCTGAAACTCTTTACGTTCTAAATTGGCTTGGTTGATCGTATTGGTTAGCTTTTTATTGCCATTATCAGCCATACCCTCCAAAGCTTTAGGATCAAACAGCCCATCAATCAGCTTGTGAATTTGCTCAGTATAAGCCACCAAACTTTCAGGCAATTCAGCAAGCGTACCTTGCTCTTTCGCTTCGTGATATTTTGGCGTGAGTTGTTTCTTTGTATCAATATACTTTTCAGCAATAAGATGATGATAAATTTCTGTCGCCATCTCTGTTGTTATTTCTATATTTGAGCCGTTAGATAATTTAATGATTTTACCTTTAAAATATTCTTCGGATGCTTGTGTTGGTCTAGTAGAAATAGAACTCAAAAGTTCTGACTGTAGATTCGACACAAACTCTTTGTAACTTTCATTGGTCACAACTGTGAGATTATTCAGTTTATGAATTTCTCCTAATGCCCCTTGGAAATGGTTGGCATCCATACGTTCGCCAAATTTATTCACTGCAAGGCGCATACCACGGCCAACTTCTTGGCGACGAGAAATTACATTATCTGAATGCTTTAAAGTACAGATCACAAACACGTTCGGGTTATCCCAACCTTCCCGTAACGCTGAGTGAGAGAATATAAAACGAGTTGGCTCTTCAAAGGAAAGTAGGCGTTCTTTATCTTTTAAAATCAGGTCATAAGCGTCTGTATCATTGGATACCTGAGCTTCTTCAGCTTTTTTATCAATTGCTGGATTGGCAAGACGTTTTGATTTCTTATCAATTGAGAAATAACCGTTGTGAGTACGGTCTACCTCAATTGCTTTCAGATAGTCAAAATATGGGTCATTTTCTAAGTTTAGATCCAGAACTTCATTGAGTACCTGTTGATACTGTTCCTTGAAAATTTGAACGTATTCGCCATCTACAGGATTATTATCCTCATCATATTGACGATATTTTGCCACTTCATCAATGAAGAAAAGACTCAAGACTTTAATACCTTGATTATATAACTGGCGTTCTTTTTGAATATGTGCCCGAATCGTTTCACGGATCTGAATGGTTCGCATGATCTTTTCATCAACATGCCCCAATGCTTCACCTACATGAATTTTGGTACCATTTAAGAAAGTCACCGAGTTATCTCGTGCATCAATGTCTGAAACGACATAACGGTCATTGTATTGCTCAGCTTTATTGGAAATATCATAAAGGTTATCACCTTGACTAACCTTCCTTACTTCACGTTTAAAACCATTCTTGGTTTCAATCTCAACTTCTAGGCGAGCGACAGGTGCAGATTTAGATACAATGATGTCCTGTAAATATAAATAGCCATGTGTTCCTGATAATCCTTGGACTTCTACACCCTTAACCGTGATTTTTTTCACAAGTTTTTGGTTATAGGCATCCAAAGCATCCAAACGGTAAACAAGGTTATAATTGCGCTTATGTGTCGCGGAATAGCGCAGAATAAACAATGGGTTGAAGTTAGATAAAGACTCTAGGGTTTTATCCGCCCCCATTTTTTGCGGTTCATCCAAGATCAAAATTGGACGATTACGACTAATCACATCAATTGGACGACGAGATTGGAATTCATCCAGTTCATCATAGATACGACGGTTATCTTTACCTGTGGCATTAAAGGCTTGAACGTTAATCACCATGACGTTGATCCCACCATTCGAGCTAAAGCTTTCCAAATGGTGTAATGCTTTGGAATCATAGATAAAGAAACGGGCCTTTTTGCCGTACTGTTCTTGAAAGTGATCAGCCATCATATTTAGGCTTTTATAAACACCTTCTCGAATGGCAATGCTTGGTACGACCACAATAAATTTCGACCAGCCATACTGCTTATGCAGTTCAAACATGGTACGGATATAACAATAGGTCTTACCTGTACCTGTTTCCATTTCAATATCAAGGTTTAATTGGCTTTTGGTTAGATTCTTGCCTTTGCCATTATCATCCGTGATCAATTGAGATGATCTTTGTAATCCACTTGCTGCTTGTACTTCCTGAATGTTTTTTAGTACAGCTTGCAGATCAAAAATATGGGCATTCTCAAAACCAACATCGGCAATCACTTTTTTAGCCTTGCCACCTTGTAAGTCCAAGGTTTCTTCAAGCATATCAACCTGTGCCGTTGCTTTTTTAGCTTTAGCTGCACCTTGGTCGATCATATAACGATGACCTTCAGAACGTGGTTGTCCTTTAAAGCAATCCACAATCGCTTGTACAGAATCTTTCTGATAACCAAGGGTTTTAAAACGGATTTCCATTATCTAACCCTCTTAAAGAAATTTCACTTCAGTATCAGGAGAGAGCTGTTTAAAGCGTTCTTTGATATTGGTTTTATCATGGTCCAGATGAATAGCTTTTTCTGCTGATACGAAGCGTAAAGGATGATCTTTGGCAACTTCATCGACCACATCAAATGTTAAATCATCAAAGCATGCGACAAGACTATTGCCTGCAACATAGAACACTTCTTTTCCTGCAACAGTTTTAAGTTCAATCGGCAATGAAAGCTCAAGCCCCCAATCCAACATGACTTGGAACAATAAGTCTTCAGAACTACGATCTGCTTTAATATGGTCAGCTAAATCTAAAATATCGGCTTGTTTTAAAGCATCTGGCGTGTAATACACATCCTTCATATTGGTTGTGTCAATTTTTAGAACTCGGAACCCAATATCTAAGTTTTCAATACCTTCTTTATTAGCATTATCTTCTAAAATTTTTTTACCTGCACGACGAATACGTTCTTTTGAAATCTCTGAAATTGTATTATATCCAGCTTTATATGCATCAGATTTTTCATCTGTTTGCTCAGGTAGCTGAACCATTATAAATTTTCGATCGCAGCCATCCTCTGCATTAATTTGCATAACAGCATGGGCTGTTGTAGAAGAGCCTGCAAAAAAATCTAAAACTATATCGTCTTTCTGAGTTGATAAAAAAATAATTCTACTTAACAATCTCACGGGTTTTGGTGTATCAAAATAAGATTCTCCATCAAATAATTTGCGTAATTCTTGACTAGCCTCTTGATTATGTCCAACCTCATTAAATTTCCAAATTGTTTGAGATTTAATACCGTCTTGCACCTCTGTCAGAAATCTTTTAATTCTTGGGACATTTCCACCATCAGAACCAAACCAAATTCTATTGTCTTTCGCCATTTCATGAAATTTAGATTCAGAAACCCTCCAACTTCTACCAGATGGAGGATCATATTTATTACCATTAGGTGTTGTTATTGTGTAAACACCTGTTTTTTGTAAATCTTTACGTAACAAATTATCAGAGATCCATACTCCTCTAGGGTCATTATCATAGTTTTTATATCTCTCATTCATTTCAGATGTTCTAGGTAATAATTTTATACTTAACTCATTCTTATTTTTGGCATAACATAAAATATGATCATGGTTTTCAGAGAACCATTTCGCATCATTTTGAGGCGCAAATTTTTTTTCCCAAATTAAGTTAGCAACAAAATTATTTCTTCCAAAAACCTCATCTAAAATTTTTCTTAAATTATCTTGTTCATTATCATCAATACTAATGAATATTACACCATCATCTTTTAATAGATTTCTTGCTAATTTCAAACGACCTATATCATACTGAGCCAGTCAGAGTGAAAACGTCCGTTGGTTTCAGTATTCGCAATTAAGCGATTGCCTTCTTCATCTACTTGATTCGAACGTTCAAAAAACTCATCGGTACTTTCTGCAAAATCATCTTCGTAAACAAAATCTTTACCCGTGTTATATGGCGGGTCAATGTAAATCATTTTGACCTTACCCAAGTAATTCTCTTGCAGAAGTTTCAGGGCTTCGAGGTTATCACCTTCGATAAACAAGTTTTCTGTCTTATCAAAATTAACGCTTTCTTCACGGCATGGGCGCAAGGTTTTTGCAATTGGAGCATTGGCCGTTAAGATGGCTTCTTTTTTCCCCACCCAATCAAGACGATAGCGTTCTTGCTCACCTTCAACCAAAACTTGTGAAAGTTCTTGTTTAAGCAAGTCAAAATCTACCGCTTTTTTTAATTCACCATTTTCATCTTTGGTTTCGGTAATGCAGTTTGGGAATAGTGCTGAAATCTTTTCAATGTTTGCATCCACAAGATTGGGTGAGTGCATTTTTAACTTGTCCATCAATATACCTTTATATTTAATTCACTAATTTGTTTAAATCAGATTCAAGTGCATGAATATGCTTATTGAGTTCAACCTTACGATTAAACTGTTTTTCAGTTCTCAACTTGGATTTCAGCTTATCAAGCTGCTTTTGCAAGCTTTCAAGCTGTTGAGATTTTTGCAATTGAAGTTCAATAGAAACGGATTCATCATCGTTTTCTTGATCTTTACTTGATGCAATCGGCAATATCTGTGCGATGAAATGTTCATATAGATCAGCCAGTTTTAAGTAAAGCGGCAATTCAATACGATCATGATCTTCTAGCCACTCAGAAGCATAATATTGACCTATCACCGCTTTAGTTTTGTCTGCTTGATTCAAACGCTTATAGGTTGCAACAACTTTAACTTTATCCTGATAAACAACTTCAAAAATAATTGGAGTGAGAATGAGTTTATCAATGAAAGATAGTATTGACACATCTAAATCTTCAACCCGACTTTTCACTCGAAAGATTTGAATTTCCTTCAAATCTTCCTGATCTTGGAGGTGAATTGTAGATGAAGCCAACTTGTACGCCCACCGTATATTTTCCACTTGATTAACAAATAGCTGTTCGATCTTGGTATTGGCTTTTCCTTGTTCATAAAACTTATTTTTCGGAATTAACCGATCCACTTTAGCCTGCTGCGGAAACTTATATAACTTCATGCTTAAGGCTCTTCAATCACAATAAAGCTAATCAGCTCAAAGTCGTTTAATCCAGAAACCACATCTACCAACGCTGATGTAGTCAAGCCTGAAAACAGGCTATCAATATCTTTCTCAGCTTTTACGTCCTGAATGGTATGAATCACAATATCCAACAATTCTGAATATTGGCTCATATCTCGTCCATCATTGGTTTTCTCATTAAACTTTTCATACGCCTCAGGAATCGGATGATCTTTTCCTCGACAGGCTTTACGTGCTACATCCAATAGATATTTGGCTTGGGTATAGTCATAAACGACTTCACCGCCTTGGTTAATATAAACCAAATAGTACGGGTATAAGCGGTTGCTTTGGCTGTTAGGCGACTCAGGATGTCGTGCTCTTAGGGTGAAAATGACTCCCGCATTTAAACCGAGTTCTGGCTGTGCAGGCACAACAGTATGTAGTCCATTCGGTAATCGCTCCAATTCAGGATGCTCTTCCATATAGCCAAGCAAATCCATACGGAAGTCATTTAGACCTAAATCAGTAATCGAAACCCCTGTATTGGCATCTTCCAAATCTAAAACTTCAGTTTGTAGCTTTTGCAATTGTTCACGACGATAGGCAATATCATTGGCTTGGGCACTGAGGACGTTGTCATCTCCCGTACTGGTCATATCGACGATCACCATGCGATTCTCGACCCGTTCTCGCAGGTTAATATATTCATCCAGACTGATATCAGGCCAGTAATTAACGAGCTGAATAACGCTGTTTGATGAGCCAATACGATCCACACGCCCAAAGCGTTGAATGATGCGTACAGGATTCCAGTGAATATCGAAATTAATCAAATAATCACAGTCCTGTAAGTTTTGTCCTTCAGAAATACAGTCGGTTGCAATGAGCACATCAATTTCTCTGGACTCTTCAGGGAATATGTCTGCTTTTTGCTTTGATTGTGGAGAGAATAGAGTCAGTAAGCCCTGCATATCATAACTTTGACGACTTCCCACTCTGGTCTTGATCGTTGAAGTATTATCACTGCCGATCACTTTGGCACTGTGCAGACCATAGGTTTCTAGCAAAATCGGAGCAATATGCTCATAGATATAATTCGCTGTATCCGCAAAGGCAGTAAATATGATGACTTTACGGTTATTGGCATTAATTGGGTTCTGAATTTTCTCAACAACATGCGCTTTAAGATGCTGTAGTTTGGCATCCTTTTCAGCATTAATTGGCTGAATCATTCGCAGTAAACCGAGAATAATGTGGTAGTCACCGTCTAGATCCGTTTTCCAGCTCAACAGATCCATATCAGCCAAATGAATTTTGAGCTTATTGCCAATGAGGTCTTCAGTATTAAGCAATTCGCCATTCTCATCCTCATCATATCCAAAGTCGGGTGAAATACTGACTTCATCATCCGCCTGACGAGCTTCAAAGTCCGCAATTTTAGCGAGTACATTTTCAATATTTTTCTTTAAAACGTTCAGTGTCAGCCTAAACGCATGGACAGAACTTTCTAGGCGTTTCAGCAAGTTGACCGTCATCAAAGCCTGTAAACTTTTTTCACGGTCTACCTGCCTTAATTTACCTTTGCCTTCTACACGAGTATCAAAAATTTCTTCATACTTTTTTAAAGCACTTGGAAAGATATAACTGACTGGTGCATAGACTGACATCTTGATTAAGGACAGATCTGCATAAATTTGATTCAGAGAAACACTATCCTGATCAGTCGATAATGCACAACGGAATGAAATCGGCTTGAGTCGTTGAGGGAACTGTCCAATATCTTTGGTGTCATAGAAAGTTTGAATGTGTTTTCTTGAACGAGCAATTGTCACGCTATCCAACAGCTTAAAGAAATCGAAATCCAGAAGGTTAAGAATTGCTTGAGTTGTCCGCTGGGCAGGATCTAGTTTTGCCCAGGCATTAAAGCTGGCCTGTGCTCTACGGAATATGGTTTCTATATCACGTTCAGTATCGAGCTTATTTTCTAATAAAGCTGCATTGCCTTCATAAGCAAGGGCGAGCTGATTCTTGAGGTCAGTAAAGTGATTATTTACTGGCGTAGCAGATAACATCAACACTTTGGTTTTCACGCCCTGACGAATCACTTGATTCATTAAGCGGTCATAACGTGTTTCACGATCCTTAAACGTGCCACGGTTACGGAAGTTATGCGACTCATCAATCACAACTAAGTCATAGTTGCCCCAATTGATTTTTGCCAAATCTATACCTAGGGTTTCACCACCTTTACGAGAGAGATCCGTGTGATACAGCACATCGTAGCTAAAACGGTCTTTAGCAAAAATGTTCGTGAATAGGTTGGCGTTATAATTCGTCCAGTTTGCTCCCAATTTCTTAGGGCATAAAACCAGAACACTCTTGTTTCGTAATTCGTAGTATTTGATTACGGCCAAGGCAGTGAAGGTCTTACCTAACCCCACACTATCCGCCAAAATACAGCCATTGTAGGTTTCAAGTTTATTGATAATGCCTACTGCTGCATCTTTTTGGAAATTGAACAGCTTATTCCATACCAAGGTATCCTGATATCCTGTGAGATCATTCGGCATCACATCTGCATTGATATCTTCCAAGAAGTCTTTGAAGATGTTGTAAAGCATTAAGAAGTAAATACGTTCAGGTGGATTTTCCTGATAGACAGACTCAATGTGTCGAATAATTTCACTGGTGACATCTTCAACTTTTGAGGGGTCATTCCAAATTTGATTGAATAGCTGAATATAGGTTTGCACCATCGGTTGCTCATCAAAGCAGTTCACCATATTGGAAATCGCATTGCCTTTTTCAAAACCGAGTCCCATCGGGGTAAACCCTTGAATAGGCATATAGGTTAAAGACTGCTCAGGTTTTTGGATGCTGATAAATTCCTGCATCGGCGCATTGCTATTATTTGACTTAAATTTTGCTTTTCGTCGTATCCAATCTGCGCATTCTTTAGCAATTGCTTTTTGTGATAACTGATTTTTTAAGTGAATTTCAAATTCTGTCCCGTACAGACTGCTTTCACGGTCTTGTTTAGGAATAACAAACTCACGTTTTTCCTTTTTTAGCTTATCCGTCACATTATCCGCAACAAAGGTCGGGGATGTAAAAACAAATTGCAGTTCTTCGATCTTTTCTAATTCTTTTTTTAAATTAGCAAAGGCATAGATAGAAAAATATGAAGCAGCGATCTTCAATCTAGATTTACTATTTAAATTGTTCCCAATATCGGAACCCAATGTGCTGTTGATGTTATCAATAAGTTTCATTAGAAAAAAAATAAATTTGATATTAATTATAATATCTTATTGTTATGTAATATGCTTATACCCTATTGTCTAACTGCAAAAAAATCACTATAAAACTCGTAACTTTCAATGAATTTTTAGATAAAACAATTTTACAAATCAAAATCAACGTGCAACCTTCTTATACCAACAAAAAATAAATTTATTTCTTCTGTAAATACAATTTGTTATAACTAAAAAATCATCAGAACATCACCTTCCCCAATGGCTAATTTATCTACTGCAATTCAACATTTTTTAATGGCTGCTCCATCAACAAAAAATGAAATCATATCATTTCTGCAAGCTTATTCTCCGTATGTACAGCTACAATTCATCAGTAGCATCTATATCGGAAGAGATCACTTACACGCTGAACAATTAAGCCCCCTTTCTGAAATTTCTACAATTGTTGCTAGCCACATCAACCCACAAGAATATAGCCAATTAATTTATGAAAAAGGATTAAATGTAACAGTATATTTGAAAAAATTTTTATTCTGTTCTAATAATTCATACTTTGATATCAATCAACTCTAACAACAAGTTTGAAAATAATTCAGCCTAAACTAGCTTAGGCTGTTTTTTCAATTTAATTTCACATCATAATCAATTCACCGCCCTCACACTCCCCTTCAGCCCCTGCTGCATTTCCTGCACAAACCCTTCCCCTTGATTTGGCTTCGATTTTGCTTTGGCTCTCGCTATAGACTGTGTCTGTTCAACTCCTTGGTTCACAGTTTCATCTGCATCACTATAAAACTCCTCGATCAAATCCAATCCCTCCTCTGCATTGACTTCAAACTGTGCATTGGCAAAACCCTGCCGTGCAATCTGATCTAATGCCGTCTGATCAAACCCTGCTTGTTTACTTTGCTGGTCAATCTCTTGCGCCATTTGAATAGCTTGTCGCAGATTAACCCCATCTTTCAATGTTAAATCCACATAGTACACAGGAGTACGATAGCTTTGTGTGGTGGACTTGCCTCTTAGTGTAAGTTGCAGTGGTAGGCATGAAAGTAAACCATTCGATGCAGCGTGGTAGTAACTCAGTCGTGCTGCCAAAGTCCGAATGCTGTTAAAGCCAGTGGTTCTAAAAATAAATGTACCGAGTTCATCCGATTCATCTAAGTTCACATGCAAGCGTCCAAAAGGTTTACAGTTCCCTCCTTGTGCCAATGGACATAAATCAGGTGATGGGCATGGTTGCTGCTCAACGCCTTGATTGGTGAGTCGCTGACAGGTTTCACCATTGCCTACACAGACAGGTCGTCCTGTTTGTCGGTCGAATAAGGTGTACTCAGCTCTCAGATTCAGTTCAGGATCATTGAAGATCATCCGTACTGGAATGGTACGGAGTTTTTGATTTGGTGCTTTACTGCGTAATTGCTCATCAAGCGGATGCTTAATCCATCCCTCTTTGCTTTGAATTTGACTGGTAATGGTAAATTGGTCGTCCTTTTCAGGCAGTCGTTTACCGTTCTTTTCAACGACTTTACCAATACTGATACGTCCAAGAATCGGTGGTGTAATCGCTAAACCTTTAATCATGATAATTTTCCTCTAAATAAAATTTTACTGTTGACCCTTTGTTATGTAAGCAAATACAAAACCGTTTAAAGATCAGATGAAATGCAAAGACCGCCATTGTTGGCCTACCGCTCCTTCGAGAGTCGGTAGGTCGGGGGTGGTTTTTTGCGCTTTTTTGAAGACTGGAAATATTGATGTGATGGATTCAGTCATCGGTATAGATCTGAAAACGTCGTGTCCCTGCTTTGTTTTGCGGAAACTGCTCAAGCATTTCTGGGTGAAGTTTGAGTAAGGCTTTGCTGTCTAAACTGATTGAATCTTTGGATTTCTTCCACGTCACCGAACCATTGGCAAAGGTTGCTCGTTCAGCATCTTTCATCAACATCTGGATTTGATGCTTAATTTCATCAAAGTTTTTTTGATGCTGCTCAATGTGATGCTTTTCTTGAATCAGTTGAGCAAACAATTGATTGGCTTGTTCGTTATGACTCAAGTCTTCAACAGTTAATGGAATATGTTGCGGATAGAGCTGCTGTATAGCTTTGGCTGCCGACTCACTGGCATCCACATCAGGTGGTGTGTCTTTTTCCACACACTCCCAAAAGTAACGCTCTGCATTGACGATATGCTCAATCACCGATTCCGAACGTATCACTTTATAGATACGAGTTTCATGACCACAGATCAGCACACAAATATGTGCTGCCTTTTTGCCTGTTACAGCGAGTTGATGTTGCACCTGACACAGTACGTATAAAGGCACGCCATCTCGCCATAACTTTGCTCCATATTCTCCTGCGGTTTTGCATTCTAAAATCTGTACTTCCTCACTACCTACTACCGAGTAATCTAAGTTAGCCAGCATAAAATGCTTATCCTCATCAGGATGTTGTAGTACGGCATTGATACGACGAACTTTGTTGTTGGTATGCATGCTGTAGTATTCAGCGACCAAAGGTTCAAGTTGTTTGCCCCAATATAAAGGGGCATGACCTGCGCTTTCATCTTCAATGGATTGTTTGACTCGACCTGTCTTGATCATCCATAGTTCAAGCATCGACATATAGGGATTGAGTCCACACGCTGCGGCACAATCACTACTACCGATGCCTTGACGACGTACTTCAAGCCATTCTGCTTGAGTCATGTTTTTGGTATTGACCAAGCGTTTGGCTGTGAATAATTTTGGGGCAATAAATGGAGTACTTGCCTGTTGAATGGATGGATTTAAAATTGCGGTATTCATATTGAAGTCCTGATTATTTTGCTATGTAAAATGATGGGGATCACAAAAAATGGGCATAAAAAAACCACAGCCGAAGCTATGGTTTTAATAATTTTTAAAATTCTAAATTCCATTTAAAAATGCTTAGTTAGGTCTAACTTTCCATGATTGAAAAATGTATATTTCGCACTATGCAAGCATGTTAAGTGCCTGTTCCAATCCTCGTTGTTTGATCGATGCGCCAGCACCAAACCAAGCTGAATCAAGTCGGTGATCGGTACTCATGGCACGACGTTCGTGGTCTATAAATTCCGTGATTGAACACAGTAATCCATAGGCTGTTCCTTTGGCTGAACTTAGCTCCGCACCTCGTCCTTGACCATTAAACATTTCCATAGCTCGACTCATCGATCTCGCATTTGGTTCAGCTTTGTCCTTGCCATTGGCTTGGGCTTGGGCTTGCAAGGCTACATCACGGTAGAACTGAATGATGTTATCCTCCTGATCTAATACGTTGTTCATGGTGCTGTTATTGAATACTGCATCAAAGTAAGCGGATGCTTCCATCTGACTCACCTTACGTTGTGTCAGTTGCTTCATTTCATACATGTGTTCATCCCATGCACGTACTGAAATACCCAATTGCTGTTTGACCCTATCTGCATCAAATTTAGTACTGTGTGGAACTTTGACCACACCTGCACTGCTGTTCTGTCCTTTTAAGGCAATCGCTAAAGTGTTGTTACACACCACTCGGATCGAGGTAAATTGTGCGGTGGTGGCAAGGGTTCCGTCACATGCTGTTGCCAAGAGCATATAGCCATTACTGACATCTTTGCCCTTTAATATGGATGTTTGCCCTGTCCGAGCCAGTGCCCAGAATTTCTTACCACCTTTAAGCACGCCTGCAGTTTCAAGCTCAAAGCCTGATTGTTCAGTCAAGTCACGATAGAATTCTAAAATCTCTCGTGGTTGAACTTCCTGAAAGCGTTGGCTAACGACTGATAGTGGTGCATGGGTGTCTGAGCGATAAAGTACTCGTTGCTCTTCATAAGGTATGATGATACTTTGCCCACGTTCATTCTGTGCCATATAACTGACATTGGAAGACTCAATCCGCCAGTCCATGCCTGCCTGCTGTGCCCAGACTTCAATCGGTTGGTTTTGACTTAGTTGATTACCTAGACCATGCCAAGGGGTATCACCGACATAAGCCATTTGTTCAAGTTGATGTGCCATAGTTATATTCCTTTTAAATTGAAAATGAAATTTGAATCTGTGTGGATATGAATATTCTTTAGTGCAAAAGATGAGTTGGAAATTTTTGGTAGCAGTTGTGGCAAAAGCACAAATTCTGCTGTGATGGTGTGCTTTGTTCAGTGAATGAATTCAACACACTACCCAATACTGTTCCTGCAATTCCACCGACAATCGGTGGCAGATTGAAAGACTTTGCGACCGTGGTTCCCAATGCACCCAATGTGGTCGGTGTGACCAAATTGGTTAAGGTTGTATTTGATTGTTGTGTACTTGCTTCAACCAATATCACATTCGTTGAATGACAAAAGGGACAGCTCAAGCTCATGGCTCGACTCCTTAAATTTTGGGCACAAAAAAGCCTGCTCGAAGGCAGGCTCTGTTTTCATATTTTCATGTGATCTCAAAAGAGCTTCATGATTCTCATTAGGATGTTATGTATGTGAAATTATTTGGAATGAATTAAAATTTACTTTTCAATTAGTAAATGATCTCTCCAATTTTTTAAATACAACTATTGATATTATTCCAACACTCAAGCAGGTTTAAGCTGATGAGAAAGATTAGGCTGTGCTGAACCGGGTTTAGCAAGTTCTCTATAAATATCTAATTGACGATTAATCTCATTAATTTTTGACTGTAGATCAACTGATATAAAATTACTTGATTCACCAATAGCCACCCAACCAGCTTGAACTTTTTCCATTTCATTACCTTTTTGCAACTTATGTAAGATCCATTGGTTCAGATGATAAGCACGCATATAGGCTTCATGTTGATAGATCAATAAAGTACTAAAAACAATAATACGATCAGCATTATTCAACATATGAGTTTCAAAACTTTGTAGCTGTTTGAATAGCACATTTGTTCGATGGATCAATAAATTTTCATTGAACCACGCTGGACCGACCAAGGCAATGTGAGTTTGTCTTTTTGATGTTAGTAAATATGAAATAGAGAACACAGTATTAGCAGTGTTCTCTATTAAAAATTCAATATTTATAAACCTCTACGGTTTTTTGAATCGATCACACCTTTACCGAAACTACGCATGTAGGCTGAATCCTTCACTCGAGGATGTTGTTGTTCTTTTTCTTCATTCACCAAATAAGGGACAACGTAATACAGAAAATTATTAAGTTTATTTTCATCATGACGATGAATCATTCCAATGCCTAAAATCCCCATCTCTTCATAGATCGCCATATAGTCAGGATGGTTACAGTTAAAAATATAACCATATCCATGAGTAATCTGCTTCCAGCACTCACCGACCCACTGCCCCATCATAAAACCTTCTTTATGTATATTTCCATCGTACATAAGCAAGAGATGGCAATGGTAGCCCTTGCTTATGCCATGCTCTAAAGCCCATGCATAACCATGTAAACCACTAAAGCAAGTATCCTGATCTGCGATACGCCGAAGCAAGACCCCTAAGGCTTGGTTAAATACCTGAATGTTGTATAAGGCTTGATATTCTTTCTTGATAGATAGATCTACTCGAACAACTAATGTTCTCGCATAATGATGAATGAGTGTGGATGCATATTCAAAAAGGCTCTGTTGATTCTTTAATTCACGTTGTTGATGTTCAATTAGTTGCTGTTGAACACAGCCTGATAATGACTGGATATAAGTCAAAATATGCCATACAGTCATTTCATCAAAATCTTTAATAGATTCATAATTTGCCTGTGGCATTTGGCTCAGTGTGTAATCAACGGTCTTCACCACCTCAATGAATATCAGCACAGCATTACAATAGTATAAATTAGCGTTATAGATTGGCTTAAATGACTGAACTAATTTTTGTAGGTCTATCATCAGGTTTTGATGATATAGATCATAACTACCTAAGCAAACTTCTTGAATGAAATGGTCTACTGCTGCCAATACTTCTGCTTCATGGTAAAGCTGATCATATTGAATATTCTGGTACATTTGGATTCTCTCTCGAAACATAAGGTTCATATCTAAGAGAGAGATGTAAAATTTTACTGATCATGATTCTCTAGCAGGATGTTGTAGTCATCCTGCTCAGTTAAATGCTTAAAGGCTTTGGAACATACTATAGGGTTAGTTCTACATGTTTTTAGTGACTTGATATGGATACGTTATCTATAGCTCATTTGAGTATGGGCTATACTGAACTAAGCAACTCATAGTACTTACTCAACTAGATAAGATATTGTTTATATTATTAATATATTACTTATAATTAATAATATAAGATACCTGTTAAGTACCTTAAGCTATTACCTCGGTAAGATCATTGAACCATATGATGCTAACCATCGATGTATCCAAAGATATATCGAAATTTACTTAGGCTAAAGTTACGCCAATAATTATTTTTGAGCTATGATGAATCCCCTTAGTCCCCCCCCTAACATTCAAGATGAAAGTTTAACAAAAAGAGTTGGTTCTCAAGAAACTTATGAGCTTAAAGTATTTAACGAAAATGAAGCATATCGTCAACTTGAAATCATTCTGCTCATTTTGTATTTAGAAAAAAATGGAACAAAACCGATCTACTTACCGCATCAAAAAAAGCAAAATACTTATACTATTGTTGATAAAAATATACATGAGTCACTTAGAAGAATTGATCCTCATTACCTTGAAGATAAAACTTGCACAAGTCCTGAAGTGGACTTATTTCGCAAGGTACTGAAAGAAAATATAACGCTTCATCATTTAACAGTTAGTCAGAGTGATTTTTGGATTCGAAGTCATAATGATGCTATTGCCCTAGCACCCAACCAATTTATTTTAAAAGCTGAAATTTTAAATGAATTTTGCCATCAGATTTCCTGTTCAATTGCAAGCGATACAAGCTATCAAAAAGCATCCCAATTACGCCAAGAAAAAAGTATTAATCAGAATAAGAAGATCAAACGACTTGTTCGAAAATTATTTAATACATTCAGAAAATTACTTGTCATTAAAATGGATTTTTTCATCCATCCTGATCATACAGTCCCACTTGAATTACTAAAAATTTACTTGCGGGCGTTCATCAAAAAACTTCACGCACCAAATGATAAAGTCCCACCGATTGTTGGTTTTGTTTGGAAATTAGAATACTCAGACTTGAAGAGATACCACTATCACTTCCTATTTTTTATGGATGCAAATGAGTTTACAGAAAATCATAACTTTGCCGATAAACTTGGTGAATTATGGCAAAGCATAACCTTAAAAAAAGGGGTTTATCAAAACTTCAAGCATGACAAGCCTGTTGGTAAAAATCTTGCTATCGGCGTTATCACTCATGATGACCAAGAAAAAATTGACGCATTGCACCTAATGATAGATCACATCACCAAGACAGAGCAGTTTATTATCGAAAAGGGTCAAACTAATCAACGAACATTTGGCTACAGTACTCGTAAGTATGCAACAAGATAAATCAAGTAATTTACAATGATTTAGCTAGATTTATTGCAGAAGAGTAATTGAAAATACTTTAGAATCTACTTCCATCAAGGGCGTAATACTATCAGCTTAAACAACAGGGTTTTCATGAATACACCAATAAACCAATTAAGTTTGATGACATCCCATGATCAAATACATTTTTGCGTAAATGTATATAACCTTTCTATTATGCACAAAATTTCAGCAATAATCACAAACCCAAGTTATAGTGCATTCAAACAAAAAACGACTAAACATGGTAAGCATTATGTCTGTAAATCTCCACAAATCTACGAAGTATATGAACTTTTACAAAATTTTCCTGGCATAAGCCAAGTGTTTCTCAAGCATAAATTTTACAAACTTAGTCAAAGTGTAAAAGCATTACATAAAGCTTATTCAGATTTAGGATTTAAATTAGGTAGACCAATCAATCCTTTATTTTTACCTAATGAGCAATATATACAAGACATCTTACCTATTGTAGATTCTTTTGAAAAAGAACTAAAAAAAGACTCAACGACTCGGATAGCAATGGCGGATCGACTTCAACGCTTAGAGCTTATTAATGAGTCAAAAAAAGAAAATGCTCGAGTGATGAAAAAGCTTTTCAAAACCCAGCAACGATTTAACCTTAATATTTTTACATATGTATTCGATATGAATAAATGTGAGTTCCGCGATAAATCATTTATTGAGCAAGGGCTTACAAAACAGATTTCACAAATGATTGATAAATTTTATGATAATTATCAAACTGAAATTTTAGATTTATTTTTCCGTGTTCAACGTGATTTATCAAATAACTATGTACTTACTGTATATAGTGCTACTGAACGTGAATGCAAACCACTCTCGATGAAAGAGTTCATCCCACTAAGAAATGGCAGTTATCTCATCGTTTCACCGCATACAAATATTATATTAACTGCCCATGAAGTTGATTATCCGATGGATATTCAAGATGTCGAGGGTACAAATGAAAAAACATGGAAAGCAATCTTCGGAGAAATCCTTTTCAAATACCACTATTTCTATTATGAATCAGAATATGTTTCACCAAAATTCATTTACAAAAATTGTGGCACAAACTCTAAATAGATGGACTGAATACCATTTTTTAATCCTTAAGAATTAGTATATAAAATACATAATTGCACTCAACCTGTATTCAATAAAATTTCCTTCAATATTTCAGGTTGATTCCTTAACTCATGGATGATGGTTTCAGCAATGTATCCACCACTGTAAGGCATTTTATACCCAAATTTTTCCATCTCTTTAGACGGGTATTTTGCCTTGAGTACCTGATTCAATTTTTTTAGCTCCATCTGTAATTTTTCTATTTTTTTAGCTGCTGAAGCAGTAGTTATTTTTCTAGTTATACCCTCTAGCTCGACAATGGCTTGCTTCGCTGACTGCTTATGCCACCCTAGTTTATCAAGCATTTCTTGCTTAAGCACGAGTTCAGACTTAATCCACTGAATATCGTATTCCTCAAAAGCTTTGTCCAGATCAACAAGTACAGAGTTAACTGCTTGATTTAAAGTCTTCCATTTACCACGACGTGCCACTTGTTCCCGTAAAATACGATATATAATTTCACGTCTTGGGTATAAATGCTTGTCGTAACGAGCTTTGACTGCAATGATAGCCTTTGCACTTTTCGCAAGTGTAGGGTTCTGAATAAACTCCAATCCACCAAGCATTTGCACAGAAGCAATTAAAATATCTGAATATTGCCTTTGAAAAATTTTGGCAGGCAAGTTATTTACTTCAACCCTTAATGTATTAAGTTGTATTAAAAGCTCAGCGAGCTGAGATGGTTTGAAGGGAATATTTAAATCAGCCCCCATCATTTCAGCAAAAGAAATTCTTTCCTCATTTACTGAAAAATCATTCTGCTGCATTCTTTTTATGATTTTTTCTTTTTTATCTATGCATGATTGATTCTCCGTTGCAGTTGATTCATCATCCAACTCACACTGATAGTAGTAGCAAAAGTTTAACCATATATCCTGCTCAAGCAGCTCTACGTTTGATAATTTTTTATTATTCACAAGTTATTAAATTACAGATAATTAGATAGCATAATACTACTATTTTTTTAGATGCACGTACTGCTCTACTTTAAATCTTTTCTAAATTTTATAGTGACCTCATCAACAAACAGAACTAATCACTTAAAAATACGCGTTGCTCTCTGACCTGTATTTAAAGCTAGAAATTAGTTCTTTCATCTAATTGTTATGACTACAAAAGGATCAAAGGTATGGGCTACTTAACATCTAAAGAAATTCGCCACAAACTTAAAAATTGCTCTCCTTCAACATTATGGCGTTACCAACAACCTAATCAAAAAATGTTCGAACAACCGATGCCACAACCTATTAAAAAATGTGCTGGCTCTTCTAGTCTTTGGGATGAAGAAATGTTTAATGAATGGCTACTCAAATATTTCAATAACAACCAAATGAGTAATCTGTCTAGCTAGACAGATTACTTAACTTTTTCCACCATTTTTTATAAGCTTTAGACATCTCTTTTTGATAATCATAATAGTCATATGTCCCCTGTTCTCCTGGCATCACATGTCCAACCATCAGTTCCGCAACATCCCTACTCGTAAACGCACTGAAATTTGTCCTAGCTGTACGCCGTAAATCATGCATAGACCAATGATCCATTTCAATTTTATAATTCTTCCTTGCAAATTGCATGAAGTTATAAGGGGTATCTGTTGGCCCACTACGCCCCATTGGCTCTTTGCCATTTTCATGTGGGAAAATGTATTCAGAATTACTCAAATCAATTGCCGTCTGAAGCCACGGTTTGATCTCATCAATAATAGGTCGAACAATGTCCCCTTTACTTTCTCCTGTCTTATGATTTTCATACGGTACTGTCCATGTATTTTTACTAAAATCAAAATCTGATTTCCGTGCAAGCCTCAACTCACTATATCGATTACCATAAAACAAACATAACTTGAGAAATAAAACATTCCTTAATGATGTTCTAGACTCATCACAAATTTTAAAAATTAAAGATAACTCATCATCTTGTAATACTCGAACAGTTTTATTTTTCTTAATATTCAAGTCACGTTTTCCAGTGATATGTCTTATGGGGTTTTGCTCAATTAATTTTCGATTGATCCCCCAATCCAAACACTGCTTTGTATTCGTAAGAATGCGATCAGTTATCGATGGTGACTGTTTAAATTGCTCTTCTAGTAAATCTAACCACATATGTAATGTGATTTGCTCAGCAGGTATGCTACCTAACTTTGGGAAAACATAAAGTTCAAATGATCTCAAATATTGATCTGCATTCTTTTTATTAGGAATACTATATTTCGCATGCCACTCACGAAATAACGCTTCAAAAGTTATAGCCTCTGTGATCTTGTGAAGCTCTATCTTTTTATGAATACGTGGGTCATGTCCCTTTTCTAAAATTGCTTTCATTTTCTGCAATTCAATACGAGCTTCTTTAAGGCTCATATTTGGATAGGTTCCCAAGTCTAAACGAGCTTGCTTATCGTTATATCGAAAACGCATCTGAAAAGTGAGCTTTCCTTTTTGCGATACACGAACGCTCAATCCATCTTGATCAGGTTCTGTATGTATAGCTGAACGTTCACGATCTAGATTCTTCTTAAGCCAAGTATCTGTTAAAGGCATTTTACTCCACCTGTGTACATATTTTTTCAAGTAGCTAATTCTAGAAAATATGTACACACATATGTACACAAACATACTGACTAGACTTGAAATCTATTGAACGGGGTTGAAAGATATGTCAGATAAAGAATAGCAATATTTTTATACTTTTACAGCACTTACGATGATTTTATTATTATATTTGAAATAGGTTGAATGAGCTTGAATAGATATCAAATATTTGGGTGGGAAATGATGGCAAATGTGCGGCGTTGAGCAACCTGTGCCGCTAACTCATCTTTAAAACTCATGAAATACACCTACTGCGGAGATTGCAGTGCCAAAGACCTAAAGTCGATCAAAATAAAAATTGGCGTAATTGTAGCAGATTTATAGAACTGTTTAATGATTGTTGATAAGCCATGAGTTATTCACAAACTTTTTAGATCTTTTTTGAGAATGTAGTTTAGCTCCTTAGAAATTTTACAATTAAAAAAGCCCACCTGTTTAAGATGGGCTTGATTAAGACTTAATAGAATCTTTACGCCAATTTCTTTTCTTCAATGAATTGAACATCGGCAATTTGTGCATCCCAGAACTCATTCCATAAAGCACAGTAATCAATACATAGCTTGGTTAAGCTTTCATAATCATCTTTTGTAATTGCTTGTGCTAATGCAAACCACAAGTCATCTTCATGATCGTCATCAGCAGCCTCAGATGTTTCATCCGTAGATACCCCATGTACATGGTAATAACCACCACCTTCAACATCGATATTTACGAATTTAGTTGCTTGACGTAATGGAGGACTAAAAAGAATGACTTCCTCCTCTGCAACAGCTAATAATGCCACGACGTTAATATAACTATCATAAGAAGATTCTAAAAATGATCTAACCTGATTAGCGATTTTTGATGGTTTATAATTGCGACGGTCAAGTTCCGTTAAACCATAATCATTTAGTAAATCTTCATATAAAGGATAATGAGCATATTCAGGATTACCCAGATAGTAATTATCTTTGTCTAAACCAGGGCGAAAACCAAACTCATCAAGTATATTTAAACTTAATAATACCCGTGGATACATCTTCGCTCCAGAGTGGAGTTTAGGTTCCAATTGTTTTGTTAAAAATTGAGCCTTTAATAAAGCATCAGTAAAAATTTGTACAATCGCATGACGATATTCTAAATGAATAAGAGTCAAACGTTGTTTATCAAGATATCCACCGTTTAACAGTTCAATAGCAGGATGGTTGCAAACTGGTAACTCTGCAATCGTTTTTCTTAACTGTTTAAGAAATTGTAAATTTTCATCCCATTGTTTTGCAGGAATACTATTTTTCATCCCCTGCAATGCTTTTTCTCTTGGATTATTAAAATCTTCAAATTTTTTTAACATAATGATTCTCTGTAAAAAGTTTTTCTTATAGTTAAGTTATAGGCTCTCTCTTTATTACAATTTTGCATTCAATTGCTAAAATAAATTCCGCACACCCATACTTAACAAGTTGATACTATGTGTATTATCTCAACAAATCAACGGATTAATTAATAATATTTAAAAAAGTAAACTATTACCAATTAAATATATAATATGTTGTTTTTTAAATCAACCAAGCTATTGAATAAATATAATTTTTTAAATACTATAAAATAAGTTTTATTTAAGCTTATACACTTTACAATAGCAAAGTTAATCAAAAAATATCCGCAACGGGGAACCCGATGACAAAAAGAGAAACTATTATAACAACAGCAACATCCCTCTTTAACCAAAAAAGCTATACTTCTATTGGTGTTGATCGCATTATTGCTGAGTCAAATGTTGCAAAAATGACTTTTTATAAATACTTTTCTTCTAAAGAAGCCTTAATTGAAGAATGTCTTTATAAAAGAAATTTAGAGATCCAATATTCAATATTGGAAAAAATAAAAAATACCAACAACCCATTGATTAAATTAAAAAAGATATTTAATTGGTATATCGATTGGATTAATACAGATGACTTTAATGGCTGCTTATTTAAAAAAGCGACAATAGAAGTCATGCAATTGTACCCTTCTATTAAGCATCAAATTAATGAGTATCGGGAGTGGATTTACTCATTAGTTTTCTCAGCTCTTTCAGAGTTAGAAGTAGAAAACACAAAAATCCTAACAGGGCTCTTTCTTAACATTGTAGATGGAATCATTATTGATGGCACTATAAATAAAGGAAAGATTAATCCAGAACAAACGTGGTCTTATATAAACAAAATTATTGAATTAGAAACAGTTCGAGAGTATGCAACTATTTAATTTATAAATTAATTAAATAGTTATATTTTAATAAAGATAAAAAGTATTTTTTAATTCGGTGGAGTCTAATCTCCAACTCCACCCAAAATTTATCCAAACCTTAAAAATTAATATTTCTATTTAGCTTCATCCTCATTAATTCCAATTATTATATAAACTTCACAATATTTTATAATAATTCTTTTTACTCCTTATATTCTATAAAATATAAACATCAATTTGTTAGTAATACTTTATACTCGCAGTATATATTCATAAATTATTATATGTAAAATACTCAACTAACTGAGAAGCTAATACTATTCACTACTACAAATATATAGGTGTTTTTTAGAAGATAAATTTATTTTAATTAATTGTTCTTTAAAGATAAAATTAAAAGGAAATATTAGGTTTAAAAATCGATATAGAAAAGATTAAGCGAAGTGAGCACCTTGAGATTCAATCAGTTGATCGACGTGAACAGGCATTCCTAATAAATACCCCTGAAATTGCTGACAACCTAAACGGGTTAAAATTTCAACTTGCTGTTGAGTTTCCACCCCTTCCGCTGTTACGGTTAAACCTAACTTTTTAGCTAAATGTATTATACTTTCTAATATAACTTCTTCTTTTGAGCCTGGTTTTAAGTCAACGATAAAACCACGATCAATTTTCAATTCATCTACAGGTAAATCTTTTAAATATAAAAAGCTTGAATGGCCTGTTCCAAAATCATCAATTGCGACTCGAATGCCCATATCACGTAGTCGCTCACAAGCTCGAATACTTAAATCAATATGCCGCATTGCTGTTGATTCAGTAATCTCAACAATTAAGTGATGGGGTTGAATTTGATATTTTTTTAACAATGCTTCGAGCGTACTAAATAATTTTTTATTTTCAAACTGTAAGGCCGATAAATTCACTGCGACTGGATAAAATGGGGTGTTACTGCGTTCCCACTCTTGAATTTGCAGGCAAGCTTGCTCAAGTGCCCAATATCCCATTGGAATGATCAAACCCGTTTTTTCTGCACCTTCTATAAACATATGCGGTGTGAGTATTCCTAAAGCTGGATGATTCCAACGGATTAATGCTTCAACACCACAGACCTCAAGATTCGTATTAAATTTTGGTTGGTAATATAGGATGAACTGCTTTTCTTCTACGGCCTTATAAAGATCATTGATCAGTTTTGACTGACTTCTCGTTTCTTGTTGGTGGGTTGAATAACTAAAGATGGTGTAAGTATTTCGGCCTTGTTCTTTAGACATGAGCATCGCGGCATCAGCGTTCATGAGTAAGTCCTGAACATTTTGTCCATGCTCAGGAAATAGTGCCACTCCTAAGCTTGCAGAGATATTAATTTCTTTACCAGAAATCTGATAACTCTCTTGAATCAGCTGTAAAACTTTCTCAGCCAAAATAACTGCTTCATCGGCATTTGTATTTTCAGCAATAAGTAAAAACTCATCACCGCCAATTCTAAGTAGTTTGCACTTCTCATTGAGTTGCCAATGTAAGCGGTTCGCCATCTGAATAAGTAATTGATCACCCACATGATGTCCAAATGCATCATTCACCGATTTAAATCGGTCTAAATCAATATATAAGAAAGCAATTTTCTGGTCTTTGTATCGATGATCTGAAAGTAATACTTCAGCATAATCCACTAAATAAAGGCGGTTAGGTAATTTGGTTAAATTGTCTTGTATAGATAGGTTAGCTAATTCTTTATTTGCCTTACGCAGCTCTAAATTCTGTTGAGTAAGGCGTTGCTCTAACATTGCAACAATAAAACTTGCTACGAGTACCAAACAGGTGACTAGAATAATTGTAAATAATAATAAGTCATGCTCAGCCTGATATTGGCTAATAAATTTATCAGTAATATTCGTCGCAATAAGCGCTGTGTAGTGCATCCCCATAATACTTAAGGTCATCATAACCGAAAATGCGATTTTTAAAGTTAAGCGATATCGTTCAGTGTCTTTTAATTTATAGGCGAGTAAAAACGCTAGCCCTGAACCACTCATTGCAATTAATACAGAAAATAAAAGTAAAAACGAAGTGTAATCTTTTTTATAAACATTAATATTCCAGCCCAACATGCTAATGTAATATGAAGCTGAAATTCCGATTCCCATAATAATCGAGCTCAAAATGAGTCTAAATAAAGGGAGCGTAAAACGCGAAGTCAACCACATCGCAATGCAAGATAACAATGCACTAATGGCATAAGAAATTGCAATTAAAGGAATATTAGAGTGAGCAGTATCAAACAGATGATAAGCTTGTATACCAACAATATGGACGATGCTAATTGCTAAGGCGAGTAGCAATCCATTAATAAATAAAATTAAGGACTCAAATTTCTTATAGACTTGCTTGAATATTAGCTGCTCCATGGAAATTACAATATAACAAATGAAGCCAGCTGCAATAAAAGAGCCGACGATCAATGTGCTATCGTAATCAACATGACCCATATTGGACTTCCATGATTATTCAATACTTTTTTTTATTTTGTTCAACTCATTGCCCAAAATACAATTAAACATGTTAAAGAAATTTTAGTAAATTTGACTTATTCAGTCAGTTATAAACAATAACATTATCTATCTTTTGGTCAAGTATTTTTTACTTTATAAATCAATAAAGTAAATAAAAATTAAGCAGCCAATTATATGAAAAATATAGAATTTATTTAATCTAGTCAAGTTGACCTAATCGCAATTTTCGCATTCAAATAAAATAGTATAAATAAAGAACCCTGCTTAAAGCAGGGTTCTTTTAAAGCGTTAGATAAAGAAAATTAGTTCTTTTCTTTGTCTACGATTTTGTTTGCTTGAATCCATGGCATCATTGCACGCAACTTATTACCAGTTACTTCAATACCATGTGCAGCATTTTGACGACGACGAGCAGTCATAGATGGGTAGTTTAACGCACCTTCTTGAATGAACATCTTAGCGTACTCACCAGATTGAATACGTTTCAATGCATTACGCATTGCTTCACGAGATTGTTCGTTGATTACTTCAACACCAGTTACATATTCGCCGTACTCAGCATTGTTAGATACTGAGTAGTTCATGTCAGCGATACCACCCTCGAACATTAAGTCAACGATCAATTTAAGTTCGTGTAAACATTCGAAGTAAGCCATTTCTGGTGCATAACCAGCTTCAACTAAAGTTTCGAAGCCCATTTTCACTAATTCAACCGCACCACCACAAAGAACTGCTTGCTCACCGAATAAGTCAGTTTCAGTTTCTTCACGGAATGAAGTTTCGATAATACCTGTACGGCCGCCGCCTACGCCAGAAGCATAAGAAAGAGCAACGTTACGTGCATTACCAGAAGCATCTTGGTGAATTGCGATTAGGTCAGGAACACCTGAACCACGTTGGAACTCTGAACGTACAGTGTGACCAGGTGCTTTTGGAGCAACCATGATTACGTCTAAATCTTTACGTGGAACAACTTGGTTGTAAAGAACAGAGAAACCATGAGCAAATGCAAGAGTCGCGCCTTCTTTGATGTTTGGCTCAATCACGTCACGGTAAAGTTGTGATTGGAATTCATCTGGAGTCAAAATCATTACGAGGTCAGCTTGCTTAACAGCAGCAGGAACTTCTGCAACTTTAAGACCTGCATTTTCAGCTTTCTTCCAAGAAGCTGAATCTGCACGTAAACCTACAGTTACGTCTACGCCTGAGTCTTTAAGGTTAAGTGCATGAGCATGACCTTGAGAACCGTAACCAATAATCGCTACTTTCTTGCCTTGGATGATTGATAAGTCACAGTCTTTATCGTAAAAAATTTGCATTTGTGTTCTCCGCTAAAATACTTTTTAAAAAATTAAATGGCTAATACTTTTTCGCCACGGGCGATACCAGATACACCTGAACGAACGACTTCTAGAATAGTGTTTTCTGCAAGCGCATCGATAAAACCATCTAATTTTTCAGTTGTCCCTGCTATTTGAATGGTATAGGTAGTTGGTGTCACGTCTACAATCTGCGCACGGAAAATATCCGCCGTTCGCTTAATTTCAGCACGTGAAGCACCTAACGCTTTTACTTTAATCAGCATCAGTTCACGCTCAATGTGTGAACCTTCTGATAAATCAACTACTTTTACAACTTCAACAAGTTTATTGAGCTGCTTTGTAATCTGTTCAATCTTATGGTCATCACCATAAGTTGTTAATGTTAAGCGTGACAAAGTTGGGTCTTCGGTTGGCGCAACATTCAGTGTTTCAATGTTATATCCACGTTGGCTAAATAAACCAACAAGGCGAGAAAGCGCACCAGCTTCGTTTTCAACGAGTACAGAAATAATATGTCTCATTATGTACGCTCCCCTTTACCTAACCACATATCCTTCATAGACTGACCTGCGATCAGCATTGGATAAACATGTTCCGTGCGATCAACCATGACATTAATGAATACACATTTATCATTAATCGCCATTGCTTCAGCAAGCTTCGACTCTAGTTCATTAGCATGATCAATCTGGATACCAACGTGACCATAAGCTTCCATTAACTTGCCAAAATCAGGCAATGATTCAACGTATGAGCTTGAGTGACGGCCCTCATAGTTCATATCTTGCCACTGCTTCACCATACCTAAAGCACGGTTATTCAAGCACAAGATCTTCACATTCATGCCATATTGCTTACACGTTGAAAGCTCTTGAATACACATTTGAATTGAAGCTTCACCAGTAATACAAACAACTTGTTGATCTGGGAAAGCGAGCTTCGCAGCCATTGCATAAGGTAAACCTACGCCCATGGTGCCCAATCCGCCTGAGTTAATCCATTGACGTGGACGTTTGTATTTGTAATACAACGCACCAAACATTTGGTGTTGGCCCACATCTGAAGTGATGATGGCGTCACCGTTAGTGACTTTATATAAAGCTTCAACAACTTGCTGTGGCTTCATTGTGCCATCGGTCGGGGTTTCAAACTTTAAACCATGAACTTTACGCCATTCATTAATTTGATCCCACCACGCAGCAATTGCTTCAGGGTTTGGCTTAGACACATTTAATTGTTTCAATTGCGTCAACATTTCCTGAAGTACAGGCTCAACTGCCCCTACAATTGGAATGTGCGCCATAATTGTTTTTGAAATGCTCGCCGGATCAATATCAATATGAATAACTTTAGCATTCACACAGAATTTTGCTGGGTTATTGGTTACTCGGTCATCAAAACGCGCACCAATTGCAAGAATGACGTCAGCATTATGCATCGCCATATTTGCTTCATAAGTACCGTGCATACCTAACATACCCACGAATTGTGGATCATCACCAGGGAAGCCACCAAGGCCCATAAGTGTGTTAGTTACTGGATAACCTAGTAAATGTGCGAGTTCAGTCAATAATGCTGATGCATTACCTTGAACAACACCACCACCCGTATAAATTACAGGGCGTTTTGCACTTAAAAGCTCATCAATTGCTTTACGAATTTGGCCAGAATGACCACGTGAAGGTGGCTGATAAGAACGCATCTTCACTTTTTCAGGATATTCGTATGCAAATTTTTCTGCAGGATTTGTTGCATCTTTAGGAATATCGACTACAACTGGACCAGGGCGACCACTTGCTGCGATATAAAATGCTTTTTTGATAATTGCAGGAATTTCGCTTGCATGACGAACTTGGAAGCTGTGTTTCACGATAGGACGTGAAATACCTACCATATCAGTTTCTTGGAAAGCGTCTTCACCAATAAGATGTGATGCAACCTGGCCAGACAAAATCACCATTGGGATTGAGTCCATATAAGCTGTTGCAATTGGAGTCACAGTATTAGTTGCGCCAGGTCCAGAAGTGACCAGTACTACGCCAGTCTTACCTGTAGCACGCGAGTAAGCATCTGCCATATGACCAGCAGCTTGTTCATGACGTACGAGGTAATGATTAATTTTGTCTTGTTGAAATAGCGCATCATAAATATGTAATACAGCGCCGCCTGGATAACCAAAAACATGTTCAACGCCTTCGTCCGCAAGAGCACGAACGAGCATTTCACCACCAGATAAAAGTTCCAACGTGATTCACCCTAAAAATCTTTATCACTATTTATGGAAGGCACAAATAGTGTTTCATTCATTGAATTGTCTGCACTGTTATAGCACACATATTGTCTAGTTTTCGTTGCAATAGAAAAATTTCTGTTTTTCAGCCGTATAAGCTTTTTTAACATTAATAAAGCATGTCTGGATATACATACTTTAAGTAAAATCAATCTCTCGGCTAGAGAGAATGTCTATTACAAAACATGACGGTTATTCGAAGGGTGATCAAATAATCGCATATAAAACTAAAGGAAGCATTTTTGTTGTTTAATTCACTAAAGTCAAGATTAAAGAAACACTTTTCTATGATTATTTTTTAACTGACTATTTTTTCATCTTATTTGATTTTTCCACTTTTCTTTTTTTATGACTACCCCGCTTTTTTCAGGTTTATTCTTGTTTAATTTTTAACGGAAAATAAATCCATCCCAAAACTGCATTTTTGTCGATTTTGCGCTATGCTGTGCAACAATCTTTAATATCAATTTTTGTTGTATAGCTTACGTCTATGACTATTTCTCACATTGACCCCGAATATCAAGCAAACACGATTGAACCATCAGTTCAACAAGATTGGGAAAATCGTAAAGTCTTTAAAGTTGCCGACACTGTCGAAGGTAAACATCGTTACATCCTGTCGATGTTTCCTTACCCAAGCGGCAAGCTGCATATGGGGCATGTGCGTAACTATACAATTGGCGATGTGATTAGCCGTTTTTACCGTTTAAAAGGTGAAACTGTATTACAACCTATGGGTTGGGATGCATTCGGTTTACCTGCGGAAAACGCAGCAATTGCCCATAAAGTTGCTCCGGCAAAATGGACATTTGAAAACATTGCGTACATGCGTGACCAATTAAAAAAATTAGGTCTATCTGTAGATTGGGATCGTGAATTTGCAACTTGTACACCAGAGTATTATCACTGGGAACAATGGTTATTTGTTCAGCTTTATAAAAAAGGCCTGATCTACCGTAAACTTTCAACAGTAAACTGGGATCCAGTTGACCAAACTGTTTTAGCAAACGAACAAGTTGAAAATGGTCGCGGATGGCGTTCTGGTGCATTGGTTGAAAAACGCGATATTCCAATGTACTACTTCCGTATTACTGACTATGCACAAGAATTATTAGACGACCTAGACACCCTACAAGACGGCTGGCCTCAACAAGTGTTGACCATGCAACGTAACTGGATTGGTCGCTCTACAGGCATGGAAATTACTTTCCCATCTGCCAATACCGAAATTTATGCTGATGGCTTAACTGTTTATACAACACGTGCTGACACGCTTATGGGCGTGACATATGTTGCCGTTGCAGCAGAACACCCTCTTGCGCTTAAAGCGGCTGAAAAGAACCCTGAATTGGCTGCATTCATTGAAGAGTGCCGCATGGGTTCAGTTGCAGAAGCGGACTTGGCAACAGCCGAGAAAAAAGGCATGGCGACAGGTTTGTTTGTAAAGCATCCTGTAACTGGTGAAGAGCTTCCTGTCTGGATCGCAAACTACGTATTAATGTCTTACGGTTCTGGCGCAGTGATGGCTGTACCAGCGCATGACGAACGTGACTTCGAATTTGCCAACAAGTTCAACTTGCCTATTAAGCAAGTAATTGATGCCAAAGGCGGTGACGATGCAGACTACTCTGCAATTGAGTGGCAAGAATGGTACGGTTCTAAAGAAGGTAAACTTGTTAACTCTGGTGAGTTTGATGGTTTAGAATTCCAAGCTGCATTTGATGCATTCCTTGCAAAATTAGAACCACAAGGTTTAGCAAATTCTAAAGTTCAATTCCGTTTACGTGACTGGGGTGTTTCTCGTCAACGTTACTGGGGTTGTCCAATTCCAATGATTAACTGTGATACTTGTGGTCAAGTCACAGTTCCAGAAGACCAGCTTCCAGTTGTATTACCAACTGACGTTGTTCCAGATGGTTCAGGTAACCCGCTTAATAAAATGCCTGAATTCTATGAAACGAAATGTCCTTGTTGTGGTGGCGATGCACGCCGTGAAACAGATACATTGGATACATTTGTAGAGTCATCTTGGTACTACGCACGCTATGCGTCTCCAGACTTCACTGGCGGAATGGTGAAACCTGAAGCTGCTCAAAACTGGCTTCCTGTAAACCAATATATTGGTGGTGTTGAACACGCGATTCTTCACTTACTTTATGCACGTTTCTTCCACAAATTAATGCGTGATGAAGGTGTAGTACAAGGTAATGAACCATTTACCAACTTGTTAACTCAAGGCATGGTGCTTGCGGATACATTCTATCGTGAAGCAGAAAATGGTAAGAAGACTTGGTTTAACCCTGCTGATATCGAATTAGAACGCGATGAAAAAGGTCGTATTCTTTCTGCAAAATATTCAGGTGACGGTCAAGAAGTTGTGATCGGCGGACAAGAAAAAATGTCTAAGTCGAAAAACAACGGTATCGACCCACAAGCGATTATTGATCAATACGGCGCAGATACAGCACGTGTATTTATGATGTTCGCTGCTCCACCAGATCAATCTTTAGAATGGTCTGATGCAGGTGTTGAAGGTGCAAACCGTTTCTTAAAACGTGTGTGGCGCCTTGTAGCGAGCTTCCTTGAAAAGGGCAACCAAGCTTCTACGATTGATGCAGCTAACTTGTCTAAAGACGCTCAAGATTTACGTCGCAAAACACACGAAACTATTCAAAAAGTAAGTGATGATATCGAACGTCGTCATGCATTCAATACTGCGATTGCTGCTTTGATGGAATTGTTAAATGCGAGCAACAAGTTTGAAGCAAAAGATGATAATGACGTTGCTGTAGAACGTGAAGCGATCACCACACTGTTAACTTTACTTGCTCCATTTGCACCACATTTAAGTCAAACATTATTGGCTCAGTTTGGTACAGATGTAACAGAAGCGACATTCCCTGAAGTCGATGCTTCTGCATTAACTCGTAATACACAAACGATTGTTGTACAGGTTAACGGTAAACTTCGCGGTAAACTTGAAGTTTCGGTTGATATTTCTAAAGAAGATCTATTAGCTCAAGCTAAAGCTCTTCCAGAAGTTCAACAATTCTTAACAGGACCAACAAAGAAAGAAATTGTGGTTCCAAATAAATTAGTTAACCTCGTGGTTTAATTAAAGTTATTAATGAGAGGATCAAGCATGCACTTTGCCAAACGTTTAGCCGCTGTTGTTTTGACCTTAGGCCTTAGTGCAGGCTTAGTCGGGTGTGGATTTCATTTAAAAGGAACCAACCCGACTGCAACTCCGCTTGTTTATAAAAAATTAAGCCTTGAGTTACCAGCTAAAACTGATGATTTAGAAACCCAGTTAAAAGTTTATTTAGCTGCAAATGGTGTTCAATTCAGCAATGATAATGATGCCTACGTACTCCGTGTTTTAGAGTACACACCACGTCGTCAGCTTTTAAATGGAAAACTAACGGAAGTATTATTACGCTTAACCGTAACCTTCCAGATTGAAGACCGTCAGGGTAATAAAATTACTGAACCACGTTCATTAACTGCATCTCGTAGTTACCAATATGATCTTGCAACGGTTAACACCGAAAATCAGCAAGAATCTTATTTGCAACGTATTGTGATCGATGACATTGCACAGCAAATTACTCGTCAGATTTCAGCAAACCGTTTACCAAAAGCTCAGCCTTAATCTTTATTTTTACCAGCAATGAAAATTGACTATTTACAAGCCTTAAAACGCATTCCGGAAGCACGGGGTGCGTGGATTTTACATGGCCAAGAACCTTTACTGGAACAAAATTTATTAGATGCTTTTCGTAAAAGTTGGCAACAACAAGAAGTTGAAAGACAGCGCTATGATATTAGTAGCGTGAGCGACTGGAAGAATGTTTTTAACGCTCTTAACAGCTTATCTTTATTTTCTCAGCAGCTTGCCATTGAAGTGCATGGCAATATAAAGCCTGACGCAAATGGACTAAAACAGCTTAAAAGCTATATTCAACATAATGAAACTAACCTGCTTTTAATTGTTTTACCTAAGCAAGATAGTAGTAGCTTAAAGTCTGCTTTTTTCCAAGTTGTGGAAGCAAATGGTGTTGTTGTTGCCCTAACGGCAAACTATCCGCAAGACCGCCAAAGAATTTTATCTGCCGAAGCAGAGAAACTTGAAATTCAACTCGATAATGATGCCTGGCAATGGCTCATGCAGCATCATGAACATAATTTGCTCGCAGCTAAGAATAGCTTGATGCGTGTAAGAGATACTTTTCCAGACCAACAACTGATTCAAATTGAACAGTTATATGCTTGTCTACAAGATCAATCTCGTTATACCACTTACGATTTAAGCGACGCGCTATTAGAAGGTAATCTCGCTCAATCCATTAAAATTTTTCAATATTTAATTGCTGCTGGCGAACCAGAAAGTCTAATTTTATGGACTTTAAGTAAAGAAATGCGTTTATTGATGCAATTATTTGAGCAGCCTCATAATGCATTACAACTTGGTATCTGGAAAACAAAGGTTGGTTTATATCAACAAGCTTTAAGAAGATTAAATCCTCAACAGTTTTTAGGCTGGTCTACCCTTCTATTGCAAGTTGATGCGGCAATTAAAGGAATGTCGAATGAAAATGCCCAACATTTGATGCAGCAGGCCATTGCTGAATTATGTGGTAAAACGCTATTTATACAATAATTCGGCGGAATCATTTTTCTTCATTCTTGAAATATAATAAAAATTCACGTTTTATCCTCATTTCGCTTTTATACTAAATTAAATTTTAAACTTTTCGACCTCTCACCATGCCAAAAATAAAGCCAATCAAACTTGTTATTATTATCCTCTGTATAGCAGTTATTGCTGTATTAGCTTGGAAATTTTTAAAGCCTAAAGAGCAGCAGCCTCAATATATTACAGCTGAGGTAACACGCGGAGATATTGAAAATAATGTCCTTGCAACAGGTACACTTGATGCAACCAAACTGATTAGTGTGGGTGCACAGGTATCTGGTCAGGTCAAAAAGATGTATGTACAGTTGGGCGATCAAGTGAAACAAGGTCAACTTATCGCACAAATTGACTCAACCACCCAAGAAAATAGTTTAAAAACTTCTGATGCAAACATTAAAAATTTAGAAGCACAGCGTCTTCAACAAGTTGCTTCCTTAAATGAAAAGCAACTTGAATACCGTCGTCAGCAACAAATGTATGCGCAAGACGCAACGCCACGTGCAGATTTAGAATCGGCTGAGGCAAGCTATAAAACAGCTCAGGCACAAATTAAAGCATTAGATGCACAGATTGAATCTGCAAAAGTCACAAAATCTACGGCACAAACCAACATTGGTTACACACGTATTGTTGCTCCAACTGATGGTACGGTTGTCGCGATTGTGACTGAAGAAGGTCAAACCGTAAACGCAAACCAAAGCGCGCCAACAATTGTCAAAATTGCAAAACTACAAAACATGACGATTAAGGCACAAGTCAGTGAAGCTGACATTATGAAAGTTGAAAAAGGACAACAGGTTTACTTTACAACTTTAGGTGATGAAACCAAGCGCTATGCAACTTTACGTCAAATTGAGCCTGCTCCTGACTCAATTTCTAGCGAATCAACAAGCTCTACAAACTCAACAACAAGCTCGGCTGTTTATTATAATGCCTTATTCGATGTGCCAAATACCGATGGTAAATTGCGTATTGATATGACCGCACAAGTTTATATCGTATTAAATTCAGCTAAAAATGCTCTACTCGTTCCTTCATCAGCACTGAGTTCTAAACAATTTTCAGGTCAAAGAAAATCAGGCCAATCATCTGATAAATCAAGTTCTTCACCTGAAGCAGCTAAAAAATCTCAAGGAAACGGAGCTCGTCTACAACGCCTAAACTTGACTGCTGAACAAAAACAACTCGTTGAACAAGGTAAATTAACGTTAAGTGTTGTACGTGTATTACAAGCTGATGGCACAACTAAACCAACTCAAATTTTGGTTGGCATTAACAACCGTGTAAATGCGCAAGTTCTTGCGGGCTTAAAACAAGGTGACCAAGTTGTCATTGCCGATAGTGCCGATACTTCTGCTGCATCAGCAAATAGTAGTAATAACCGTCGCCGTAGTGGCCCAATGGGAATGTAAGCATGACAAAACAAGCTTTGCTTGAAGTCAGCAATCTAGTCCGGGAATTCCCTGCTGGCGAAAGCACGATACAAATTTTAAAAGGCATTGACCTAACCATTTATGAAGGTGAACTGGTTGCCATTGTCGGTCAATCTGGTTCTGGTAAATCGACCCTCATGAATATTCTGGGTTGTTTGGACCGACCTACGAGTGGTAGTTACAAAGTTAATGGACAAGAAACAGGTAAACTTGAGCCAGATCAGCTGGCTCGACTACGCCGTGAATATTTTGGTTTTATTTTCCAGCGCTACCACTTACTGGGCGACTTATCTGCCGAAGGTAACGTAGAAGTTCCAGCTGTTTATGCAGGTGTTACCCCTTCTGAACGTAAACAACGCGCAACGGCTTTACTAACCGAATTAGGTTTAGGTACAAAAACACTTAATAGACCAAGCCAACTTTCTGGTGGTCAGCAGCAACGTGTTTCGATTGCCCGTGCGCTGATGAATGGCGGTGACGTTATTCTGGCAGATGAACCGACGGGGGCACTCGACTCTCATAGTGGTGTTGAGGTGATGCGTATTTTGCGTGAACTCAATGCTGCAGGTCACACTATTATTTTAGTCACCCATGATATGCAAGTTGCAAAAAATGCGACTCGTATTATCGAGATTAGTGATGGAGAAATTATTAGTGACCGTCCTAATGTCCCAGATCAAGCAGCCGAACCAATCAAGACTGATCCTGATGCCGCTCCTGCTTTACAAGGTAAACAGAAGAAAGGCAAAAGTATTTCTGCATGGCGTTCTACTTTAGACCGTTTATCAGAAGCCTTCCAAATGGCTTTACTGTCTATGAATGCCCACCGCATGCGTACTTTTTTAACCATGCTTGGGATCATTATTGGTATTGCATCGGTTGTTACGGTTGTCGCATTAGGTAAAGGCTCTCAACAGCAAATTTTAAGTAATATTAGTAGTCTGGGAACAAATACAATTACCGTGTTTCAGGGCCGTGGTTTTGGTGACAACTCTAAAACTGCAAGTTTTAAAACCTTGGTCCCTGCCGATGCCGATGCGTTAATGACTCAACCGTATGTCAGTGCAGTAAGCCCAATCGTCAGCACATCCAAAACCATGCGTTATCAACAAAATGAAGCTAACGCGACCATTAATGGTGTGAGTAACGATTATTTCGATGTGAAAGGTTTGGTCTTTAAAGATGGACAAACTTTTGATCAACGTAGTGTTCGTGATCGCTCACAGGATGTAGTCATTGATACCAATACTCAAAAACAGTTCTTTAGTGACGGTACCAACCCTATCGGTCAAGTAGTGTTACTCGGTAGTGTACCAGCTCGTATTATTGGCATTGTAGAACCGCAAACGAGTGGCATGGGCTCAGATGACACTTTAAATGTCTATATGCCTTATACAACCGTGATGAGCCGTATGCTGGGGCAAACCCATGTACGTAATATCGTGGTTCGTATTAATGACAAATATTCAACTGCTGCAGCTGAAAATGCGATTGTGAATTTATTAACCCAGCGCCATGGTGCACAAGATATTTTCACTATGAACAGTGACAGTATCCGTCAAACCATTGAGAAAACAACTAGCACAATGACCCTTCTGGTTTCAGCAATTGCCGTAATTTCATTGGTCGTTGGTGGTATCGGGGTAATGAATATTATGTTGGTTTCGGTGACTGAACGTACTCAAGAAATTGGTGTACGTATGGCCGTAGGTGCGCGTCAAAGTGATATTTTGCAGCAATTCCTGATTGAAGCAATTTTGGTGTGTTTAATTGGTGGTGTGCTTGGCGTCTTACTATCGCTTGGCCTTGGGCAACTTATTAATAAATTTGCTGGTGGTAACTTTAGTGTGGCTTATTCAAGCACCTCAATTATTGCAGCCTTTGTCTGTTCAACACTGATTGGGGTCGTTTTTGGTTTCTTACCAGCCAAGAATGCTGCGAAACTTGACCCTGTTGCCGCACTATCTCGAGAATAAGGAAAATTGCATGTCTTTCTCTATGACTAAACTCAGCACAGCACTTCTTCTCACAGGTTCTCTTGTTGGATGTGCAGCTGTAGTAAAAACACCTTATGAAACACCTGCAGTACAAGTTCCGGGTAGTTTTCAGTATGACACAGCAAAAACAAAAACCATGTCTGCCGATCAATATTCTGACCGTTGGTGGACGCTTTTCAATGATGCGCAGCTCAACCAACTTGTAAGTAATGTATTAGAACGTAATAGTGATTTAGCAGTTGCAGGTATTGCTCTAAAGCAAGCCCGTCTACAAGCTGACTTAACCGCTAACAAACAAGGCTTACGAACCAGTTCAAGTGTTTCTACAGGGCATTCTTTCGATTTAAATTCGGGAGATGATAGTGCTAAAGGTCTATCAATGAGCGCTGGCGTAAGCTATGAGCTTGATTTGTTTGGCAAGCTTGCTCGCCAAACCGAAGCAAGTAAATGGGAAGCTTTAGCGACTGAACAAGACTTACAAGCCACGGGGCAAAGTTTAATTGCAACCACTGCCAAACTCTATTGGCAACTCGGTTATTTAAATGAGCGCTACACAACTGCCCAGCAAAGTCTAGCAACCTCTCAAAAGCTTTATGACTTGGTACAGATTCAATATAAAGCTGGTGCCGTTTCAGGTGTAGATCTGACTCAAGCAGAACAATCAGTACAAAGCCAGAAAGCGAGTTTAAGCCAGATTGAACAACAACTGGTTGAAACTCGCACAGCCATTGCGGTGTTATTACATGAACCATTGCAGCAATTAAATATTCAAGAGCCAAAGCGTTTACCACGCACTGCTCTACCTGCAATTGGTGCTGGCTTACCTGCCGACATTTTATCGCGCCGACCTGATTTGCAAGCAAGTGAGCTCCGCTTAAGAAAAGCATTAGCAACTAAAGATGCAACCAAAGCAAGCTACTACCCATCAATTAGCTTAACCAGTAGTTTAGGCTCAAGTAGCACATCGTTAACAGAGTTGTTACGCAACCCTGCTCTCACGCTTGGTGCAAGTTTAAGCTTACCGTTTTTACAATATAACGATATGAAAAAAGATATCGCGATTAGCAATCTGGATTATGAAAAAGCGATTATTCAATATCGTCAAACGCTTTATCAGGCTTTTGCTGACGTAGAAAATGCTTTATCGAGTCGTACCGAACTCGATAAACAAGTAGCGTTACAAGAGCGTAATGTTGAACTTGCAGAAAAAACTGAACGTCTAACCGAAGTTCGTTACCGTTATGGTGCTATTGCATTAAAAACACTTCTCGATGCTCAGCAAACCACACGTACTGCACGTCTAAGTCTCGTTGAAACCAAGCAAAGCCAATACAACGCGTATGTCACTCTCATGCAAGCTTTAGGTGGTTCACCTGTAAAAGAACTGCCGCAATAACTTGCGCCCATAAAAAAAGCCGTAGTCCTTCAACTACGGCTTTTTTTATGCCTGAATAAATTTCGAAACTTATTCATCATCCATCATAGATTGGCTCATACCTACAGTATTGAAACCAGCATCTACATATAGAATTTCACCAGTAATACCTGAAGCCCAAGGTGAGCATAGGAATAATGCGGCGTTACCAACTTCTTCAATCGTTACGTTACGTTTTAATGGCGCAACTTTTTCATTGGCATCTAACATTTTACGGAAAGATTTAATACCAGAAGCAGCTAAAGTACGGATTGGGCCCGCAGAAATCGCGTTTACACGGATACCATCAACACCAAGGCTTGATGCTAAATAGCGAACACCAGCTTCTAAAGAAGCTTTTGCCATACCCATAACGTTATAGTTAGGCATAACGCGCTCAGAACCTTGGTAAGTCAAAGTCAATAAACAACCTTGGCGAGCTTGTAATAAAGGTTTTGCAGCACGAGCCATTGCAATAAAGCTGTATGCACTGATGTCATGAGCAACTTTAAAACCGTCACGGTCAGTCACGTCAGTGAAGTCACCATCAAGCGTGTGTGCAGGTGCAAAGCCAATTGAGTGCACAACACCGTCTACGCCGTCCCAATGTTTTGCAAGTTCTGCAAATGCATTATCAATTTCAGCATCAACAGCAACATCACATGGAAACACAAGCTTAGAACCGAATTGCTCAGCAAATTCATCCACACGTTTTTTTAATTTTTCGTTTGGATAAGTAAACGCAAGCTCTGCACCTTCACGGTGTAATGCTTGTGCAATACCAAAAGCAATTGATAATTTACTAGCAACGCCTGCAATCAAAAAGCGCTTACCTGCTAAAAGTCCTTGTGTCATGCCGATCTCACTCAAAACAATTTCAAGCATAATGCCAATATTCGGCGGTTTTCGAAATTGCATAATGCATCTTTTTTCAAAAATCGCACGAAAAAAAATCGCTCCTGATGAGGAGCGACTTCTAGATGAATTCAATCTTAGTCGTCAGACAGTAAGCCCAGTAAACGTAAGAAAGAAATATACATCCATACTAAAGTTGCAAGTAATGCGATACCACACAACCATTCCATGAATTTTGGTGCACGATATGCTGCATTAGTTTCGATTAAATCAAAATCTAAAATCAGATTAAGCGAAGCAATGACCGCGACGAATGCAGCAAAACCAATGCCTAACCAGTTACTTTCAAAAATATAAGGAACACTTGAACCAAATGCTAAACGCATGATCATCTGCACAATAAATACAATAAAGATCGCCAAAGATGCAGAGATCACAACTGACTTAAACTTTTCAGTTGCGCGGATAATTTGGAATTTATATAAACCAAACATCACCAAAGTCGTAACGAAAGTTGCTAATAAAGCCTGAAGTGGAACACCTGGGTATTTCAACTGGAAAGTAAACGAAATACCACCTAAAAAAGCCCCTTCAAATAAGGCATACGGAATTGCCAATGTTGGCGCGGTCGTTGGTTTAAACGTTGTAATTAAAGCTAAAACCAAGCCACCAATTGCACCCACAATTGAAGCCGCGTAAGCAATACCAATATTTGCAGTAAAGGCTGCATAGAAAAATAAAGCGACACCCACAGCAGCTGCAATGACTGTCATCATAACAGATTTTTGAATCGCACCTTGCACAGTCATCGGTTGACTATAGTCACTGACCGTTTCAACACGAGTCAGTATCGGGTTATTACTTTGCATAAATGCTCTCTTTTTATAATAAAAATTTAAAACATCATTTTAAGCAAAATGAATATGAAAGCCAAATTAAGCAATTGGCATTATTGTAACAAGGTCCTTTAAGTAATAAAAAAGGAGGCAATAGCCTCCCTTTCATATCACGTCTACAACGTAATCAATCTTTACCATCTGTATTCATGATAAAGAAATATTCGCGGTAATATTTCAACTCTGAAATTGAGTCACGAATATCATCCATTGCCAAATGTGATGCATTCTTTTTCAGGCCACTCATAATTTCAGGGCGCCAGCGTTTTGAAAGTTCTTTTACCGTAGATACATCAAGATTACGATAATGGAAATACTGCTCAAGTTCAGGCATAAGACGGTGTAAGAAACGGCGATCCTGACAAATTGAGTTACCGCACATTGGTGAAACTTTTGGATTCACCCATTTTTTTAGGAATTCTAAAGTTTGTAACTCAGCATCACGGGCTGTTAATTTACTGCGACGAACTCGTTCAATCAGACCAGACTGCCCATGTTGACGAGTGTTCCATTCATCCATTGCATTTAAAATACGATCAGGTTGATGAATCGCCAAAACTGGACCTTCGGCAAGTACATTTAAATGATCATCTGTAATAATTGTTGCGATTTCAATAATTTGGTCATTATCGGTATCTAATCCGGTCATTTCCAGATCAATCCAAATTAATCGTGTATTTAAAGTACTGCTCATGAATGTACGTTCTAAAATGCCGTAAAAACATCAATAGTAGCAAATTTCTTGCTTCCGCGCTGTAATTCTATAGCTGCTTCATGCTATTTTTGCGGTCTTCAAACAATGGTTTTTTTGGGATATGAATGGCTTTAATTCGTAAGCGTCGTTTAACTGAACAACAGCAACGTCGTATTGAAAAACAGCATAAAACTCGCCAAGAAGAGATCGATACTTCACAGGATCTAGATGGACTCGTTGTACAACATTATGGCCGTCAACTTGAAGTACAAGCCCTCTCTGTACCTGAGCATCACCCAGAAAAACCACAAGTTGCCGAAGGAGAACCAGAACCATTCTGGAAGCCGATCGAACTCAATAGCGTTTGGCGTTGCCATACTCGAACTAATCTTGAGTTACTTGTAACTGGTGATCGTGTTAAATGGCAGGCAGATCCAAATACGGGTTTAGGCATTATTACAGCCATTCACCCACGTACATCTTTACTTACCCGCCCTGACCGCTATCACAAAGTTAAACCAGTGGCTGCGAATATCAGTTTGATTGTGATTGTATTTTCACCGCTTCCTGAACCAGCTCCAACGTTAATTGATCGATATTTAGTTGCTTGTGCAGATGCAAATATTCCTGCTCTTTTGGTCCTCAACAAGTCTGATTTACTCACTGAAAATGACCCAATTCTTACCCTATTAGAAGAATATAAAACCTTGGGTTATGAGGTGATGATTTGTCAGTCGAAGAAGGGAGATATCTCTGCTTTATCTGAGCGTTTAGATGGTGAAACCGTAGCATTTGTAGGCCAGTCAGGCGTAGGGAAAAGCTCTTTAATTAATGTGCTCATTCCAGATGCAGAGCAAAAAACCAATGTTATTTCTGAAAACTCTGCACTTGGACAACATACGACAACCTCTACGCGCTTAATCAACTTCGGTAAAAATGGTGCCTTAATTGATTCTCCGGGAATTCGTGAGTTTGGGCTTTGGCATCTCGATTTAGAAAAAATTCGTATGGGCTTTCCTGACATTGCCGCACATCTAGGATCTTGCCAATTCCGTAATTGCACACATACTCATGAAAAGAATTGTGGGCTAAAACAGGCCGTTGAAGCGGGTGAAATTTTGCCACGACGTTTAGATAGCTTTTTGCGTTTAATCGATGAGATTCAAGAAGCGCAGCAAAAAAACTGATTTTCTGCCCTATTTGCCCTTGAAGTGGTGATTTTGATCACCATCTATATACGCTATACTCTAGGTCAATTTTGTTTTTTAATTTTTTTAGGTGACTTGTGGAACGCTGGTTAGAGTTTATGGGGAATCACCCCATTTTGTTTGGTACGCTCGGAGTCTTGATCGTGTTGTTCTTCATTTTTGAAGGTCAACGTAATGGTCGTAAAATTTCTCCACAGTCGCTTGGTATTTTAGTGAAAGCGAAAAATGCTCTTTTGATTGACTTACGCGATAGCAAAGATTTCCGAGAAGGTCACATTAGTGGCAGTCGCAATATTCCGTATAGCCAAATCGCAAGTCATGCTGACGAATTAAAAGCAAGTGACCGTCCACTGGTATTTATTTGCAACTTGGGGCAAGTTGCTGGAAGTGCTTTGCAAAAAGTTGCTCACCACGATAGCTATCGTCTTGATGGTGGTATTAGTAACTGGAAAGCACAAGGCTTACCTCTTGTTAAAAGCAAACCAAAAGCTTAAGGAGAATTATCATGGCTGCAAATGTCATTGTTTACTCAACTTCTGTATGCCCGTATTGTGTTCGAGCTAAACAGTTACTTGAGCGTAAAGGTGTTGCTTATAAAGAAGTAAATCTTTCTGTTGAAGCGCCAGAAGTACGTGTTGAATTAATGCAACGCACAAATCATCGTACTGTCCCACAAATTTTCATTAACGATCAGTTTATCGGTGGTTTTGACCAACTTTATGCTTTAGAGCGCGAAGGTAAACTCGACGAATTATTGGCTTAACATCGCATCCATATTAAGGAAAAAACAATGAGCGAAGAACAACAAGTTCAACCACAATTAGCTTTAGAGCGTATTTATACAAAAGATATTTCTTTTGAGGTTCCTGGGGCGCAGGTTTTTACTAAACAATGGCAACCTGAACTTAATATCAATCTGTCTTCTGCTGCAGAAAAGATTGACCCAACTCACTTTGAAGTTTCTTTAAAAGTTGTGGTACAAGCTGATAACGACAACGAAACAGCGTTCATTGTAGATGTAACTCAATCAGGTATTTTCTTGATCGACAACATTGAAGAAGAGCGTTTACCTTATATTTTAGGCGCATACTGCCCGAATATTTTGTTTCCGTTCTTACGTGAAGCTGTAAATGATTTAGTAACTAAAGGTAGCTTCCCACAGTTACTTCTTACTCCAATCAACTTTGATGCAGAGTTTGAAGCTAACATGCAACGTGCTCAAGCTGCTGCTGTTGAAGGTCAAGCTTAATATTTTAGCTTCTCCTTTTAATAAAAAAACCGCGTAATACGCGGTTTTTTTATGTGTGCTATTAAAATTATTAAAGATCAAGTGAGTGAAGCTGAATAGATGGAAACTGAAAGCCACGGCAAGATAACTCTGAACGCCATGCAACGGTTAATATCATATTGCCAATAATAAAATTTTGATAGGCAAATGTCCCATTAAGTGGGTGAGAACAGACTCCACCATGATCAGTAGAATGTGCCTGAGTATTTAATGTATTTAAATCTAGGCGTATGCCTAGTCCTGAAGCTTTTAAAACGGCTTCTTTAGTGGTCCAGACTTTGAACCAATATTCTCTATTTTGTTCTAAGCTTAGCCATGTTTCATATTCATCTGGATGAAATGCATGTTTTGCTAAAGCGTCTAAGCGTACATTTCGATCCAGTTCCTCAACGTCTACCCCAATATCTTTAACATGTTCGCTCATGGCTAAAGCGTAGTATTGTTGGCTATGTGAGTGATTAAAATGCAAAGTGTGATTCAATAAATAAGGTTTACCATGTTCATGCTTGGCAAACTCCAATTCCATTGACGTGAGTTGGAGTTTCTCTGCAATCAGTCGATTTCTGACACTCTGTATTTGTTGTTTTTTATAATGATTAAATGAACGGAAGTCTGGAAAGTTTTGTTGTTCTTGTTTTAAAAACTCATTGAGCTTTCCTATATAAACTTCAATTTTCCTATCATTCATCTTTCTAAATCCATCCCATGAGGGACTAAAGCTAATATAAAAAATACCAATAACTTATTAAACCATGTAATAAAAAACCCAAAGAAAACTTTGGGTTTTTGAACAATAAAAAACTTAACGGTTAAATTTTTTCTCTGCTTTCTTAAATTTCTGAATATAACGACGGCGACGTGCAGCAGTACGTTCATCAACCTGACTCTTACGACCTTCAAACGGGTTTTCAGAAGTTTTAAAGTCAATACGAACTGGTGTACCTTCGAGTTTATACACTTTACGGAACACGTTTTCTAAATAACGGCGATAATCGGCAGGTGTCTTATCAACCTTATTACCATGAATCACAATAGTCGGTGGATTCTGACCACCCATATGTGCATAACGCATTTTAATACGACGACCGCTAATCATTGGTGGTTGATGGGCTTCTGTCGCATCACTCAAAATTTGAGTCAATTTAGCTGGTGATACTTTTAAGTTCGCAGACTCATAAGCACGGTGGATAGAAGGATATAAATCACCTACCCCAGTTCCATGTAAAGCAGAAATTAAATGGATTTTTGCCCATGGAATAAAGTCAAAACGACGCTCAACATCAAGCTTACATTGCTTGCGGTCATATTCAGACATGTTATCCCATTTGTTGATGGCAATAACCATGGCACGACCAGCTTCAAGCGCATAGCCAATTAAATGCAAGTCTTGCTCAACAATACCTTCACGCGCATCGACTACAACTACGACAACATGTGCATCTTTCATGGCTTGCAAAGTTTTAACAATTGAGAACTTCTCAATCATTTCATCAACCTTACCTTTACGACGCACACCTGCTGTATCAATTAAGGTGTATTTACGGCCTTCACGCTCAAAAGGAATGTAAATAGAGTCACGAGTTGTACCTGGTTGGTCAAATGCCACCACACGGTCTTCACCAAGCAGACGGTTGACCAGTGTTGACTTACCAACGTTAGGACGACCAATAATTGCTAAACGTAAGCCAGTATCTTTGTCATGTTCTTCAGGGTTTTCATCTTCTGGAACTTCTGCAAGTACATCTTCCAGCATTTGCTGTACGCCACGACCATGGCTAGCGGCAACTTGTAATGGTTCACCCATACCAAGTTTATAGAACTCAACTAAAGCTGCTTCAGCATGAACACCATCTACCTTGTTCGCAACAAGATAAATTTTCTTGCCTAAAGTACGTAGTTCACGAGCAATTTGCTCATCAGAAGCTAATAATCCGGCACGAGCATCAACCACAAAAATAATAATATCTGCTTCATTGATTGCTGTTTTTGACTGCTCGGCCATGTAGTTATCGATACCGCCTTCGCTCTCACCGATACCACCAGTATCAACAACAATGAAAGACTTATTTTGATAAGTCGCATCACCATATTTACGGTCACGAGTCAGACCCGCGAAGTCGGCTACAAGTGCATCACGACTCTTGGTAATCTGGTTAAATAACGTTGATTTTCCGACATTCGGACGACCAATGAGCGCAATAACGGGTTTCATACAATAACCTTAATTCAAGACCAGCCATATCTCATGGCATGAGCATTAGAAACAATACAGGAGATATATTTTAAGGTCAGATATGACCATAATAAAAGACGGGGCTTTGAACTGATTTAATTCAAACACCCCGATATTTTTTTAACAGCGTAATTTGTTAAGCGGCTATTTTAGCACAAGCAAACGAAATTAACGATTCTGCCAAATACTTAAATCGCCTTTTCTGGTCGAAACGTAAAGTTGGTTCTCAATAACACGTAATGTATTGACCTCACCACTTGTTTTTGAACGACCAATCAACTTACCTGTTGCAGGATCAACAAGATGTAATACGCCATCTAAATCACCAACAATAAGATCCGATCCCAACACAACAGGGTTACTTAAATGACGGTTTAATAAACTATCATTTTGCCAAACTTGTTCGCCTGTCGTTAAATCATAAGCAGTTAACTTACCATCAGTTGATGAAACAAATACTTTATTGTCATAAACTTCTGGACGCTTCGTGCTACTTGAGTCTTCACTCCAAACTACACGTTGAGAAGCTAGATCAGTTACGGTCACTTGTCCTTGGAAACTAGTCGTTACCATAAACTGTCCAGCAACTGCAGGATCACCATCGATATCAATCAAACGTTGAATATCAGAACGGCCTTCACTTACTGCAACACGGCGTTGGAAACGTGGAATACCACTAATCGTATCAATTGCATAAACATACGCATTCGCAGATGCGATTAATACGGTACGCGGGTCAAGACTCACCGGTGAGGCCTGACCACGTAAACTAAATTGGACATTTGGTAATTTATAAGCCCAAACTTGTTGGCCTGAACCAGCATCATGCGCAAATACAGTACCATCATTAGCAATGGTAATAACGCGTCCAGACTGAACTAAAGAAGGACTTAATAGTGCACCAGATAACTGTGCAGTCCACTTTTGTTCACCTGTTGCCTGATCTAAAGCAAAAAGTTGACCTTTACTATTACCAACAACAACAATTCCTTCAGCAGCTTCAACACCAGAGCTCAAGCCTAATTTGCTGACTTTTTTCTCCCAAATGCGTTCCTTGCCACGATATGCAGCGACCTCACCTTTTGGGTCAAGCGTAAAGACCACGCCCTCACTTGCGTCAAGCTGCAAACGTAATGGATCTGCCTTATCAGTAGAAGAAACACTGCGCGAAAACACGGGTACTAGAGTCTTTTTCGACTCAGTCAATTTCGGTAGTGGATTTGGTTTTGCTTCTTTTACTTTGTTGCTAGAACATCCCACCAGTACAGCTGATGCGATTGCAATTGCCAAAGGCAGTTTGAATTTCTGATTCATTAAGACTCTTCCACCTGTGTTTCCAAAATTGGGCGCTCAATCTGTGGATCTTCAACTAAAACGCCAACACTTTCGAGTTTAATTTGTAAAATTTGTCGTTCTTGTTTACGTTCCAGTAACGAATCCCATGCTGCCTGATACGCTTTTTTAGCAGAATCAACATCTTTCTTAGCAACAAAGATATCACCACGTAACTCTTCTACTGTTGCTTTAAATGCAGGATCGACGTTACCAGACAAGGTTTTTAGTGCTTCATCATATTTGTTTTGCGCCAATTGTGCATCTGCTAAACGCAATTTTACAACCTGAATCAAACCTTCATCTTTTACTTTTGAATTTTCAACTTTCTTCAATGCTTTTTCAGCAGCAGCATAATCCTGTTTTTCATAGGCTAATTTTGCTAATACAAACTGAGTCTGTATCGCCTGAACAGAATTGATATCATCTTTTACGATTTTATCTGCCGATGCAGTGACCGAAGTTAAAGCATTAGGATTATCAGCACTTGCATTTGCCTCATCCATTAACTGCTGTACTTTTGCAGTTTCTGTCTGGCTGCTCGCAAGATTTCTTTTTTGCCAATATTCCCACCCAAAAAAGGCAATCAATGCAATGAGAATCCCGCTAATCATGGCAGAACCATATTTTTTGGCGAACGACTTTAAGCTGTCGAATTGTTCTTCATCACTTACCCTCATGTGATTGTCCTTTTCCAGATGTTTCAGTTTATTTTGTAAATTTTTCGATTAAGAATGGTACAAGCTCAGCCAGCGCAACTTGAGACTGCTCAGCTGTTGCTAACTCTTTGATAGCAAGTTGCTGTGCTTCCCATTCACGCTCACCTAAAATCATGGCGTAAACAGCCCCAGCCTGATCAGCTTTTTTCATCTGACTCTTCATACTGCCTTGTGAACCTGTTTTGATTCGAATACTGCTATTTTCAGCTTCTAACTGGTCACGTAATTGTTCCGCTAAAATCAAAGCCTTAGTTTGATAAGCAGGTTCTGCAACCAAGAAGACTTCACAATCACGAATAACTTGAGCCTGTTCAACTTGCTCAACCAGAAGCAATAAACGCTCCATCCCCATACCAAAGCCAACAGCAGGTACAGATTGATCTGGCTTACCTTTTAGCTGACCAACAAGACCATCATAACGACCACCGCCACACACCGTACCTTGCGAACCAAGTGCAGTTGTTGTCCATTCAAAAACGGTTTTATTGTAGTAATCCAGACCACGCACCAATTTTTGATTAATGACAAATTTAACACCCGCAGCAGTCAAATAGTCTTGTAATTGTTGGAAGTGACTTAAACTATCTTCTTTCAAAAAGTCATATAATTTCGGCGCATTTTCCAGAATTTTCTGAGTCGATTCAATTTTAGAATCCAAAATACGTAGTGGATTCGTTGTTAAACGGCGCTGTGAATCTTCATCCAACGCATCTTTATGCTCATTTAAAAACGCAACCAAAGCATTACGATACTCTGTACGCTCATCTTTTTCACCCAAAGTATTCAACTCAAGTTGAACCATGTGATCAACGCCCATACGTTTCCATAATCGAGCTGTCATCAAGATAACTTCAGCTTCAATATCAGGAGTCGCAACACCGAAAGTTTCCACACCAAATTGGTGGAACTGACGGTAACGTCCTTTTTGTGGTTTTTCATAACGGAACATAGGTCCCATATACCACACGCGTGGCGTAGCACCGCGCAACAAATTATGTTCAACCAAAGCACGAACACAACCTGCAGTACCCTCTGGACGTAAGGTTAATGACTCTGGTGGATTACCTTTGTCAAAAAAGGTATACATTTCTTTTTCAACAATATCGGTAGCATCACCAATAGCACGTTTAAACAAGCCCGTTTGTTCAACGATCGGCAAACGAATTTGTTGATATCCATAAGCATCCATTAAAGATGCTAAATGTTGCTCGAGACGTCTCCACGCTACTGTTTGCGTTGGCAAGATGTCATTAAAACCTTTGATTGCGACGATTGAACTCATGATGAACTACGAATAATTTCTTTAGATTTAGCTTCTTCAAGCTCTTGGACACGTTGACGAACCATAGTTTCGATTTCATCAACCAATTGATCGGTATCGATTAAATGGCTTTTTTCACCATTACGATAAACCAATGAGCGAGGCGCAGCCCCAACGACCCCGATATCGGCTTCTTTTGCTTCACCTGGGCCGTTTACTTTACAGCCAATTACCGACACATCCATTGGAGTACGAATATCTTCTAAACGCTCTTCCAATGCTTGCATTACCTGAATAACATTAAATTCTTGGCGAGAGCAACTTGGGCAAGCAATAAAGTTAATACCGTTAGAACGAAGTCCTAGTGATTTTAAGATATCAAAACCAATCTTGATTTCATCTTCCGGTTCGGCGGCAAGCGAAATACGCATCGTATCGCCAATACCTTCCATCAACAATCCGCCAAGGGCAATCGCCGACTTCACAGTACCTGTACGATAAATACCAGCTTCAGTCACACCTAGATGTAATGGGTTATCAATTTGCTTTGAAAGTAAACGATAAGCATCCATGGTTAAAAACACATTTGATGCTTTTACGCTGACTTTAAATTCATGGAAGTTGAGACGATCTAAAATATCAATATGACGTAGTGCTGATTCAAGCAGCGCCTCACCTGTAGGTTCGCCATATTTCTTTTGTAAATCTTTTTCTAAAGAACCCGCATTGACGCCAATACGCATAGAAATGCCATGATGACGCGCCGCAGCAACGACTTCACGCACTTTCTGGTCTGAGCCAATATTGCCTGGGTTAATACGTAAACAGTCTGCACCATAGTCTGCAACTGCCAGAGCAATTCTATGGTCAAAGTGAATATCAGCCACCAATGGAACTGAAACACGTTTACGGATCGCACCAAATGCCTCAGCAGCTTCCATAGATGGGACCGAAACACGCATAATATCAGCACCTGCATCAACGCAACGCTCGATTTGAGCAACGGTTGCATCGACATCGCAAGTTTCGGTATTTGTCATACTTTGCACACTAATAGGTGCATCGCCACCGACATACACCGAACCAACACGGATTTTACGTGTTGGTCGACGTTTAATTGGGTTCTCTATCATTGTATCGCTCAACTCATGGTATTAGCGGGATAAACGGAATTCTGCTTTACCGTTTACCGTATATGGAGACAATGAAATCTGTTCTTGGTTTAGACTTAATGACACAGCGGTTGCATCATCAAGACGAATCTGGAATGGAGACTCACCATTTAAGTTTAAAGTTGATGACTGACGACCTGTCGCCAAAACTTTACCTGTTGCATCAACAATATGAACAGAAGTTGGTCGGTTAAAGTTTAACACCAATTGGTCACCCACTGTTGAGGTGGTAGCCCCTTGCATAGGTAAAACTTCAACATTCGATTGATTTACTTTAGGTAAATCAGCATCTTCTTTCTTTGAAGTCCATTTTTGGACACCCATAACAAGCAATGACACAACAGCAAGAATTACAACAGCAAGAAATATGCGTTTTAACCATTTCTTATTACGATCACTATTAGAACCCGGGAGTTTACCCATGATTTTAATTGGCGAATTATTTAAGGCATGATTTGGTAACAGCCCAGTATCATTTGCATAAATCTCATCGAAACGCTGAATTATTGCCGTCGCGTCCGTATTTAAATATTTTGCATATGAACGGTAATAACCCTTAATGAAAGTCGCTTCCGGCAATGATTTATAGTCATCTTGCTCTAAAGCGGTCAAGGTCTTAACCGGCATATTTAAATCTGAAGAAACTTGCCCTAACTCTTTATTCTGAGCAACTCGAATTTGACGTAAATACTCGCCAGGACGTTGAATATTTCCTAAAGCAGAAGTCGGTAAGCTTGAGCCAGTTGGCTGCTGTGAATTAGGATTTATTTCCATACGGCCTCAGTACTATACTGTAATTGCAAATAACGTTGATATTCTGGACTTTCCGGGAACAAAGCACGTAACTGGTTTACTAACACTTGCATTCCCATTTTATCCGCATTGGCTCGAGCCACTCTTACACCAATCCAAAGTGCTCTTGCACCCTGATTTTTCTGCCCCACTGTACGAACATATTGCTCATACATTTGTGTAGCAGCCGGGATCTGCTGCTGCAAATAAAAAATTTCCGCTAACTCTAACATTGAAATATAAGAGTCGCGGTTAGCAAGGAGTGCTTGTTTGAATGTTTTTTCAGCATTCGCAACATCACCCAATTTTAAATAAATACGCCCCAGATTTTCTAATGCCTGATAGCGTTGGTCATAACCTAATGTTGCGCCAGCAATACGAAATTGCTCAACCGCATCATTATAACGCTCCATTTGATATAAATAAGTACCATAATTATTATGTGCTTGAGCATTATCCGGTTCAGATGAAATTGCTCTTTTAAAATAATGTTCTGCTTTTTCTAAATTGGGTTTGCTACCTTCTTGCTGTAGCAAAATACCCATCATCATATTTGCAGTAGCATCGCGGCTATCTACACTTAAAGCTTGATCAAGAGCTCGCTTTGCTGAGTCCAAGTCACCCGAACGGATATGTTCAGCAGCAAGTTGTGTACGCACCTTTACCGCTTTCTCTGGGTCTTTTTTTTGCGTATGCGTTGTCTGGCAACCACTTACCAGAAATGCAACTGCAATCCCCATACATAAGACCGTTTTTAACTTTGGAATACTCAAAGCCTGCCCTCAATTTATCCTTGTGTACGCAAAATCTCTTGACGCTGTGTGACTTTTTTCTGCCACTGTTCAGCACGGCGGGTTCTGTCAGCCACTTGACCTACTAACTGCCCACATGCAGCGTCAATATCATCACCACGTGTTTGACGAATCGTACACACAAATCCCGCATCAGACAAAGTTTTTTGGAACGAGATAATACGATTTCGGCTTGAGCGACCATATGGCGCATGCGGGAACGGGTTAAACGGAATCAAGTTAATTTTACTTGGTAAATTTTTTAATAATTTAATCATTTGCTGTGCATGTTCAGGCTGATCATTCACGCCTTCTAACATCACATATTCAATCGTCACATGTTTACGCGTACTTTCATTACCATCTTTGGCAATATAACGCTGACATGCTGCAATTAACTGAGCCAATGGATATTTTTTATTAATAGGTACCAATTCGTTACGTAATTCATCATTTGGCGCATGTAAAGAAATGGCTAAAGCCACATCAATATCTTTTGCAAGTTGATCAATTTTTGGTACAACACCTGATGTCGATAAAGTCACACGACGTTTTGACATGCCATAAGCAAAGTCATCAAGCATAATCTGCATTGAGCTTAATACAGCATCATAGTTGAGCAATGGCTCACCCATGCCCATCATCACAACATTGGTAACTGAGCGTTCGCGCTCAGCAACAGGCACTTCTTCCATATAAGAATAATTTGCCATCCAGAGTTGCCCAATAATTTCATCTGGCGTTAAATCACGTTGGAAACCTTGTTTACCTGTTGAACAAAATGAGCAATCTAATGCGCAGCCCACTTGAGAGGAAATACAAAGCGTTTTACGTAATCCAGTCTTATCTTCGGCAGGAATTAATACAGTTTCAACTAAAGAACCTGCACCCTCACCTACGCGAAACACCCACTTACGTGTACCATCTTTTGAGTAATGACGGTGAACCACTTCAGGAGCTTTAATTTCACAAATCTGTTCAAGCTTCGCACGTAGTTTGCCTGAAATATTGGTCATTTCAGCAAAGTCAGTAACAAAGTATTGATGTATCCATTTCATGACCTGTCCGGCACGAAACTTTTTCTCGCCAATATCTTCAAAGAATTTTTCTAACTCAGGACGAGACATGCCGAGTAAATTCACTTTATTTTCGGCAGCAGGGATTACCGGCGTGGACGAAGATTGCTGCTGTCCATCAAGATTTTCAGATGAAACGACCACTGCAGAACTCATGTGTATTTACCTAAACCATGTCAAAAAACTGAAGATATTGTTCAAGAATCAAACAATATTCTCTTAAGAGAATAAAAAAACCAGATAAGTAGTATACCACTTATCTGGTTTGAATGCTTTCGATTAACGAGTGCGTGGGCAGATCTCGTTGTCAGCAAAGAAGTAAGCAATTTCACGCTCTGCAGAAGCAACTGAGTCAGAACCGTGAGCAGCGTTTTCGTCGATGCTTACAGCGAAGTCAGCACGAATCGTACCAGGAGCAGCTTCTTTAGGGTTTGTAGCGCCTAAGATTTCACGGTGTGCAAGAACTGCATTTTCGCCTTCAAGAACAGATACTACAACTGGACCAGAAGTCATGAATGCAACTAAGTCACCAAAGAAACCACGTTCTTTATGCTCAGCATAGAAACCTTCAGCATCAGCTTGAGAAAGGTGTTTCATTTTAGTCGCAACAATTTTTAAACCCGCTTTTTCAAAACGAGCAAAAATTTCACCGATGTGGTTTTTAGACACTGCATCAGGTTTTACGATAGACAAAGTACGTTCAATAGCCATGAGTGGCTCCTTTATTTTAAGATTTAAACTTTAAAAAAATTTGCCGCATTATACCGATGTCATAGGCAATAATCAGCTTTGAATGTGTAAAAGTTGCGATTTTTCTACTATTTTTAGCGAACTTCGTCTATCCAGGCCATCTGAATGCCTTCTAGCAATCCTTCTGTCGATTTATTTGGGTCATCACTGAAGTCTGGCAATGCGCACACCCATGCATGTAAATCGGTAAAACGGATCCATTGCGGATCAACTTCTGGATGTGCTTCTGACAATTCAATGGCAATATCAATGGTATCTGTCCAACGTAAGCCCATAGCGGCTCCTATCTGTTTAATCTGCTAAATCACGAACTGTGTACTTTAGCAAATCCACAAACTTAATCGATAGCTTAAGCTGATAAAAATTACCGATGCTTATAAAGCGATGTTCAATAATGGCGCCACAAAAATAATCGTAGCCGCGACCGCTGCACCAATTAGCGCACCAACAATCACATCACTTGGATAATGAAGACCCAGTACCATACGAGACAAAGCGACAAGCACCATAAATGGGAACATGGCAGCAAGCAAAACTGGCTGGATGTAACCCAATACAATTGTCACCATGACTGCATGAAGTGTGTGGCCTGATGGAAAACTAAAGTGATCAAGCGGTCTTTCACCAAGCACAATCACCTGATGCACCTGATAAGGACGTGGTCGCGTTGTCTTATGTTTTAAAAATTTATAAATTGCTGTGCCGACAGAACCACCTAGCAACAAGTAGATAATTTGCAAGCTATAGGTGATACCTTGCATGCCCCACACGATTGCCAACATTAGATACCAAAATGGACCATCACCAACACGACTGATAATTTTGAAAAAAAGGGCAACACGCTGTGAGTGAGAGAAATTGTTCAGATATAAACAGCCTCTCAAATCTAAATCGAGTATTTTTATTTTTGCATTCTTAAATTTCATGGTCATTCTCCTATCTTAGGATACTTAGGTGAAGTCCAACGAGGGCTCCTTCACTACCTGATAAAATGCCTGCTCCAATTGCTGAACCGGAAGTTGCCAACCGCTTTGCTGTACTTTATGACAGGCTTGTACGCCCATTTCTCTAAGTTGTTGTACCGAAGGAAGCTGATAAATTTGTTGTATAAAGTGGTTTTTTTGTCCAAGTGGGCTTAACCAGCCATTCACACCATGTGTTAAGTATTGATGTGCACATGCATAATCATACGCTATAACTGGTAAACCGCTTGCCATTGCCTCTAAAACTACGTTACCAAACGTTTCAACTTGACTCGCAAATACGAATACATCTGCACTCGCATAGGCAGCCGCCAAATCCTGACCTCTAAGACTTCCGGTAAAGATAACACCCTTCGCTTCAGGTAGTGACTTTAAACGAGCAAAATCTGGGCCATCTCCCACAATAACTAATTTAGTTTTATGTGGCTGAATGGTTTTTAGGTTCGCATAACTTTCAATGAGCACTTGCACTTCTTTTTCGGGAGACAAACGCCCCACATAAAGCATAACGCGAGTATTATCATCAGCATCCCATTGTTTTCGCAAATTTTCAGAGCGATGCTTCGGTGAAAATCTGGTCGTATCTACGCCACGCCCAACGACAACCAGTGGACAAGTAATACCAAAACCGCGTAATGCTTCTTGAGTATCTTTACTCGGCACACAGGTCACTTGAGTGTTATTGTGAAACCAGCACAGGTATTTTTGAATCGGTTTGACTAAAAAAGCCAAATCGAAGAAACGACTAAAGTCTTGAAATGGCGAATGAAAGCCGCTCGAAACAGGAATAGCTTTTGCCTTAGCAGCCTGCATGGCGGTTAAACCTAACGGCCCTTCAGTCACGATGTGCACAACATCTGGCACAAACTTTTCAAAAGCTTTCGATACTTTTAAATATTGTGGCCAACCAAATTGTAAAGTTGGATATTTTGGAATCGCCTGCGACATCACCAGACATTCTTGCTCTGGCGTAAAGTCATGACATTTCGCTTTTTGCTCTGGGCGAATCAGTAAAATCTTATGCCCCTGTTTTTGTAAACCTTGGCATAACTGCAATAATGAAAGTGCCACACCATTGATTTCGGGTGGCCAAGTTTCCGTTACAATCGCAATTTTTAAACGTGGGCGCACCAAATCATGCAATGAATGTGCATTAGATAGCTGCTGCTTTTGTTTAAAAAAGAATTGGAAGCTTTCAGGAAGTTGCTGTTGTTTTAATAGTGCTGTCGCATATGAACTTTGCATAGCGCCATCCATCAATGTATTTATTTTCATGCTTAAAGATTAAGCAGTTTTTTTGACATTTTGATGATAAATGCATGACAGTTTACTGACATGAAAAATAAAAAAAGCACACTGATGACAGCATGCTTTTTCTTAAATTCTAGTAACTCTTAGCGATTTTGCAATTTTGCATAATCCATGAGTACATTAGCAGCTTCAGTCACAAAAGTTTCCTCTTCTGGTAACGCTGGACGTTGCGATGCTTTCATTTTAGCGCGAGATTCAGCTAGAGCATCTAATGAAGCTTGATAGCTTTCCCAGTTTGCAAAAGGCTTTTGACCCGTTGCAGCACGGCGTTCATTTTCTGCATCTAAAGTTTGTTTCTCTAAGCCAAGTAATTCAGCACGGCGCTTATCAATATCAAGTACTACTTGTTTTTGATCACTCGTCACCTTAGCAATCGCAGTACGTTTATTTAGATATTTAAACTGAGCGTCATTGCCAACACGTTGTTCAGAGAATTGGGACAACTTTGTCACATAAGGCTGAACAGAACCCTCTCGTTTAAATGGTGCAGTAGGAATTGTGTCCCACTTCAACGCATTCTTCGATTTACGCTCACCAAACTCTTCGTTATAGATGTCGACGAGTTTAATGTCTGGCACTACACCTTTATTTTGTGTACTACCACCTGTAATACGATAGAACTTACGCTGAGTTAAAGTCGCTTGACCATATGCCAGAGTATCAAGTTGTACCTGAGCTGTACCCTTACCAGTGGTTGTACTACCAATAATAATACCGCGCTCATAATCTTGAATTGCAGCAGAGTAAATCTCACTTGCCGATGCAGATGCCAAGTTCACCAATACCGCGAGTGGACCTGTATAAATTTGCTGACCGCCATCGTTATCTTCAAACACGCTTACGTTGCCATTCCCATCACGAATTTGTACTACCGGGCCAGACTTAATCACCTGCCCCAACATACGTGCAACTTCTTCTAATGAGCCACCCGGGTCATTACGTAAGTCAATAATAATACCTTCTACTTTTTTCGCTTTTAGCGCCTCAAAAGCATTTGCAGTATCTTCAGAAACTGAACGATATTGTTTACCCGCACGACGTGAACGATAGTCAAAATAGAACGATGGAATTTCAATTACGCCCAACACATGCTTTTTACCATCACGTGTCACTTCAACTGTGCGTGAACGAACACCAGCATCTTCTTCTTGAATAACATCGCGTACTAAAGTCACATTACGAGCCTGACTCATTGATGCGCCAGCACCAAGAAGTTTTAGCGTGACTTTCGTTCCGCGCTTACCACGAATAAGCCCAACAATTTCAGAACTTGTCCAGCCAATCACATCAATCATTTTCTCGCCTTCTTGAGCGACACCAATGATTCGATCTCCTGATTTCACTTGACCAGACTTACTTGCAGGGCCACCTTCTACAATGGTTTCAATTTTGGTGTAATCTTCGTTGCCACGTTCTGGACGAATCGACACACCAATACCTTCAAGCTGCAAGGTAGTTTGGCGATTAAGTTCTATCGCATCAATTGGCGGGTAATAGTTACTATGTGGATCATAAGTTGCCAACATTGCATTTAATGTTTTATCCAAGACGTCATCGCTTTTCACACGACTAATTCTTTCAAGCTGACGCGTATAACGTTTAGTTAACGTTTGGGCTGGCGTTAAATCTTCTGGGCCAGTTAAGTCTTGCCCATTTGCAAGTGAAGGATTCTCTTTAAGCGCTTTTTGCTTCGCCTGCTCTTCTTCACGGCTAATGGTTAAGTTGATTAACTGTGAAACCAACATTTTTCGCCAATGATTCTGTTGCTCAGCAGTCGTTTTAAAATATGGTGCTTTTTCACGATCAACTTCAATATAACTATTAGGCTGCTTTAAATTTTGCTGTTGTTTTAACTCAGCTAACATGAACTCATAAAATTGTTTTAAGCGTTCACGATATTGCTGATGAATTGCAAACGGTCCAGTTAAATTCCCCGCTTTTAATGAAGCACCAAAATTTGAACCATATAGTTTTTTATAATTTTGAACTTCAGAATCTAGAAATAATGAGTGATCTGGATCAAGGCTATCTAAATACATATCCAGAATACGATTTGATGTGTTCGCATCCAGACGCATATTTAAATAATGTTGACGATCAACTAAAGTTGCCAGTTGGCGAGCCACCAAAGCCTGTTCTTGCGTTGGCTGGATTGATTGAGAAACCGCAGCAGTATTGGTTGCCGCTCTCGCTTCATTCATCGTATGAGAGAAGAATAAACCGCCAGTCGCGATCGCTACTGCACAAGCTATAGTTTGAAGTTTCATAAATTTTTAATACTTCCTTGGGTGTTCCTATCTTACACGCTCTGTTTTCGATATGAACTAAGCAGATTCAAAATCTTAACCAACTAAATTGTTTATACCGTGTAGTTTTATCATATTCTGTACTGACAAAATGTAGCAAAACATTGCAAAATTCGCTTATTGTTTTTCAATCAAAATTCAAATGGAACCAATATGATTGGCGCATTGATGCTGGACATCGCCGGCACAGAACTTACTCAAGAAGATATTGAACTATTACGCGCTCCGCAAGTCGGTGGCATGATTTTATTTGCACGAAATATTGAATCTCCACAACAAGTACGTGCTTTAACCGACCATATGCGTCAAATTCGCCCAGATATTTTGATTGCTGTTGACCAAGAAGGTGGCCGAGTTCAACGACTAAGATCAGGTTTTACCGTATTACCAGCCATGGGCCGTTTTGGGGATTTATATTTAACTCAACCTCAAAAAGCACTTGAGCTGGCTGAACAGTGCGGTTGGTTAATGGCAACAGAAGTTCTTGCAGTCGGCATCGATTTTAGTTTTGCACCAGTTTTAGATCTTAATGCAATTAGTGACGTGATTGGCGACCGTGGCTTCTCTAAAAATATTGAAGATATTGCCCCACTTGCAGGCGCATTTATGCAAGGCATGAAAAAAGCTGGAATGGCAAATACGGGCAAACATTTCCCAGGCCACGGTTCTGTGAAAGCCGACTCTCATGTTGCTGCTGCAATCGACAGCCGTAGCTATGACGAAATTTATAACCATGATATGCAAAGCTTCATTAAGCTTATGCCTCAGCTTGATGCGCTCATGCCTGCACATGTGATTTATGATCAAGTTGATCCAAATCCAGCAGGTTTTTCACCTTTCTGGATTCAAGAAGTTCTACGCAAGCGTTTGAAGTTTGATGGTGTACTTTTCTCTGATGACTTAAGCATGCAGGCTGCTTGTGTCGCAGGGGGGGCAGATGCGCGTATTCAGGCTGCTCTAGCGGCTGGGTGTGACATGGGACTGGTGTGTAATGACCGAAGTGCAGCCTGTACAGCGCTCGAAGGTATTACAAACTTAGAACTACCAAACCAAGAGCGTTTAGAACGCATGCGCGGCCAAATTCCACAAATTCAGATCGGTGAAACCTTATCGCTTGGAAATGAGTGGCAAGCTGTCAAAACAGCCATTGAAGAGTTTAAAAATTCGATTTAAGTTAGTAAAAATTTTAATTGGCTACAAAAACCTATTCACTATCTGATACGCGGTTAAGTCATACGCAACCTACTCATCTGCTGAAGGATATTGATTGCTTCAATATATTTGATAGATTCAGAAAGTGAACAGGTTTTGCGTATGACAATGGTTTTGGTTACTTTTCCCGAAAGAAAAGTAACTCCAACTGAAAGTTCATCCCAAAATGCTAACCTAATTGACAGGACTCCGTCATGCAGGTTCATTCAACATCAATGCAGTAAAAATTCTTCATTTTTATAAATAATGAAGATCACACAAAAACAATAAATCGAGTTCAGGACGAATGACACAACAACTTTCAAAACACCGCCACATCTCTTTTACAGCCCACTATACGGGTTATATCTGGTATCAAATGGGAATCTCTCATGAAGCACTTGCCACAACCAAAGGCAAATCATTGGCATATTTAGTTCACCCGATAGAATCATGGGCAGAGAAATATGTGGGCGGTAGCATGCGCACGACGCTCAAACAACGCCACACCATGCTTGATCACCATTTAGAACAACTCATTCAAGAAAATCCTGATTTACAGGTGCTTGAAATAGCATGTGGCTTGTCGCCACGTGGCTGGTGGTTTAGACAACATTACCCTTCTATTACCTATCGGGAGCTTGATTTGCCCGATATGGCACAAACCAAACAAAATGCGTTACAGCAAATTGAAAAAAATGCACCTGAAATCTTATCAGTTGATTTATTTACAGAAGCTTTTGCACAAGCATTTGAAGTATTTGACCCTAACCGCCCACTGGTTGTGATTAGTGAAGGTTTAATTAATTATTTTGATAAAAATTTATTAAAACAATTGATCCAATCGATTGGCCACTATGGTGTTACTTTTAAAAAGTTTCACTATTTAACAGACCTCTACCCTGAACCAGTTAAAAACAAACTTGCTAGTATTATCTGGAATAGTAGTAAGTTACTTAAACTCATGTCTCGCAGTTCATTTAGTTTTCATTTCAAAAGTCCACAAGAAGTTAATGACTTTTTTAAAGATACAGAATTTGAGCAGGTTACTATTGAACAGCCACAAATATTTTTTGGGGAAGTTTCTCAAGATAGCCATGAAGAGCATTTAGGCGACTTAGTTTGGATTATTCACGCTCAAATAAAATAATAAATGGAAGTCTCATAATTTTTGAGACTTCCACTTATGAAAAAATTAAATTTTATACGGCTAGCTTTTGGCGAGCGATAAAACGACTTAAACGGTCAGCAAGCTCAAAACTGCCATGTTTAAATAAAGCACGTATTCCTTGTTCAGTAGCTTCAAAGATTAAACACTCAATCGAGAAAGGACCTTCTTCATCTTCTAAATGCAGTGCCAAATCACGTGGATGATCATTCACAAAATCAAGCTGCGAAATATCATCCATTTTTAAATATATCCCAAAGAAAGTCACGTCAACAATCGTCACTGGCACTTCTGTTTTACATTCACGATGGCTCAGTTGAGTGTTCGGTTGCAAAACTGGAACTCGCTCTTCACCACGGCGCTCCATCTTTTGCATCTGGTCACGCGTCATTGGAATAATACCATCTAGATTTTGGATAGATTCACCCTTCAAAAATGAAGTGAACAAACTCATGGTTTCTTTACGGCGCTGTAATTGAGGCACATGATCAGCGTTTGCAATAAGCGCAAATTCCATATCTGGACATTGCAAAGCAAAATTGGCATTTTCATGAGGCAGAGTAAAACTGTCGTACTGCCCTGCTGCAACCAACGTTTTGCACTCTGGAATAGGTACATCTGTTAAACGCAAAAGACGATTACAGTTAATTTCATAACGTTCTCGCTCAGTCCCCGTAAACTCGGCCATTTGTCTAAAAAATAACTTTTTAGCGGTTGGTGACATACGAGTTTTATCTAATTTTGCATGATTAACTAAATACAAAATAACAGCTTGCCCAAACTCTTCCATGCGGTTTTCCTGCATGAGTTTGAGCGACTCTTCCAAAATCATTCGCCAACTTTTACGAGTCTTTTGCATAACTCCCATCAAGATCATACGATCCATCAAATCTGGGCGCTGATGAGCAAAACAAGAGGCAATCACGGACCCTAAAGACATTCCCATTACAGAAACTTTTTGTATTCCAACGATATCTAACCAACGTCCTAACATTTCAGATAAATCAGGAAGTTCTAAAGTACCCGCAGATACTCCTGTGTCGCGATTAGTAATTTGCTGATTTGCACCCATCGAAGGTAAATCAATTAAAATAACCGGACCACTTTCAAACAATTGTTCAACACAATATTTATAAGAATTAAAATTCTGGAAAGCACCACCAACAATCACAATCGGCGTTTTGTGAATCGTTTTAGGATCGGCAATTGCCATATATTCAATTTTCCAACCGTCAATCCATGTTGTACGAGCAGGTTGTTTAAAACTATCTCTATGGTAGATATCGAAAAAGCCAAAACCGGCATAAGCTTGGTTGATCTCCGAATCCATTTGAATAATGGAATTCATATCCTTGCTTCCTCCTTGCTGTAATTTTTTTATGCTGCAAGAGTTCCTTCTTGAACACGTAATCTTTTATGCACAAAACTTTAAAATTTGTATTAGTTTGTATTGCACAATAACATTCTAAACAATTGTCTGAAATATACGCAATCGCTGAAATGACCGCTCATCTTGTTTAAGTCGCTAATAGTTTGCAAAATATTTAAATGTTTTTTTATGGCGGTCACATTTTTCAAAAAAAGCCATTCATTGTTCCGCATTTGACTGCTACTATCTTACTCATTGGTAAATGATTAAAAAATGCTATGCAAGATTCAATTGAACAATATATGCAAAAAGTTGGGCAACAAGCACGCGAGGCCTCACGCGTCTTAACAAGTGCTTCTACCTCACTAAAAAATCATGCACTCTCTGCTATTTATACTGCTTTAGAAAATAATCAGGCAGCAATTTTGGCGGCGAATCAAATCGACATGGATAAAGGTCGTAGCAACCAGCTCGACAGCGCCTTACTTGATCGTCTTGAGCTTACGCCCGCACGCTTTAAAGGGATGTTGCAAGGTTTAAAAGATGTGATCGCGCTTGTCGATCCAATTGGGGAAATTACGGATCTTGCATATCGCCCCACAGGTATTCAAATTGGAAAAATGCGTGTACCTTTAGGTGTTGTTGGTATGATTTATGAATCACGTCCAAACGTAACACTTGAAGCTGCATCTTTAGCGATTAAATCAGGCAATGCCATTATTTTACGCGGTGGTTCAGAAGCACTCGAATCAAATAAAGCAATCGCAGAAGCAATTAAGCATGGTTTAAAAGTTGCCGGTTTACCTGAGCATTCAGTACAAGTCATTGAAACTTCTGACCGTGCAGCTGTTGGTCATCTCATCACCATGGCTGAATATGTAGATGTAATCGTTCCACGTGGCGGTAAAAGCTTAATTGAGCGCGTAACCAACGAAGCGCGTATTCCTGTCATTAAACATCTTGATGGTAACTGCCATGTATTTGTTGAAGCACAGGCCGACTTGCAAAAAGCTTTACCAATTACATTAAATGCAAAAACACATCGTTACGGTGTTTGTAATGCGATGGAAACACTGCTTGTTGATGAAAAAATTGCAGACGTTTTCTTACCACGCATTGCCGAACTGTATACTGAAAAACAAGTTGAATTACGTGGCTGCCCAGAAACACGCCGTATTTTGGGTGCCTCTGTAAAACCTGCAACAGAAGAAGATTGGTATACCGAATATTTAGGGCCAATTCTTGCTGTTAAAGTGGTTAGCGGTATTGATGAAGCAATTGACCATATCAACAAATATGGTTCACATCACACCGATGCAATTGTGACTGAAAACTACACTTTAGCTCGTCAATTCTTAGCTCGTGTAGACTCAAGCTCAGTTGTAATCAATGCTTCAACTCGTTTTGCTGATGGTTTTGAATATGGCTTAGGGGCAGAAATTGGTATCTCTACAGATAAAATTCATGCCCGCGGTCCTGTTGGCTTAGAAGGCTTAACTTCTCAAAAATGGATTGTGTTAGGTGACGGTCAAATTCGCCAATAATTAATCTATGAGTTCAAATAAAAACGCCTGATCAATTTCAGGCGTTTTTTTATTATTCAAGTTATTAATTAGAAAATAAAGTCGGTATTCACGAATTTAGAATAGTGCTCAGACACCATAGAGGCCAACATGCCTTTGCTATCATCTGTTTGTTTAGCAGCAATCATAGAACGGATAGAGAACGCTCGTAGAGCATCATGCACAGACAGTGTACCTTCCGCGGAATCTTTACGACCACCGAACGGGAATACATCAGGGCCACGCTGACATTGACAATTGATGTTTACACGACAGACTTGATGAACCAGCGGATCAACTAAATGGCCAATTTGCTCAGGGTCACTACCAAAAATACTCACCTGCTGACCATGATCAGAAGTAGTAACATATTCCAGCACAGTTTCAATATCATCATAAACAGAGACTGGTATCACTGGACCGAACTGTTCTTCACGATACAGTCTCATCCCCTCAGTCACTGGATAAACTACGGCTGGATAGAACATGGTTTTGCAGAACTCACCACCTTCCGGATTAACTACTTTTGCCCCTTTAGCCACAGCATCTTCAATCACTTCAGTCATGTAGGCTGTACGGTGCATACCAGGTAGCGGCGTAATAAATACACCTTTTTCCCACGGCATACCCACTTTAAGTTTGGCCAGTTCAGCCGTTAGGCGGTTAACAAATTCATCGGCTATCGAGCGATGTACCATCAGCATTTTGAGCGCGGTACAACGCTGACCATTAAACGACAATGCACCCAGCAGACACTCTTTCACTGTTAGATCCAAATCAGCATCTGGCAGAATAATGGCTGCATTCTTCGCATCCAATCCCAAAATCGCACGCAGACGGTGAGATTTAGGATGTTGCTTCTTCAAGTGATCAGCCACTTTACTAGAGCCAATCAGTGCCAGTACATTAATTTGCCCAGATGCCAATAGATGGGGTACCACTAGAGAGCCTGGTGCATAAATCGTATTGATCACACCTTTTGGAAATGAGTCACGGAACGCTTCTAGTAACGGTTCAAACAACAAAGTCCCAAATTGAGGTGGTTTAAAAATAATGGTATTACCCATCAGCATAGCTGGGATCAGAGTTGCAAAGGTTTCGTTCAGTGGGTAGTTGTATGGTCCCATACACAACACGACACCTAATGGAGTACGACGGATTTGTCCAATCGTACCTTCAGCAATTACAAAGCGGGAGTTGGCATTATCTAAATCTTTCAGGGCATCAATCGTTTGACGCATGTAGGTAATCGTACGGTCAAATTCTTTCTCTGAATCCGCCAAGCTTTTGCCAATTTCCCACATGATCAGCTTAATAATCAGATCTCGTTGCTCCACCATGCGCTGAATAAAATTTTGCATACAGGCAATGCGCTCACCAACCTTCATCATTGGCCATTCGCCACGACCATTGTTGTAAGCCCTTACCGCTGCTTCTAGTGCTTCATCGCTTTCTTTTTCACCCATAACAGGATAACTACCAAGCTCAACTTGCTGTAGGCTACCGTCAGGCTGCTGAATCCAGATTGGAGATAATGTTTTCTTGGTTGCACCAGCCCATAGCTTCAACTCACCGTCCACTAATGAGACACGCTGATGAATTTGGGAAGGCAGACGCACACTTTCAGGAATACTGTCCACTACTGGGAATTTAAGCTGTAGATTATTTAACTGATTCATTCTTCTTAATACCTTATTATTCGTATGTCTTTTATATATTCCCGAACTCGCCCCTGTAATCAGGTTTTATTCGGGTCAATATCACTATTATTATCCGTACTCACCTTGCTTGAACCGTAAACCACAAGGTGAATATCTTAAAGCGTTGATAATCTTTCTAGATGAATTTACCCCCGACACACACTATCAGTCACCCCTAGCTTCTGGATGACTTGTTCAATAATCTGTTCTGGTGTGAGAGCAATATCAATAGCAATTGCTTCATTCACATCAGGTTCCTCTAATGTGTCTAGCTGGGTTTGTAGCAACGCTGGGTCAAAAAAATGACCTGATCTTTCTGCAAGTCGTTGCTGTAATAACTCATAAGAACCTTTTAAGTAGACAAACTTAACATTCTGGTCCTGACCTCTTAAAATATCGCGATACATGCGTTTTAAAGATGAGCATGTAAATACAGCCGTTTCACCGTCTCTCTGTTTGGTTTCAATGGCCTGACGAATTGCCTGTAACCATGGCAAGCGGTCTTCATCAGTTAAGGGAATACCTTGACTCATCTTACTTTTATTTGCAGCTGAATGAAGCGTATCGCCATCAAGGAACTCACAAGCCAAACGCTCTGATAACAATTCACCAATTAGGGTTTTACCTGTTCCACAGACACCCATTGCAATCACAATCATGGATTACTCACCTTTAATTATAAAATAGTGCTAAGCAGTAGCGTGAAAGATAAACCCAACACTGAAATGATCGTTTCTAATACTGACCAAGTCTTGAGTGTCTGCCCTACTGTCATACCGAAATATTCTTTGATTAACCAGAATCCTGCGTCATTTACATGTGAGAAAACTAATGAACCTGAACCTGTGGCAAGTACTAAAAGTTCTGGCCTAACTGCGACACCCGCCGTAGCTGCAATTGGAGCGACAATACTACACGCTGTAGCCATAGCCACCGTTGCCGATCCTGTTGCCAAACGAATCAGTGCTGCAACAAACCAGCCTAACAATAACGGCGATAAATTTGCCTTCAATGCTGTAGAAACAATCTCATTAGAAATACCGGTGTCACGCAAAATGCCGCCAAAACCACCACCAGCACCTACAATCAACATAATCCCAGCAATAGAAGCTAAACACCCACCGCAGAATTTTTCAATTTGTTCACGGTTAAAGCCCTGCATCGTACCAAAGGTAATAAAGCTGACCAGTACGGCAATGAGTAATGCGATATCAGAAGTACCAATAAAACGTAGCAAATCATTTGCGAAAGTCTGTGGTGCAAAGAACAGATCAGCCCAGCTTCCAACCAACATTAATACTACAGGCAGCATAATTGTGAATAAGGTAATCCCAAAGCTTGGTAGCTCACGAGTTCTATTCGTATCTGCTTCAATAAACTGCTTCGCTAACGGGTTATTCTCAGGCAATTTGACGTATTTGTTGATCCACAATGCATACAGTGGCCCAGCGACGATAGCCGTTGGCACACCCACTATCAGACTATAAGCAATCGTTTTACCGATATCAGCATGGTAAGCCTGTACTGCCAACAGTGCCGCTGGATGTGGTGGAATTAACCCATGCACAACCGACAAACCTGCAACCATTGGCAAGCCAACAACCAGTAAAGATTTGCCTGTTCGCTTGGCAATGTTGAATGCAATTGGAATGAGTAGAACGAAACCTACTTCGAAAAATACGGGAAGACCAACAATAAGGGCAATAAACATCATGGCCCAGTGAATATTTTTCTCACCAAACCACTTAATTAAAGTAATTGCTATTCGCTCTGCGCCACCAGACTCGGCCATCATTTTACCGAGCATTGTTCCTAGTGCGATTACAATCGCAAGGTGACCTAAGGTTTTACCTGTACCAGCTTCATAAGACTTAACAATATCACCCATTGGCATGCCAACAGCCAAGGCTAAACCGAGTGAAACAATAATAAGAACTAAAAATGGATAAATTCTAAACTTCGCGATCATGACCACTAAAGCAATAATCGCGATTACAGTGTAGATCAGTAACATGCCACCCTGAACCGTCTCCATGGGACACTTCTCCTTGGAATAATTATTTAGGCACACTGCCTAAACAAGGGTCTTCAACCACAGTAATTCCTACTGTTAAGACATTAAATTTTTATATTTAGGTGTGACCAGCACAAACTGGTCACATCAATACAGCCTTTAAAGCACATAAAATGCACTTCATTTTTTATAAATATCGACTACATCTACAGTGCTCTCAACTGACTCGCAATTTGTGCCAAGCGAGTAATTTCAGCCCAGTCTTGGGCAGCTACAGTAGCTTTAGGTGTTAACCATGAACCACCTACACAAACCACGTTAGGTTGTTTTAAGAAATCTGGCGCTGACTCTGCCGTAATTCCACCAGTCGGACAAAAGCGCAAGTTTGGAAATGGACCATAAAATGCTTTTAGCATCTCAACGCCACCTGCCTGTTGAGCTGGGAAGAACTTCACAATGTCATAACCCAATTCAATCGCTTGAATCAGGTCACTTGGTGTCATCACACCCGGCAATAGAGGTAAGCCAGCATCTTGCGCAGCCAAATGTAGGTCTTTAGTCAAACCAGGAGATACCCCAAATTGAGCACCTGCTTTTTTAGCTTGAGCACAGTGTTCTGGCTTGGTAATCGTACCTACACCCACCACAATGTCATCAGCTAATTGGCTAGCACGCTCAATAGCAGCAAGACCAGCAGCGGTACGCAATGTAATCTCAAGAACTTTCACGCCACCTGCATGTAAAGCACGTGATACATCCTCACCTTGCTCAGCAGAATCAAATGCCAATACAGGGATAACTGGGCCTAATTTGACGATATCTTCAATTTTAATCATTATTTTTCAGTTCCTTTGATTCAAATCTGCTCTGGTGAATTTTCACCAACCAATGCACCAAATACAGATGCTCCATGTTCAGCTGGCGCAGCAGCAGCACGGAAAACACCAAATAATTCACGGCCAAAGCCAACTTCGTTTTCTGCCTGATGTTCTGGCTGAGCAACAGGACGCGACTGCCAAGTCTGTTCATCTATTTCAACATCGAGTACGCCAGCCTCAGCATCAATGATTAACATATCGCCTGTTTGCACTTTAGCAATCGGCCCATTTAGTAAGGCCTCTGGAGATAAATGAATCACCGCAGGAACTTTACCTGAAGCACCAGACATACGGCCATCAGTGACTAAAGCAACGTGGAAACCTTGATCTTGTAAAACACCCAACACAGGAGTTAAACGATGCAATTCAGGCATACCGTTAGCACGCGCACCTTGGAAACGAACAACTGCAATAAAGTCTCGATGTAATTCACCACGATCAAATGCAGCTTGCACTGCTTCTTGAGAATCAAACACAATTGCTGGAGCTTTAACTTTACGGTGTTCTTGCGCAACAGCAGAAATCTTGATCACACCACGGCCAAGGCGACCTTGCATTAAACGCAAGCCACCATCTGGTTGAAACGGCGCATCAATGCTACGTAAAACTTTGTCATCAAGACTTTGAACCACACTGTCAACCCAAGTGAGCTTACCATCAATCAATTTCGGCTCTTTGGTGTAGTGCTGTAAACCTTTACCAGCCACAGTCGTTACATCGTTATGCAACAGACCAGCTTCAAGTAAGTTACGAATGAGGAAAGCGACCCCACCCGCAGCTTGGAAATGGTTTACATCAGCCTTACCATTTGGATAGATTTTTGCGAGTAATGGAACAACAGCCGATAACTCATCGAAGTCATCCCAGTCAATCAAGATACCAGCAGCGCGAGCAATCGCAATCAAATGCAAAGTATGGTTGGTTGAACCACCGGTAGCGAGTAACGCCACGATGCCATTGATAATGGCTTTTTCATCAATCACATGACCAATCGGCGTGTAGTTTCCACGCTCAACTGTTAAATCAAGTACACGAATCGCCGCTTCTGCGGTGAGTGCATCACGTAATGGTGTATGAGGATGAACAAATGCGGCACTTGGCAAATGTAAGCCCATTACTTCCATCAGCATTTGATTACTGTTGGCTGTACCATAAAAAGTACAGGTCCCTTGACCATGATAAGCAGCTGACTCAGCTTCTAGCAAAGCATCTCGGCCAACCTGACCCGTTGCAAATTGCTGACGAATTTTAGCTTTCTCATCGTTAGATAGACCACTGGTCATTGGGCCAGCTGGCACAAAAATAGTAGGTAAATAGCCAAACTGCAAAGCACCAATGAGCAAGCCCGGCACGATCTTGTCACAAACACCAAGACATAAAGCTGCGTCAAACATGTTATGAGACAATGCAATCGCTGTACTCATCGCAATGGTTTCACGAGAAAACAATGACAGTTCCATGCCAGCATTACCTTGGGTAATACCGTCACACATCGCAGGAACACCACCTGCAAACTGCGCTACTCCCCCATTTTCGCGAGCGGCATTTTTAATTAAATCTGGAAATGTTTTATATGGTGCGTGAGCCGACAGCATTTCGTTATATGAAGATACGATGCCAATATTTGGTTCACGGCCTACTTTAATAATTAATTTTTCATTATCGTCCATACTGGCAAAACCATGAGCCAGATTGGCACATGAAAGTGCTCCACGAGCAGGAAATTTGCCTTGTGCATGTTCAATACGTTGTAAATATGCAGAACGAGTTTTTTGACTACGTGCGATTACACGCTCGGTCACTTTTGCCAATATTGGATTCGGCAAGTCCATGCTGGACGCTCCTATACAACCGGATAAGCCGGAACATAAAAATAGACCAAATGATATATTTCATCATCATTTGATAAGGGGAAGGAACAATATTATTAAGGCAAAAAGCGACATGCAAGCCCTAGTCAATTTTACGGTAATACCGGAGCATGGGTATTAAATACAAATTATGTTTAAGTTTTAAACAAAAAGCTGGTTTTATTTTTGACTATATTTACTGGTATATTAGCTTCTAATAACTACGAGAAAATTCTCATAATATCAAAGCAATAAAATATTCTTATAAATGTATTTATACCGGCTTTTTTATACTAAGTTTTATATTAAAAATGTTTATGATTTATATATTTTAACCTATATATAAACGATTAAAATTTAATTTCATTTACGTATATTATTTGTAATACTCCCCTATAGTTTGATTAAAATAACACCACTTCTTTTTTCTTAAAAAATTTATACCAAATATTTGAAAAATACATTAAATAGAAATTTACCTTTCATAAATATATACAAAAAACTCGTTTCTACACGTATAAAAAAACAAGGAATACAGTGGTTAAGCTTTATACTGGACAAATGTTAGTTAGAAATAATTTGATGGTCGATAGTGCTTAAGTCTAATGGGCTAAAGTCTATCTTGGACAGAAAAACAACACATGTTAAAACATGACAACCCGTTCAATCTGTATCGAAAAATAATACATGTTGAACAGGAAGTTAGGAAAACTATTTTAAATCAGGACTTGGGTATTTCAACGTGGCTACATCAGTATTAGTTATCAATTGCGGCTCTTCATCAATTAAATACGCACTGGTTTCAGAGCGTCGTGAAGATCGTATTTACGGTTTAGCAGAAAACTTGGGGGCAGCTGATGCTCGTATTAAGGGAATTACAGTAGGTGGTGAACCACTTGAACTTTCAATCCCTTATGCTGATCATGCCAAAGCTTTAGAAACTTTACTTGCACGTCTTGCCAACTACAAACCGCAAGCAATCGGACATCGTGTTGTACACGGGGGTGGTTTAACCAAAGCAGAATTACTCACTCCTGAAATTATTGAACGTATTCGTGCTGCGACACCTTTAGCCCCACTTCATAACCCAGCACATTTAATTGGTATTGACGCAACCGTACGTCTATTTCCTGAATTACCTCAAGTTGCCGTATTCGACACTGCATTCCATCAAACCATGCCACCGCATGCATATCGTTATGCAATTCCTAAGTTTTTATATACTGACCACAATGTCCGCCGTTATGGCTTCCATGGTACAAGTCACGCCTATGTGTCTGACAAAGCGAGTGAGCTGGCAGGTAACCTGAAAAAAGGTGGATGGTTAACAGCGCATCTAGGAAACGGCAGTTCAACTTGCGCAGTGTGGAATGGACAAAGTGTTGACACGTCTATGGGCCTTACTCCACTTGAAGGCGTAGTGATGGGAACGCGTAGTGGTGACGTTGATCCAAGCTTACATAGCTTCCTTGCGAAAAACCTCGGTTGGGATTTAGCAAAAATTGATAAAGTTTTAAATAATGAAAGTGGCTTACTAGGTTTATCTCAACTGTCTAACGACATGCGTACAGTGATTGAAGCTGCTGAAAATGGTAATGAAGATGCTAGTCTTGCAATTGAAGTGTTTAGCTATCGCCTTGCAAAATCACTGGCTGCATTAAGCTGTGGCTTACCGACTTTGGACGGTCTAATCTTCACAGGCGGTATTGGCGAAAACTCAGCTTATATTCGTGAAAAAACCTTAGCTTATTTACCTCATTTTGGTTTGCAGCTTGATAAAGATCAAAACAACAACCTAAAACGTGGCACTGAAGGACGAATCGACAATGGAACAGGACCTCAAATTTGGGTCATTCCTACAGACGAGGAAGGCCGTATTGCCAAAGAAACTCGTCAAGTTGTTGAAGCAGCAGAAAATACAGCATCTGTAGCAAGCCTTGCCTAATTAGAGCTTAGCGAAAACTCGATATTCGTTTATTTATAGGTTTATATGAATACAATTTTATTGATTCCTACAGGCGAAGGGGTTGGTTTAACCTCTGCCTGCTTAGGCATGATTTACGCACTTGATTGTAACGGGATTAAAGCAGGCTTTTTAAAACCATTTTCTCAAGAAGACCAAGAACATCTTGACCGAACCACTTCATTATTTGGTCATTTATTTCAAAGTAAAACTGTTCAATCTATTTCGCATGAAAAATTAACTCAGCTTATTGCCGCTGGGGAAGTAGATGAATTACTTGAAGAAGCTGTTAGCCTTCATCGTAGTGTTGCAGCAGACCATGATGTCATTATTGTGGAAGGCTTATTACCTAACGGACAAGACCACTTTGCCAGTGAACTCAACGCAAGTCTTGCTCAAGCACTTGATGCAGAAGTCGTGCTGGTCAGCACAGCAGATATTCAAAACCCGAAAAAAGCAGCAGAAAAAGTAGATGCTCATTTACGTCAGTTTGGTGGAGCAACATCAAATCGTACTGCTGGTGTACTGTTTATGCGTACCCGTGGATTAACTGAAGAAACAGCACAAATTCCTGTTGCGTTTGATCCATCGTTACGACCGACTGAAGAAATCGCAAAATTTACGACCGAACTGCAAAAATATAATCGTTATTTCGGCTCTAGTGACTTACCAATTATTGGACTTGTTCCTTTTAGTAACACGCTAAGCGTACCGAGAACTCTCGATATTGCAAATGTCATTGATGGGCAATGGGTACATCAAGGTGAAGCTAAAACACGTCGAATTTTGCATTCGAGTTTAATTGCTTCAAGCATTGAATATGAACTGAATAAGTTTATTGCAGGCGAGTTAATTATTAGCGCATCTGAGCGTACCGATGTTTTACTTGCAAGTAGTTTGGCAACCAGCAATGGTATTCCTCTTGCAGGTTTGGTACTGACTGAACGAGAAGCACCAGCACCAGAACTTTTAGAGTTTTGCCAAAGTGCAATTAAACAAGGGTTACCGATTTTACATACCCGTTTAAACACACTTGAAACTGCACAGCGTTTATCTAATTTTGGCAATGAGATTCCAACTGACGATACTGAACGTGCAGAGCAAGTGACTCGATTTGTTTCAAGTCATATTGATGTTGAATGGCTTAAACAGCACAGCAACAATGCTGCTACCCCTCGCCTGTCGCCATCAGCTTTCCGTCATGAACTGGTGCAAAAATCGATTGCAGCGAAAAAACGGATTGTGCTACCTGAAGGTGATGAACCACGCACCATTCAAGCTGCGGCAATTTGTCAGGCACGTGGCATTGCCGACTGTATTTTGCTGGCTAAACCAGATGCTGTGCACGATGTTGCAAAAGCACGCGGTATTGAATTACCTGCTGAATTGGCAATTGTCGACCCTGATAGTATTCGTGATCAATACGTTGTACCAATGGTTGAGCTACGTAAAGGTAAACTCAACGAGCTGCAAGCGAAAGAACAACTTCAAGATACCGTAGTGCTTGGCACCATGATGTTAGCCTTAGATCAAGTCGACGGTTTAGTTTCAGGTGCGGTACACACCACAGCAAATACGGTCCGCCCAGCATTCCAACTCATCAAGACAGCACCTGAATATTCACTAGTTTCATCTATATTCTTTATGCTTTTACCAGATGAAGTTTATGTATATGGTGACTGTGCGATTAATCCAGACCCGACAGCAGAACAACTTGCTGAAATTGCAATTCAGTCGGCTGACTCAGCGAAAGCCTTTGGAATTGACCCGCGTATTGCCATGATCAGCTACTCAACCGGTACTTCCGGAACAGGTGCTGATGTTGAAAAAGTACAGCAAGCAACTCAAATTGCTCAACAACGTCGTCCTGACTTACTGATTGATGGTCCACTTCAATACGATGCAGCTTCAGTTGAAAGTGTGGGGCGTCAAAAGGCACCTGACTCACGCGTTGCTGGCCGTGCGAATGTATTTATCTTCCCAGATTTAAATACGGGTAATACCACTTACAAAGCAGTACAGCGTGCTGCAAATGTTGTGAGCGTTGGACCAATGCTGCAAGGCCTCAACAAACCAGTCAATGACTTATCTCGTGGAGCCTTGGTAGATGACATCGTCTTTACCATTGCATTAACGGCAATTCAGGCAGAACAGCAAGCCACTGCCAAATAATTAATAAATTCACCTTTACTACCTCTCGCCATTTGATATCCGCTCAAATGGCTTTTTTTATTTTAGTCATTCAAAAATAAATAATTTTCCGATTTCTGGCATTTAAATCACATCAATATCTTCTTATGCGACTTTCGGTCAAAAGATCAACCAATCTCCCACAACACCCTCTTTTTGTCATATAATTTAGCCCGCTAGCTAACAGCCCGCTCAAGAGATTTTCTGGTATGACAACGATTATCAAACAAGATGACTTGATTACATCGATCAAGGACGCCCTACAGTTTATTTCGTACTATCACCCGCAAGACTTTATCCAAGCGATGAGCCGTGCTTATGATCGCGAAGAAAACAAAGCCGCAAAGGATGCAATTGCACAGATTCTAATTAACTCTCGCATGTGTGCGGAAGGTCATCGTCCAATTTGCCAAGATACTGGTATTGTTAACGTTTTCCTTGAAGTGGGCTTAGATGTTAAATTTGATTTAACGATGAGCTTAGACGATGCAGTAAATGAAGGTGTTCGCCAAGGTTACCTTGAAAACAGCAACGTTCTTCGTGCATCTGTACTTGCTGACCCTGCATTTGGTCGTAAAAATACAAAAGATAATACCCCTGCTGTAATTCACTACAAACTCGTTCCGGGTAACAAAGTAGATATTACTGTTGCTGCTAAAGGTGGCGGTTCAGAAAACAAATCTAAACTTGCGATGCTTAACCCATCTGACTCGATTGTTGACTGGGTACTTAAAACCGTTCCAACTATGGGTGCAGGCTGGTGTCCTCCTGGTATGCTCGGTATTGGTATTGGTGGTACTGCTGAAAAAGCCATGATGCTTGCTAAAGAAGCACTCATGGAAGAAATCAATATGGATGAATTACTTCGCCGTGGACCAGAGAACAAAATCGAAGAGCTTCGTATAGAAATCTTTGAAAAAGTAAATGCACTTGGTATTGGTGCACAAGGTCTCGGTGGTTTAACGACTGTTCTTGATATTAAGATTAAAGATTACCCATGTCATGCTGCTGGTAAACCAGTAGGTATGATTCCTAACTGTGCTGCTACTCGTCATGCTCACTTCCAGCTTGATGGTACAGGTGTAGCTCATATTCAAGCACCAAAACTTGAAGACTACCCATCTGTAACTTGGGACTCTTCACAGTCTAAACGCGTAAACCTTGATACCATTACTCAAGAAGAAATGGACTCTTGGAAACCGGGTGACACATTACTTCTTAGCGGAACAATGTACACAGGTCGTGATGCTGCGCACAAACGTATGGTTGAAATGATCGATAATGGTGAAGAATTACCAGTTGATCTTAAAGGTAAGTTTATTTACTACGTTGGCCCTGTTGATCCAGTGGGTGATGAAGTCGTTGGTCCTGCTGGCCCTACAACTGCAACACGTATGGATAAATTCACACGTAAAGTATTAGAACATACTGGCCTATTCGGTATGATCGGTAAAGCTGACCGTGGTCCTACAGCAATTGAAGCAATCAAAGACAACAAAGCAACTTACTTAATGGCAGTTGGTGGTGCGGCTTACCTCGTATCTAAAGCTGTTCGCGAAGCTGAAGTTGTTGCGTTTGCAGACTTAGGTATGGAAGCCATCTACAAATTCGTAGTTGAAGATATGCCTGTTTCTGTTGCAGTTGATGTAAACGGTACTTCAATTCACGCAGTAGCTCCAAAAATCTGGCAAGCGAAAATTGGAAAAATTCCAGTAGTCGATGCAGCAGCTGGCTAATCAAGAAAAGCACCGAATTCGGTGCTTTTTTTATGCATTCTTTTTTTATTTTAAAATCTGAAAAGAATTGTAACAATTACTTCGTCAATCTGTGCTATTAATGAAAGCACCCTCTCGCCAAATATTGAATATAGGTCATTTCATGACTATTCGCCCTATTCTTAAAAATCTCTCAATCAGCCTCTGCCTAAGCTGTATTACCACAAGCTTATTTGCCTCTCCTGCCAAATTAAGTTCAGTTAAAGAACTCATGCAAATGAGCCAAATTGATTACCTGCTTAAAGAATCAATTAATGAATTAACACCTTATTATGATCAACAGGCAGAACAGATCGTTAGTAATATCACGGGTATCAAAACTTTAGGTCCAAAAGAAAAAGAGGCCGCGAAGAAGTTAGGTTTACTCCTAAAAGATTCGAGCAATCAGCTCATTAGCAATCCAAAAACCGCCCAAGCCTTACAGGATATTTATCTTAAGACTTATACTGAAGAGGAAATTCAGGCTAATCTGAAATTTTTAAAAACCCCAGAAGGCCAATCAATTACGCGCAAAAACGTACAGATTATGGGGCAAATTTCAGAATATATGATGGAGTTGGGACAGCAAACATTTAATGACCCTAAAGCACGAGATCATATGCAAGAAGAGATGCTTAAAATTCTTGCACCGTTGATGAAAGATAAAGAAAAGTCTTAACTTTTCTTTATCTTTTTTAGGCTATTACCAAGTTAAAGGATTCCATAATTTAAATGGTTTAATCAGATGTACATCTGATTTTTCATCATATTTGGCTGGCTTTAATTCTTGTGGTTTATGACGGATCTTTCCTGAAGCATCTTCAGCCACAAAATTATAGCTAGAAGATTTCAACTCGGTAAATGCTATCTCTCTACGTCCAATATTGTCTTGCATTAACATAAATGGACCAGTATGTTCACTTCGGTCCATTTTATTTTCTTCATCATATTTCAAATAATAAGACGTTCCCGCCTCAACAGTGATATCAATATATTTTGGTTCTTGAAAATGGATACCAAGTAAAGGGCGACTCGCAGAAAGGCGATATGTTCCTGCTGGCAACTCAATCCAGTAATAATGATTATGTAATAGACTCGGAATGCGCTTACCATTCACAAAGAGATTAATCGCTGCGATTTCCTGACGATTCCATTTTGTGTCTGGTCGATATAGATAAACTACAGCTGCCTGTTCATTTTGTGGTTTAATTGGAGCAAAAGTCTGACCCAATTTTTGGTTGACCCACCCTCCTACAGTAAAACCGCCTAAATGATATTGATCTAATAAACCAGGTTCTTTTTCAACATCAACTTTAGGTAGAGTCGCGGTCAATTCACTCGGATTTTTTTCTAAATGAGATGAACTTTGACAGCCCACAAATAGTCCGGCACAGCACAAAGATACGATTAAATAACGCATGGCATCCCTCAAAGCGTTTTGTTTTTGATTTATTTTTTACACCGCAAAACTATGCGTATTTTGTATTTTTAAGATTAACACTACCCATATAAATTGAAAACAAAAAAAGCATGAATCACTAACGCGATTCATGCTTTTTAGATGAATGAAATCTATGCAGACTTCGAATCAATAACCTTTAAATCTGCCTTAGCAACACTTTCATGCGTTGCAGCTTCTTTAGGCTGACGTTCAGCCTGATAAACAGGTTCTGCTTCACCATTAATAACTGCTTCATTAATAATGACTGTTCCAACATCTGTACGACTTGGTAAATCATACATAGTTTCAAGCAGTACGTTTTCCATAATAGAACGTAGACCACGCGCTCCTGTATTACGTTCAAGCGCTTTTTTAGCAACAGCACGCAATGCAGAGTCTTCAAAGATTAGATCAATATTTTCCATAGTGAAAAGATATTGATACTGGCGAGTTAATGCATTTTTTGGCTCAGTCAAAATTTGCATTAAAGCTTCTTCGTCTAGCTCTTCAAGTGTCGCAATCACTGGTAAACGACCAATGAATTCAGGAATTAAACCAAATTTCACTAAGTCAGTTGGCTCAACCTGACGGAACAATTCAGCAAGCTTTTTGGTTTCATCTTTGTTTTTAACGTCAGCTGTAAAACCAATACCGCCTTTCTCTTGACGCTGTTGTACAATTTTTTCCAAACCAGAAAATGCACCACCACAAATAAATAAGATATTTGAGGTGTCAATTTGGATAAACTCTTGCTGTGGATGCTTACGACCACCTTGAGGCGGAATCGAAGCAACTGTACCTTCAATCATTTTTAATAATGCTTGTTGTACACCTTCACCAGACACATCACGCGTAATTGATGGATTTTCAGATTTACGAGTAATCTTATCAATCTCATCAATATAGATAATGCCCTTCTGAGCCTTCTCTACATCGTAGTCTGCTTTTTGCAAAAGCTTTTGCACAATATTTTCAACATCCTCACCCACATAACCAGCTTCGGTTAATGTTGTTGCATCTGCCATCGCAAATGGAACATCTAAAAGGCGAGCTAATGTTTGCGCAAGTAAAGTTTTACCTGAGCCAGTAGGTCCAATCAGTAAGATATTACTTTTAGCAATTTCTACTTCTTTAGACACATGGCCATTATGACCAACTTTTAAGCGCTTATAATGGTTATAAACCGCAACAGATAATGTCTTTTTGGCAAGATCTTGACCAATAACATATTGATCAAGCGCAGCACGTATTTCATGTGGTTTTGGCAATGCCTTACTCGCCCAGTCACCTGCTTCAACCTGTTGGCTGGTTTGTACAAGGTCTAAGCAGACATCCACACATTCATTACAAATATATGCGTCCTCACCTGCAATCAGTTTCCCGACTTCAGACTGCGTTTTACCGCAAAATGAACAATGTTTTTGTCCTTGAGGATGTTCGGACATATTCACTCCACAAATAGAATCTTAAATATTAGGGCAAGATGCACTGCATAAATAACTAAATGGAGACCTTTTTCAACATCTCAAGTTATTTATATAATAAGGTCCTTATGGACGCTTACTTAACACCTGATCAACCAGACCATATTCTTTAGCAGCTTGGGCTGTCATAAAGTTATCGCGGTCAGTATCACGAGCAACGGTTTCATAGTCTTGACCACTGTGCTCTGCCATTAAGCGGTTCAAACGTTCTTTAATAAAGAGGATTTCACGCGCATGGATTTCAATATCCGATGCTTGACCACGGAAACCACCCAATGGTTGATGAATCATGACACGGGCATTTTCTAAACAATAGCGTTTGCCTTTGGCGCCCGCATTTAACAAGAATGCACCCATTGAAGCAGCTTGACCCATACAATATGTCACGACATCAGGCTTAATAAACTGCATTGTGTCATAAATGGCCATGCCCGCTGTCACAGATCCACCTGGAGAGTTGATATAAAGGTGGATATCTTTATCAGGATTTTCAGCTTCTAAAAACAACATTTGGGCAACAATCAGATTTGCCATGTTATCTTCAACTTCACCTGTCAAAAAAATGACGCGCTCACGTAAAAGTCGTGAATAAATATCAAAAGAACGTTCGCCGCGAGAAGATTGTTCAACCACAACAGGAACTAAAGCATTTTCAATTGTTGGAACATACATACGTTATTTATTCCTAAATTTTTTGTGACTTAACCTATGGCAACAATATGCGGGATAATTTCTCAAATTGCAAAAGGTTCGCACTGAAATATTATATTATTTATACCTAAGTACTTAATGCCGCACTCTAATTGACCACATAAAGAAAAACAAAAAAGGCGCCTCAGGCGCCTTTTTCTGACTTCTCAAAAGATTAGCCCATACGGCGAGCTTGCTGTTCTTTCAATAAGTCATCATAAGATACAGCTTTGTCAGTCACTTTAGCACCAGCTAAGATGTGATCAACAACTTGATCTTCTAATACAACTGCTTCGATTTGAGCACGTTGTTGAGCATCATTTTTGAAGTATTCGATCACTTCAGTTGGATCTTCGTAAGAAGAAGCCATGTCATCAATGTAAGCATCAACGCGAGCTTGGTCAACTTCAAGTTTAGCATCAGCTAAAACTTTGCTTACCAATACGCCAAGCTTAACAGAACGCTCTGCTTGTTCTTTGAACAATTCGTCAGGAAGCATGCTCTTGTCAAAAGATTGCGCGCCTGCACCACCAAATTGTTGAGTGAACTGTTGAACCATTTGTTGACGTTGACGGTCAATTTCTTGAGCAACCATTGCAGTTGGAACTTCAACTTCATTCGCAGCAACAAGAGCATCAAAAGCAGCTTGTTTAACTTGGTTACGTAAACCATTGCGAACTTCACGTTCCATATTCTTACGAACGTCAGCTTTTAACTTCTCAACGCCTTCTTCTTCAGTTACACCGAAGATTTTTAAGAATTCAGCATCAATTTCTGGAAGTTTAGATTTTTCAACTTGCTTCACAGTGATTTTGAACTGAGCTGCTTTACCAGCCAAGTTTTCAGCTTGGTAATCTTCAGGGAAAGTAACGTCAATTACTTTCTCTTCACCAGCTTTCATGCCAATGATGCCATCTTCGAAGCCAGGGATCATACGACCTGAACCTAACACAAGTTTAAAGTCTTCAGCAGAACCGCCTTCAAACTTCTCACCATCGATAGTGCCTTCAAAGTCAAAAGTCACTTGCATGTCTTTTTTCGCCATACCCTTGGTTACAGCCCAAGTTTGACGTTGTTTTTGCAAGTTTTCGATCATAGCGTCAACGTCAGCGTCTTTGATTTCAGCTGATTTACGTTCAACTTCTAAGCCGTCAAATGCTTTTACTTCAATTTCTGGATAAACTTCTACAGTTGCTTCAAAAACTAAAGCGTCTTCTTTATGTTCAACTTTCTCAATGTTCGGCATACCTACCGCATTGATTTTTTCTTGTTGAATTGCTTCAAAAACGCTATCACGAATGATGTCATTTACAACTTCTTGATAAATGCTTGCACCGTATTCGCGACGAACAACGTTTTCAGGTACTTTACCTGGACGGAAGCCGTTGATCTTCACAGTTTTGGCAGTGCGCTTCAAACGAGCTTCAAATTGCTCGTTAATACGGCTCGTCGGTACAGACACATTTAAACGACGGGCAACGCCCGAAACCGCTTCAGTCGTTACTTGCATGGCTTCCTCGATAAAAATTAGTTAGTAGGAACAGTTTTTAAAAAAGTGCTGTATTATATGACAACTTTCAAGATATACAAAATTAACCGATCACTTCATGTAAGTGAAGGACATTATTCTAGTAAATTTCACAGTAATTTTATGATTCTTTAAATATTTTTCATAAGTACTTAAGTAAAACTAATTTTTTAGTTATTCTTTATAAATCTAAATTTACAATCATTTTTCATAAATTTATCGCTTTTTAAAACAATTAAACACAATCAAATAATTAGCTATTTTTTAATACTAAAACCCATCCAACCTTTCACATTTCCTTCACAATTCTATCGACAAATCCAATTAACACAAACTGTACATATAAATAAGAATTATTATTATTCGCATAACCTTTATGATTTAAAGTCCTGAAATTATGTCTTTCATCAAAACCCGCAAGAAAATTGTATCGTCTGCAATTGCTTCTTCTCTCTCTGTGATAGCAACCGCTGCTATCGCACAAGAACAAGTTGAAGTATTAAAAACTATTAATGTGCATGCTGAAGCAAATCAAGCAGAATCATTGAAAATAGATCAGTCTGCGAACGCGAAATTTGTAGCTCCGCTAAAAGATACGCCAAAATCGGTGTCAATTCTTTCCCAAAAGCTACTTCAAGAAACGAATTCAAATACCCTACTCGAAGCTCTACGCAATGAACCAGGTATTACACTTGGTGCTGGTGAAGGCGGCGTTCCATATACAGATATTCCTTATATTCGTGGTTATAACGGCCAATCTTCTATTTATGTTGATGGTGTTCGTAATGCAACAGCTCAAACTCGTGACATGTTTGCGATTGAACAAGTTGAAGTCATCAAGGGCTCAAGCTCTGCTTTAACTGGGGGAAGCGGGATTGGTGGCAGCATTAACCTTATTCCAAAAATTGCCCATGAAGGTAATGTTTATCAAGGATCTGTTGCGGGTGGTACAGACAACTACCGTCATATTCAGCTTGATGCCAACAAAGACTTTGGCAATGGTGTTGCTGGCCGTGTTGTTGTTATGGGCCATGAAAATGACAAACCTGGTCAAAGTAATGGAGCCGAATACGCTCGTGTTGGTATTGCACCGAGCCTAGCGCTCGGCTTAGGTTCTGCAAACCGAGCTACATTAAGCTATTACTTCTTAAAAAGTAATGATGAACCTGATTCAGGTATTCCATTCAATAACCCAAACCTTGTTAATAATGATGGTACACCGAAATCAAATGTTCCTGCTGGTGCAGAAAAAGGAGATGGTAAGCCTGTCGCTGTTAAGCAAGGAGCATATTATGGTTGGAAAGCGCGTGATTTCGACAAACGCGAAAACCATATTGGCTCATTGAAGTTAGAACATGACTTTAATGATGATCTAACACTTAGTAACACAGCAAGCTATAGCCGCTCTAAAGCAGACTATATCTACACTAACCCAGATGACTCTAAGAGCAACATTTATAAAAATCAAGTTTGGCGCCGTGTTACACAATCTATTCGTGAAACAGAAGCGTTCACAGATCAACTATCTTTAGCCGGGAAACTTCAAACTGGTCAGCTTACACATAGTTTTAATGTAGGTGCTGAATATAGTCGTGAAGAGACTGAACGTGGCTCATATAACATCATCTACCCTGGTTATAAGGGAACAACGACAACTGGCTTTGATAATACGTGTAAAAATAATGATGGGTGGTGTACCAGTTTAACAAATCCATCTGGGAATGCCCCATGGTTAGGTTCATTAACAACGAATCCAAAACAAAGAACATCAACCAATGAAACAGTATCAATTTATGCTTTAGATAGCATTGAATTCAATAAATACTGGTTGCTCAATTTAGGTGCGCGTTGGGATAAATTCGATTCAGAGTTAAAGTTCAATAAGGACTACATAAGTGGTAACACTACTACGCCTGCTGGAACTGTGTATACCAATGACTCTGATTTCTTCTCGTATCAAGCTGGCGTAGTATTCCGTCCAACTGAACATGGCAGTATTTATGCAAGCTATGCTACCGCTGCTAACCCAGTAGGTATGGATGCTGATATTGATGGCCTGTCTGCATCGAATCAGGCTTTAGATCCAGAAAAAGCTCGTACTTACGAAGTGGGAACAAAATGGAGCCTTTGGGAAAATCGCGCGAATGTTACAGCCGCAATTTTCCGTACCGAAAAGCAAAATACGCGTATTGCAGTTGATGCAAACACCACAACTAATGCTGGTGAAAGTAAAGTTGATGGTTTTGAGCTTGGTTTAACTGGTCATATTACCGATAAATGGGAAATGGCTGTAGGTTATAGCTATCTTGATAGTGAAGTTGAAAAAGCTGCCTACAATGCTGTTGCTCAAGAAGGCAAACCTCTACCATTCGTTGCAAAAAATAGTGCAAGCTTATGGACCACTTATAAAGTTCTACCAAAACTAACCGTAGGTGCAGGTGCACAATACCGTGACCAAGTGTATGCAAACACAAATCCAAATACCGCATTGACTTCAACCAAAATCTTACCTGCATTCACTATTTACAATGCAATGGTTCAGTACAAAGTTGATGAAAATGTAGATCTACAATTAAATGTTAATAATATTTCTGACAAACGTTACTTTACTAGTGCCCATGCAGCTCATTATGCAAATGAGGGTGAAGGTCGTAACGCAGTGTTAGCAATTAACTTTAAATATTAATCCTAAATCCCATAATATTTTTATGGATTTCATTTAGTTTCCTATAAAATAGCCTCATCATGAGGCTATTTTTACAAATAGAATATATCTTAAAAGGTGTTTGCCGTGATTCATCATATCCCCAATGTTTTAAGCAAAGAGCAAGTTGCCGAGTTTCGTAAGCTCATGGAAGATGCCAATTGGGTAGGTGGGAAAGTGACTGCCGGCACCTTGTCTGCTTCTGTGAAAAGAAATCAGCAACTCTCAGAACAAGATCCCCTTACTCATCATTTAAGTGATCTTGTCATCAAAGCAATTTGGCAAAATCCAGTGTTTCAGGCCGCAGCCCTACCCCACAAAATTATTCCACCACTTTTTAATCGTTATGATGAACATGAAAGCTTTGGTTTCCATGTAGATAACTCGATTCGCCTTATCCGTGGAACTTCTGAACAGCTACGCACTGATTTATCTTGCACATTATTTTTAAGTGAACCAGATGAATATGAAGGTGGTGACCTAGTGATTGAAGACACTTATGGTTATCACGAAGTTAAATTACCGGCAGGTGATGTCGTGCTCTACCCGTCTACTAGCCTGCACGAAGTCAGTAGCATTACCACAGGTACTCGTTTTGCTTCTTTTTTCTGGGTACAAAGTTTGGTCCGTGACGATAGTAAACGTCATCTTTTATTTAATCTTGATGAGAGCATTCGAGAACTACGTAAATCACACGGCGATAACTATTCAGAAGTCATGAAGCTGACCAATATTTATCATAATTTAATCCGTATGTGGTCAGAACTGTAACTATATTTATTTTTGCCTTTTTAAGAGCAGATAATCTTTTTTACCTTAATAAGGCAAAAATATGAAAATTATTTCCCACAAAAAACAAAACAGCGCAAAATTAGAAAATTATTTTCTAAACAACTTAACTAAAATTATGATAAGAATTTTGCACAAGGTGTAATCATTCTTTAGATGTGATATATCTAAATAACAAGATTACCTGCAAACCACCAAACTTATTATTTCATGGTCTAGAGATGAAAACGAATTACTTGTTTGCCCCGCCTACTCAAGCAAGACATCATCTGCAACTCCTGATGCTGCGCCAAGCGCGCGTATAAAAATTTTGTCTGCTTTTTAAAGCAGCACTTTGAAATTCCCTTTAATTTTTCTAAATTAGATACCATATATTAAGTAGAGACGTTGCCTTTTAAATATATCCAGAGCAACCGCGCTACGAGACAAGGAGTTTTCTCATGATGTTGGCTGACCCTAGCAAAAAATACCGCCGTATGTACCAGCGTGTGGATTTACCAGATCGCCAATGGCCAAATAACGAAATTACAAAAGCGCCAATCTGGATGAGTACGGATTTACGTGACGGTAACCAAGCAATTTTTGAACCAATGAACATGGAACAAAAATTCAAAATGTTCAAAATGCTTGTGAAAATTGGTTTTAAGCATATTGAAATCGGTTTCCCTTCTGCATCTCAAATTGACTTCGATTTTACTCGCATGTTAATCGAAGAAAATCATATTCCTGATGACGTATACATTGAGGTTTTGGTTCAAGCACGTGACCATTTAATTGAACGTACTTTTGAATCTTTGGCAGGTGCTAAACGAGCGATTGTACATATTTATAACTCGAACTCTCCAACCTTCCGTCAAAAGGTGTTGAATGTAGATGTTGATGGCGCAAAACAATTAGCAATTAATGCTGCTCAAAAAGTTAAAGAGTATGCGGCTCAATATCCTCAAACAGACTGGATTTTCCAATACAGCCCAGAATGTTTCTCTGCAACTGAATTAGAAGTCGCTAAAGATGTCTGTGATGCCGTCACAGAAATCTGGGATGCACGTCCAGATCATAAAGTTATTTTAAACTTGCCAGCGACTGTAGAAGTTTCTACACCAAATGTTTATGCAGACCAAATTGAATGGATGCATCGTAATTTGGCACGTCGTGATGGTGTAATTATTTCTGTTCACTGCCACAATGACCGCGGCTGTGGTATTGCTGCATCAGAACTTGCCATTATGGCTGGTGCTGACCGTGTTGAAGGCTGTGTGTTCGGTAATGGTGAACGTACAGGTAACGTTGACGTTGCAGCTATTGCATTGAACATGTATACCCAAGGTGTAGCACCAGAGTTAGATTTTTCTAATATTAATGAAGTGATTGCAACGGTTGAAGAATGTACTGGTTTACCTGTACACCCTCGTCATCCATATGCAGGTGATTTGGTATTTACTGCATTCTCTGGTTCACATCAAGATGCGATTAAAAAAGGCTTCGAGTACCAGAAAAACGAAGAAATCTGGGATATGCCTTACTTACCAATCGACCCGAAAGATTTGGGCCGTGACTACGATGCTGTAATTCGTGTAAATAGTCAGTCTGGTAAAGGTGGTATCGCTTATTTATTAGAATCGAACTACAACGTTGTATTACCACGTCGTTTGCAAATCGAATTCAGTCAGGTTGTTCAACAATATGCTGATGAGAACGGTACAGAAATTAACGCTAAAGAAATCTGGACCTTATTTAAAGACGCGTATGTTGATGTGAAAAACCACCATTACACAGTCAAACACTACAAGTTATCTGACATTAATGGCACTCAAATTATCGAACTTGATATTGATGTCGAAGGTGAAACACAACAACTTCGTGGTGAAGGTAACGGGCCAATTTCTGCATTCTTAAATGCTCTTCAATTACCAATTGACGTATTGAACTATGAAGAACGTAGTATTAGTTCAGGTGCAAATGCGAAAGCCTTAACTTTAATTGAACTTCAAGTAAAAGGTACAGGTAAAGGCTCATTTGGTGCTGGTGTTCATGACAATACAGTCACCTCATCAATTGAAGCAATTATTGCGTGTACCAACCGTTTGATAGATCAAGGTGTTTTAAGTACAGATCAGGTTGTTGCCGCCGCTGTTTAATTAAAAAAAAGACTTTGGAAAGGATACCTAGCTTGGTATCCTTTCTTTTTATTCCTGAAAGATTTAAAAGGCGAAATGTTCCCGTGTCTTTTCCAGCTGATTCAGTGGGGTTAGTCACTCCGCAAAAGTTCCAATTTGAAGAACCATTACACCTTGAATGTGATCGTGTTTTGCCACGTTTTGAACTAATGGTCGAAACTTACGGCACTTTAAATGCTGATAAATCAAATGCAATTTTAATCTGTCATGCTCTTTCCGGACATCATCATGCAGCGGGTTATCACCATGAAGATGATAAAAAAGCTGGATGGTGGGATAGTTGTATTGGCCCGGGTAAGGCAATCGATACAAATAAGTTTTTTGTAGTTTCGCTAAATAATATTGGTGGTTGTAATGGCTCAACTGGCCCGACCTCACCAAATCCTGAAAATGACAATCGCCCTTATGGACCTGATTTCCCATTAGTAACGGTACGCGACTGGGTTAAAACTCAGGCCATGCTTTCTGACCGTTTGGGTGTAAATGTCTGGTATGCAGTGGTTGGTGGATCATTAGGAGGCATGCAAGCACTACAATGGTCCGTAGACTACCCTGACCGCCTACAAAAATGTGTGATTATTGCCAGTGCACCAAAGCTTTCAGCACAGAATATTGCATTTAATGAGGTTGCTCGTCAGTCAATCTTGTCTGATCCAGATTTCCATCATGGCCGTTATTTAGAAAATGATAGTTACCCGAAACGCGGACTAATTCTGGCTCGCATGGTCGGTCATATCACCTATCTTTCAGAAGAAGCCATGAAACAAAAATTTGGCCGTGATTTAAAATCTGGCAAATTTATGTACGGTTTTGATGTCGAGTTTCAAGTCGAAAGCTATTTACGTTATCAAGGTGAACAGTTCAGCCGTAACTTTGATGCCAATACCTATCTCATCATGACTAAAGCTTTAGATTATTTTGACCCATCTCGTGAGTACGGTCATTCTTTAACTGAAGCGATGGGTAAAACTAAATGCCAGTTCTTGATTGTCTCGTTCACAACTGACTGGCGTTTTGCACCAAGCCGCTCACAAGAAATTGTAGATGCACTTATTACCAATCATAAGCCAGTAAGTTATCTCGACATTGATGCTGAACAAGGACATGACTCGTTCTTATTCCCGATTCCACTGTATGTCAAAACCATGCGCGCTTTCTTAGGCGGTGAAGAACACTTAAAATCGACATCACTGGAGGCAAGCTAATGCGTATTGATCAACAACTGGCAGAAAAGTGGATTAAACCCGGCTCAAGCGTACTCGATTTAGGGTGTGGTGACGGTGAATTACTCGCTCATATGAGCCAAAAGCATCAAATTCGTGCTTATGGTTTAGAAATTGATCAAGAAAAGATTGCAATTGCCGTCAGTCGCGGGTTAAATATTATTCAACAAGATTTGAATCTCGGCTTAAGCCGCTTTGCAGACCAGTCCTTCGACTATGTGGTTATGGCACAAGCTTTGCAAGCCGTAGATGCACCCGATGTTTTATTAAGAGACATGGTGCGTGTGGGTAAACAGGCAATTATTACTTTTCCAAACTTTGCGCATTGGAAGACTCGCTCTTTTCTTGCATTAAAAGGAATGATGCCTGTATCGGATGCTCTACCATATATGTGGTATAACACCCCCAACATTCATTTATGTACATTTAAAGATTTCGAAGCACTATGTGCTGAAAATCAGATACAAATTATTAATCGACTCGCCGTCAATGGAAATCAGCAGGGAAGCCTGTTAAGCAAACATGTTCCGAATTTGTTTGGTGAAGTCGCTATTTATCGAGTGAGTGCACTATGAAAAAGACATTATTTAGCACACTATTTGCAGGACTGCTAAGTATGCAGGCTCATGCAGATTATATCGCCCAGCCACAATCGGTTGCGAGTCAGGCTGCACGTTTTTCAACAATGGGGATTAACGATCTTCAGAAAGCAGCAAAAGCTGGTCAAGCAGGCGCACAGTTTTATCTTGGTACACATTATCAATATGGTAAAGATGTAGCAAAAGATGACAAACAAGCTTTCGCATGGTTTAAAGCAGCAGCTGATCAAGGTTTATCACCAGCACAATTAAACGTAGGCCGCATGTATGCCGATGGTATTGGTGTTAAAAAAGATGAGTCTATGGCTCGTAAATACTTTGAAAAAGCAGCAAGCAATGGTGATAACCGTGCAAGCTATAACCTTGCTATGATGGAAGAGCAAAAGAAAAACTACGTTGGTGCTTACCAGTGGTATGAGCTTTCAACTCGTGATGGCATGCTCGACAATAAAGTGATTAGCCTATCTGAAGGTAAGAAAACTGCTCTAGCAGCGAACTTAACTCAAGAACAAATCCGTACAGCGCGTGACCGTGCAGACAAATGGATTCAAGCACAATAATAACGGTTCATCCGTAAAAAACCTTACTCGACTAAAGCCACCTTGTATGCTCTACAAGGTGGCTTTAGTTTAGGTTGTCCCATTTTATATTCTATTTATTTCCCTCTATATCCCCTCTTAAAAAACACGTAACATAACTCACGTTCGATATTAGCTATAAAGTTTGGTTTTATTATGTCTACCCCACATTGGTTTGATCAGGGCAGTTTAGTTCTTGCCAGCAATAACAAAGGTAAAGTCGCAGAGTTTGAAAAACTTTTTGAACAGCTTAATTTACCAGTAGAAATTATTCCTCAAGGTCGCCTTAATATTCCTGATGCAATTGAAGATGGTTTAAGCTTTATTGAAAATGCCATTATTAAAGCTCGTCATGCCTCTAAAATTTCAGGTAAACCTGCTATGGCTGACGACTCTGGTATTTGTGTACCAGTCTTAGGCGGCGCACCTGGTATTTATTCAGCACGCTATGCTGGAGAACATGGTGACGATGCAGCCAACAATGCCAAATTATTAAATGACCTTTTACCCTACCGTAAAAATGGTGAAGTGATTGAAGGTATGTTTGTGTGCGTACTTGCTTTAGTCACTCATGCTGAAGATCCTTTACCACAAATTTTCCAAGGTATTTGGCACGGCGAAATTTTAGAAGCGCCACGTGGTGAAAATGGCTTTGGTTATGACCCATTGTTCTGGTTGCCTGAACTACAAGTTTCTAGCGCTGAGTTGTCTAAAGAAGATAAGAATAAGATTAGTCATCGTGGACAAGCGATGCAGTTATTTAGAGAGAGCTTACAGAAGTAAGCTGATCACATGGCCACAATATGCAGCGTTAGAATATATTAAACTTTGTATAGGCAGACCTTACTTTTCAAAGATGAAAAAGTAAGCAAAAATCTTTTGTTAGACTGATGGTACGTTCATGTACCACAGTCTAACTGGCGGCATCCATGTCGCCTTCGCACAAGCAGATATAGGGGAAAAATTTTTAAATTAATTATAGTGGGAAATGCAAAAATACCGCATAAATCGCAATAAAAATACAACTCACAATCGTCCCTGAGGCAATATAAGCCGCCGATCTTCCCGTCCCTTGATAATGTGTTTCTAGCGCTACAATATTGGCTGCTGGCGGCAGACAGAACATTAAAAACATCACTCCAATTTGCTGACTGATATTTGGAATGGGTAAAAATCTATAAGTTAAGCCACAAAGAATAAACCCGCACACTACTTTAAATGCTTGAGCTTTTGTACTGTAAATTAAGTCTTTTAAATGCACTCGGGTACGGCGTAGCCACATTCCCAGCACACACATACCAGCAAAAGTCATGACAAACTTGGCAACTTCATATACCCAATGTATAGCAGGATGCTCGATATGTTGAGCACCTAACGACCTAAGTAAAAGTGCACAACATATTGAAATACACGGTGGAGAAGTTAAAACCTTTTTTAATATGTTGAGCTTACTTTGTGGTGCAGTGGTGACTGCCGTAACAGCCCATGCATTGCCAAAAAGAGAGGCTCCAATATATAGCGCAACAATAGGTGCCGTAGCATCAGGGCCAAATAAAGCCATGGCAAAGGGAAAGCCAAGCCACCCCATGTTGGTATAACTTACGCATAGCGCTAACAATCTGTCTTTAAATAAAGCTAAATAAGCAAAGAAAATAAGAAATGCTGAACCGAAGCTAAACAGCATTAAACTCAAACTACCTGGCTGATAAAATACCATGTTGTAAATAATAACAATTGGAATCAATAAACGGGAAAGCCAAGCTGAAAGAACAGGTTTTAACGTTTCTGAAAGAGAAGTCTGAGCAAGTAAAAGTCCAGTGATAAATGCCAATATTGGCAATAATAACGCCACATTCTCTCCATTTGCTCATCAAAACCAGCTTGCTATGCTACACCTTTTCAAAATGAAATGTACTCTCCATTTCAAGTAATTTAAGTGACTCTTTTCAAACTATGTATAAATAAAAAAACAAGATATTCAGTTTATAAAATGAACTTTTTAGGTTTTGACAGTCATTCATTGTCTTAAAAATGACATATAAATGTCACATTCCTGTCATGGCAACCTGTTGATATAAAGCAAACTGAAAAGAGGTATAAGATCATGGCCGGTTTATCTATTTGGCATGTCGTTATTTTTGCAATTGTCGTTATTTTATTATTCGGTACGTCTAAATTAAAAAATATCGGTAAAGACGTAGGCGGTGCAGTAAAAGACTTTAAAAAATCAGTTCGTGAAGAAGATGAGACCACTGCTCTTAATACTCCACGTACAATTGATGCCCAAGTCAAAACACCTGACAGCACATCAGTAAAAAGCTAAAGGTTTTCGACCATGCTTGATGTAGGAATGACAGAGCTACTCTGTTTTGCAATTATTGCAATTTTAGTTTTAGGTCCAGATAAACTTCCAGAAGCTGCACGCTTTGCTGGTCGTTGGTATGTTCGCCTAAAACGTTATATTACCAATTTGCAAAATGAGATTGATCAAGAGTTGCGTCTTTCTGAGTTTCGAAAAGAAATGCAAGAAGAACTCAACCGCATTGAAGCACTAGAACGTAAAGTACAACAACAGCTTGAAGAAATTCAAAAGCAGAATATTTCTGAAAATATAGATAAGGCTGAGGCAACCAAATCAGTGCCCCAACCTATTCGGATATGTCTTCCTATATCAGGCCATTATAAAGTGCCATACATTAGAAAATTTATGCCTTTAGCATCATCAACTGATATTTCAGAGACATCACCTGTTAAATTGAAGATTGCCGTATGAACCAACTGCCTTCAACCACTGTAAATAATCAGGAAAATTTAGACCAAATGCCAATCATGAGCCATTTGGTCGTTTTACGACGTCATTTATTTAGGATTGTCGGAGTAACCTTATTTTTATTTTTTTGCTTATTACCATTTAGAAATAATACTTACCAATTACTATCCGAACCTTTGAGGCTGCAACTTCCAACCTCCTCGTCAATGATTGCAACCGATGTCACTGCAACATTCATGGCGCCTTTTAAACTCAATTTATTTGTCGCACTTGTGCTGGCAATGCCATTTATTCTGTATGAAATCTGGTCATTTGTTCGTCCAGCGCTGTATCAAAAAGAACGTCATTTAGCACTACCATTACTCATCGGTAGTATTGTCTTGTTTTATGCGGGTGTTGCTTTTGCATATTACATTACTCTTCCGGCAATTTTACATTTCTTTATTAGTGTATCGCCTGAAACTGTTGCACCGATGACGGATATTAATAGCTACCTAAGCTTCTGCTTAAAGTTATTTTTAGTATTTGGACTGACTTTTGAAATTCCAATCGCTACGCTTCTCCTTATTTTAATCGGTGTGGTAAATACAAAAAGCCTTGCTGAAAAAAGACGTTTTATTATTGTTGGATGTTTTTTTGTAGCGATGTTTATTACACCGCCAGATGCAATTTCAATGGTGATGTTAGCAATTCCAATGTGGTTGCTTTTCGAACTTGGCCTCCTCTTCGGTAAAATTCTTGAGAAAAGAAAAGCCCACTCTGCTGAATAAAATGATTTCTAAGGAAAAGCCTGGACCTACAAGTTCAGGCTTTTTTATGTAGAACACTTTTTAATCTACAAAGCAATAAACTGTCTTCAAAGTGACTTAAAAATGTAAGAAAAGTGTCATTTTCAGTCCATAGAATCAACTCAACAAATATACCCACAAAATTTACGGATTTCTTATGACAACTGCTTCTACTCAACCAACGCGTCGCGAAATTTTAAAATGGTTTTCGGGGATTCCTTTTCTACCATTAGGAGCGATGGCTACGGCAGCAACATTAGCAGGTTGTAATGATAGTGATGACAGCTCAGTAGTCACTCCCACACCACAACCAAGCAAATTTAAAAATGCAAAATTCACAGCAATGCCAGCGCCAACAACTGCGGCAGACCGTGCAACAACTGTAGTGAATTCTAAATTAAAAATTGATTGGGAAAATTCAACCAGTACTGAATACCAACTCGCTTATAAACCTTTCTTTAAAACTGGTGATAGCGTACCAAAACTTGGTGGTGGGACGATTATTGCGGGTGGTTATTTTGATGTTAATGGCAATCCTATTATGGATAAGTCAGTTGCTGGTAAAGAACGTCAATTCTTTTCAGACTGTCCAGATGGTTCATCTCTAATTCAATTAGAAGGTGCGAAAGTTGAAGGCGTAGCAAACCCAGTGTTCCATGTCGTTCAATTTGAATACAACTCTAAAGACCAAGCAGGTGGTGATACTTACGGTCAATTACCTTCACCAATTGCCATTTTAACTTTAGATCAAGACCAAAAAACAGGTCACTTAGAACTTAAAAAATACTTCAATGTTGATACTGCTCCTGTTCATGGCTTATGGATCACTTGTGGTGCAAGTTTATCGCCTTGGAACACTCACTTATCAAGTGAAGAATACGAGCCAGATGCATTCAATCAAGGCATTGGCGGTACAGATCCAAAATATCTTGGTAAATACTTCTTTGGTGACGAAACTAAAGCAAATCCATATAACTACGGTCATTTGCCAGAAGTAACGGTTAACCTTGATGGTACAGGTAGCATTAAAAAGCACTATTGTTTAGGGCGTATTTCTCACGAACTTATCCATGTTATGCCAGACAACCGTACAGCACTTATGGGAGATGACTACACCAACGGTGGCTTCTTCATGTTCGTTGCAGATAAAGAAAAAGATTTATCAGCAGGGACACTATATGTTGCTAAATACATCAATACTCTAACTGAAACCTCAACTGCTAGCATTCAATGGATCAAACTTGGCCATGCGACAAGTAAAGAAATTGAGGATTTAGTTGCTGGTGGGATTAAGTCAACTGACATCATGGAAAGTTTAACAACCAATCCAAATGATGCGAGCTATACTGAAATCACTTTGGCAAAGAAACAGCTCTGGGTCAAACTTAAACCAGGCATGGAAAAAGCAGCAGCTTTCTTGGAAACACATCGTTATGCAGCACTAAAAGGTGCAAGTATGGCGTTCACCAAGATGGAAGGTACTAACGTAAATATTAAAGATAAAGTTGCTTACTCTGCTTTAGCTAATATTCAAGATTCAATGGTCATTGGCGGTAAAGGTTATGTTGCGGAACATAATGTAGCGTTCTCTAAAAAGATTACTGCTGGTGGCGTGCTTGCACACAAGTTAGGTAATAGCTTTACAGACAACGAAGGTAGCGCAATCAATAGCGAGTGGGTTCCTCTTTACTCATATATGCTACTCATGGGTGAAGATCTTGCTGCGAAAGATAGTTTAGGTAATACAGCGAATCCAGACAAAATTGCTAGCCCAGACAATCTGAAGTTCTCCGAAACTTTACGCACATTATTCATTGGTGAAGACTCAGGTAACCACGTGAACAACTTCTTGTGGGCATACAATGTAGATACCAAAGAGTTAACACGACTGCTTTCTACACCTGCAGGTGCAGAGTCAACAGGTTTACATGCTGTAGATTCAATCAACGGTTGGACTTACATCATGAGCAACTTCCAACATCCAGGCGACAGTAGTAGTGTACCTGAGGATGTTAAGGCATTAATTAACCAAAATTACAACAATGGTTATAGTGCTAACGTCGGCTATATTACAGCAGACCCAATTGCCCCTTCAGTCACAACTAAATAATTTTTCATAACCTCTTTAAATATTAAAGCTGGCTAAGGTCAGCTTTAATATTTTTACATTCAACTTTTACTTTTTATGAAAATTAAATGAAAAATTACAGAACTTTTCATTAACTTATCATCAAAACGTCAACACCTCGTCACATTCACAAACTAAGCTCATGAAGAATTTTAGAACAATCTCTTTATTTACTTAGGAATTCCCCATGACAGAGCTGTCGCCATATCATGAAGACCAAGAACTGGACAATAATACTTCTGACAACATCCACTTTCGTGACATTTTAGAACAACACATCAGTCGCCGTAGTTTAATTACTAAAGCAGCAAGTGGTGCTGTAGCGTTAACTTTAGCCTCTACATTAACAGGCTGTAATGATAGCGATGATGATTCAGGTTCTAACAACGGTGGAACCACACCTGTAGACCCAAATAAAAAACCAGAAAAATTAACTTTTACCGCAGTTGCGAAAAACCATAATGATATTGTGACTGTACCTGAAGGTTATGAAGCGAATGTTATCTATGCTTTAGGTGACTCAATCAATCCAAAAGTTGGAGATTGGGACGACAATAATATTCCATCTGGTCCAAGCTTCCAGTTTCGCTCTGGCGACTGCCATGATGGTATGCATTATTTTGGCTTAAATACTTCAACAAACCGCTTTGACGAAAGTGTTTCAGCTGAAGGTTTGTTAGTCATGAATCACGAATATATCAACCAGACCTTCCTTCACCCAAAAGGTCCAACAAGAGTTGATGGACGTCGTCCTGAAGATGAAGTCATTCGTGAAACCAATGCGCATGGCGTTTCTATTGTTCACATTAAAAAAGACCCAACAACTCAACAAGTAACAATTGATAAAAGTTCTGCTTTTAACCGTCGTATTACAGCATCAACAGAGATGGATTTTGAAGGTGCAGCAGCTGGTTCTGGCTTACTCGCAACTCGCTTCTCCCCTAATGCACGTAAAACTCGCGGTACCCATAATAACTGCGGTAATGGTTATACACCTTGGGGCACATACTTAACCACGGAAGAAAACTTTATTGGTTATTTCCAACGTTCAGGTAGCGATGAATATGCACGTACAGATGCAGAAAAAATTGCATTAAAGCGTTATGGGTTAGGTGTTAAAAAAGATGAGCTCTATCGTTATGAGAAAGATGAGAAAGGTGCCCCTAAAAAAGATACCGAGGGCAAAATCATTTATGAAAAAGATAAAAATGGTGAGTTAATCCCTAACGTTGATGAACAAGGACGACAAATTTATTTAGGTGCAAGTTCTCGTTACGGTTGGGAAACTGCGATTGGTCAAGTAGAGTCACAAGACTTATATGACCGCTGGAATGCCGACGTAAAAGCTGCACAAGCTACCCAAGACTACCGCAACGGTCCAAATACATTCGGATGGATGGTCGAGATTGATCCATTTGATAGACGTCAAAACCCAGTTAAACGTACTTCACTTGGTCGTTTTGCACATGAAGACAGTGCTTGCCGTGCCGTTGTAGGTCAACCATTAGCATTTTATATGGGCGATGATTCTCGCGGTGAGTACATCTATAAATTCGTCTCTACCGCAGTGTGGGATGCTAAAGATATAAATGGCGGTTATGCAGTTGGCGACAAATACATGAACGCAGGTAAATTGTATGTTGCCAAGTTTAATAACGATGGTTCAGGTCAATGGATTGAACTTGCTTATGGCAAAAATGGCTTAAATGAAAGCAACACGACCTACCCATTTAAATCTCAAGCTGACGTTGTCACATTTGCACGTTTAGCCGCCGATGCAGTCGGTGCTACAAAAATGGACCGCCCAGAATGGTGTACGGTCAACCCAGTAAACGGCGAGGTCTATGTCACCCTAACCAATAACTCAAATCGTGGTAAAGATTACGCGACCGATGCTGCAAACCCACGTAACTACACAGACCTCTACAACGGCACTAAAGAGCAAAAGGGTAACGTTAACGGTCATATTATCCGTTTTAAAGAAACTGATGACAAAACGACTGCTGAAACCTTCAAATGGGATATTTACCTATTTGGTGCAGAAGCATCTATGGCTTCAAACATCAACCTATCTGGTTTAACAGACAACAATGATTTGTCATCTCCAGATGGTATGTGGTTCGACCCACGTGGCGTACTTTGGATTCAAACAGATGATGGCGCATATACTGATGTCACTAACTGTATGATGCTTGCTGCGCTACCAGGCCAGATTGGAGATGGTGCTCCTGCAACTACCTCAAATGGTCAGCAAACTTTAGTCGGTGCTAAAGTTACAGACTCAACTTTGCGCCGTTTCTTGGTGGGACCTAAGCAATGTGAGATTACAGGTATTGCGATGACACCTGACTACAAAGCAATTTTCATTAATGTTCAACACCCTGGCGAAGATTCTGCAAGTTACTCGACACCAGAAAGTAACTGGCCAGCAACCCAGAAAGATCCAAGCAACAAAACTGCGCGTCCACGCTCAGCAACTGTTGTGATTACCCGTAAAGATGGCGGTGTGATCGTGGGTTAATTCTTAGATGATTAAAAATGCCGGTCAATTGATCGGCATTTTTATTATCATCGATTTAAGAGAACCTGTTGCTGAACAATTTGCCCACTATGCTCGCCTTGTTGGGTCTTTTCCAACCAAAGCCATTCGTTATTGGTCATTCTTAAAAAATTTGAACAACGTGTGCCATACACAGGGCTTTGAATAAAAGTCGATGATAATAACTCTTCCATTTCTGGCTGAATGCCCGTATTGGGTAATAATGCCGTTGTGACCTTACGTTCATCTTCAAGAATATCCCATGCAGCATGTTGCAAAGTTAACTCTTCCGTCTGGTGCTGAAGCATAGGCAAAAACTCTTGCGTAAAACGTGTTCTTAAATGTCTGGTTTTTTCCCAATGTTCAGACATCAAACCATTTGAAACCACATAAACACCATTGGCTAATACTTGCGGGGCTTCACCACGGTTACTCATATAAACCGCTTGATCAGCATTTCCCATAAACAGGTTAAAGCCAGCGAAGTTCTGTTGCTGCTGTTCTAATTGTTGAGCAAATCGAATCGGCAATAAATCTGACTCTAAAAAAGCCTGAACTAAATGCCCCCGAGAGGTTTCATATGATTTCTGATCTCGTCCATCACGAAAATTGGTCAAGACAGCCCATCGGCCTTGAGGTGTAACGCCCATCCAAGTACCACCCGACTGTAAATCTTGCCCAGCAATAATCGGTGTATGTTGCCACTGATGTAACAATGCTGTTGGTCGATGATAGAACTCATCCCGATTTGACATAAGACATAAGGGCATATCATCCAGAACATGCCATGCTAAAGCCACAATACACATCTTTTCTTATTCCCTATCTTTACACATTGAATGTACAACATTTTTCACATCATTCCGCTACAATCTGTCAAAACGTAAGATCAAGGAGCAGCAATGCTGACCTATCCTAATATCGATCCGGTCGCAATACATCTAGGACCTCTTCAAGTCCATTGGTATGGACTCATGTATTTATTGGCATTTTTATGTGCTTGGGGGCTTGCTTCCTACCGTGCCAAACAGCGTGATGGCTGGACATCAGAAATGGTTTCCGATCTGGTGTTTTACGGTGCTTTAGGTGTCGTTCTGGGCGGTCGTGTCGGCTACGTCCTTTTCTATGAGTTTGATAAATTCCTTGAAAATCCGATTTGGCTATTCCAAGTCTGGACAGGCGGTATGAGTTTCCATGGCGGCTTCTTAGGCGTCATGATTGCGATGTTATTTTGGTGTAAAAAATATCAAAAAACATGGTTCCAAACCCTCGACTTTATTGCCCCATGTGTACCGACTGGCTTAATGTTTGGGCGCTTTGGTAACTTTATTGGTGGAGAGCTATACGGTCGTGCGGTAACCGACCCAAATTATCCATTTGGTATGATCTTCCCAACTGATCCATTACAACTGGTACGCCATCCATCACAAATTTATCAAGCAATTTGTGAAGGCTTAATCCTATTTATTGTCTTGTGGTGGTTTAGTTCAAAACCACGTCCACGCATGGCGGTTTCTGCCCTATTTTTAATGGGCTACGGTGTTGCACGCTTCGTAATGGAATTTTTCCGTCAACCAGATGCCGACCAAGGTTTCATTTTATTTGGCTGGATGACTAAAGGTCAGATCCTCACCGTTCCAATGCTATTAATTGGCCTTTGGATGATGTGGTATGCCTACCAAAAGAAAATTTATGACTGGGGCCCACAAAAGAACAGTTAATATGATAAATCAGAGGAGTTTCGGCTCCTCTTTTCTTTTTTATGCTACAGTTTTTACTCTCCTAAAAATGAAGATACGACATGCTGGAATTCTGGTTTAACACTCAAGTCCCGACATTTAAAAAATTAGTAATTTTAATTATTACACTGTTGATCTGTATTGGGTTATATCAGTACCAACCACTGCCTTTAGATACCATTCTAATGTTTACAGGAACTGGGGTTATTTTTTTAATCTGTCGCTATTTTAAATTGCATTTTGCTCAAAAAAATCCAACTGGCCTACTTTATCGCCTGCTGACGTGGATACCTATCGCTCTTTTATTTGCACTTATTTTTGTTAAAACAATGCCGAACTTGCTGATCTGGGGTGTGCAAGGAATCGCTTTTATGGCACTTGCTGCTTTTATTTTTTCACCTCAATCACTTTTTAATAATTAGGCTCAATATATGTTGGCTTATTGGTACAACGCACCACGTCACATCAAACTTATCTTCATTATCGTTGTTTGTGTTGCAGTTTATGCTGCTAATCAAGTTCAGCCCTTACCTCCTATTTATACAATACTCAGCCTTATTTTCGGATTTGGTTTACATATTGAGCATTACTTGAATACCAAACTTTCAAACAACACATCAGGCAAATCAAGCTTGGGAGTTTTAATCAAAATCTATCCTATTTTGATCATTATTATTTTGATGTATTTGCTCCCTTTTCAGCATAAATGGATTCATCTCATACAAGCTTTAGGCTTTGTACTGGTTGGCTTTTTTCTTGTTTCGATTTATCAAAATCGTGCTAAAAGATTTAACTAAACACATTCAGCAAAAATATCTTAGAACTAATTTTAGATTTTCATCTTGAGCTACAACAGGTATCATCTTCAGTGGTTCATGATGAAGCAGCTCTATTGAGTAATTATTTATCTTCTGAGCTATCTCCCCCTTTCTATATTATGGAATTAATCCGAACTCGAGAGTGTTATGCGTGCATATTTAGACCTACTACAACATATCCTTGATAATGGCGGTGACAAAGGCGACCGTACAGGCACAGGAACCCGTTCTGTATTTGGTCATCAAATGCGTTTTGATCTCTCTAAAGGTTTTCCTTTACTCACTACCAAAAAAGTTCACTTCCGCTCGATTGTGATTGAGTTGCTTTGGTTTTTAAAAGGCGACACTAACGTCCAATACCTAAAAGACAATAAAGTTTCAATTTGGGACGAATGGGCAACAGCAGAACAAACTGCTCGCTTTGGCCGTCCAGAGCATGAACTTGGACCAGTCTATGGTCATCAATGGCGTAATTTCGGCGCAACTAAAAATGCAGACGGCTCTTATAACCAAGATGGTTTTGACCAGATTAAATGGTTAATTAATGAAATTAAAACCAATCCAAATTCACGCCGTTTAATTGTTTCTGGCTGGAACCCAAATGAAGCTGGACAAGTTGCCTTACCGCCTTGCCATACGCTCTTCCAGTTTTTCGTACAAGACAACAAGTTGTCATGCCAGCTTTATCAACGTAGTGCTGACGTGTTCTTAGGCGTGCCTTTTAATATTGCGAGTTATGCTCTACTCACCCATATGATTGCTCAAGTGTGCGGTTTAGGTGTAGGTGATTTTGTCTGGACTGGTGGTGATACACATCTTTATGCCAACCATTTTGAACAAGCTAAACTTCAATTGACACGTGAGCCTTTACCGTTATGCCAATTGAAACTAAATCCAGAAATAACTGACTTATTTGATTTCAAATTTGAAGATATCGAGATTGTAGGTTACGAGTCACATCCGGCAATTAAAGCACCAGTTGCAGTATAACTAAGGCTTAAATTTCATTAGATTACGGTTTAGAGAATAAGATTATGGCATGGCAAAATGTAGAAGTTGTCCAAGTTGTGGCAATGGACAAAAACCACTGTATTGGTAAAGGCAATGCGTTGCCATGGCATATTTCTGCCGACTTAAAACATTTTAAAGAAATCACACAAGGTGGCGTGGTCGTGATGGGCCGTAAAACCCTTGAGTCTATGGGCCGTGCTCTACCAAACCGTGTGAATTGGGTGATTACCCGTGACATTAACTGGCAGTTTGACGGTGTTAAAGTTGCGTATTCAATTGAAGATGCCTTAAATGCAGCTTTAGAAGATGTAAAGAATACCGAAAAACAAGCTTTGTTCATTATTGGTGGTGGTGAAATCTTTAAGCAAACCTTGTCGATTGCAGACCGTCTTGAGCTCACTCATGTTGACTTAGATGTACAAGGTGATGCACATTATCCAACAATACCGAGTGAGTTTCATAAAACCGCAAGTGAACAGCATGTTGATGAAAAATCAGGAACTTCATTCGAGTTTGCTACTTATAAAAAATAATTTTATGGATGCCTATGCACAATATCGGAACACGTGAATTTATTATTGCTCTACTTTTTGGGCTATTACATAGTTTATTCACGCTGTTTATTGTGTTCTCTAGCATTTGGGTATGCGTAGCGCTTTGGGTCCAACAACCTTTTGGCTGGTTAGGCAGCCGCATACTCATTGGCATCTGGATTGCTTTTGCACTCAGCATGGCTGGCTTATATGTTGAAGGTCATATTATTAGCCGCCGTACCGATATCCTGATTTATCTTTTAGCGTTTGCCTGCTCTCTTGTTTGGTATTTTTCGATTACTGCACGTCAAGATCGAGACTGGAACCCTGAAGTTGCCAATATACTGAGTTACGAAAAGCACGGCGATGTGATCACTTTGCACAATGTTCGTAACTTCAACTGGCATCCTGACGGAACCTATGATGTGCGATGGGAAACCCGCACTTTTGACCTCAACCAGTTAAATGGAGTAAATATCATTACTTCTTACTGGATGGGACCACAAATTGCTCATACACTTGTAAGTTTTGAGTTTGCACACCAACAACCACTAGTCTTCTCAATCGAGATTCGTAAAGAAAAAACTGAAGAGTTTTCGGCAATTGGCGGTTTTTTTAGAAAATATGAACTGAGCTTAATTGCTTCTGATGAGAAAGATATTGTCTATACGCGTAGCAACATCCGTAAAGAGCAGGTTTATAATTTCCCAGTCAATATGCCGCGTAGCGAGCAAAAAGCGCTATTTTTAGAATATCTTAAGAAATCGGATGAGCTACGCAAAAAGCCTGAGTGGTACAACACACTTACGAGTAACTGTACAACTTTAATTTTTGATATGGTTCAAGCAATTAACCCCTATGAACTTCCTAAAGATTATCGTCTAATCGCTTCGGGTTACTTACCTAATTATTTATATGACCTTAAAGCACTTAATCAGAATATCAGTTTAAAACAGTGGTATCAAATTGCGCATATCAACCCAAGAACTGAAAATTTTGAACAGCTCTCAGATCAGAGTAGTGAACACTTCTCTCAAATCGTTCGACAAGGTTTACCTAAAGCTAAATGAAATAAGTAATGCACTTTTCTTTACTTTTTTATACATGCTTTACTTTGTATTTTAAATACATAAACCCTATTGTAATAGGCAGGAAATAGAGGGAAAAACAATGCAACAGGCATTATTTGGCGGCGGCTGTTTTTGGTGCGTCGAAGCTGTATTTTTACAAATACGCGGTGTAGAAAAAGTAACGAGTGGTTATGCAGGTGGGCACACGACTAACCCTACTTACGAGCAAGTATGTCAAGGAGACACCCAGCACGCTGAGGTGATCTTAGTCGACTTTGATGAAGAGCAAGTAACTTACTCCCAGTTACTCGACGTGTTCTTTGCGACTCATGATCCAACGACTTTAAACCGTCAAGGTAATGATATCGGCACACAATACCGCTCTGTTATTTACTATTATAATGAAGAGCAAAAGCAGGCAGCGGAACACACGATTCAGACTCTAAAAAATGACGATCTTGATATTGTGACTGAGCTGTCCCCTGTTCCGACATTCTATCCAGCAGAAGAATATCATCAGAATTACTATGCAAAGAATCCTTCACAAGGTTATTGCAACTTTGCGATTCCACCAAAACTGCTCAAGCTATATAGTAAATTCCAGCATCTGATGAAAGATCAGTAAATCAGAGCAATAAAAAAGCAACCAGTTTGGTTGCTTTCTTATTGAGTAAACTAAATTTTAGTTTTCACTTACAAAGGCAATATCGCTCAGTCCGGCTTCACTGGCGCGAGACATTACCTGAGCAACAGTATCGTACTTCGACTCTTTATCAGCACGAAGTTGAACTGTTGGTTTAACATCGCCTTGACCTGCTTCTTGAAAACGTTTTTGAAGCTCATCTAGGCTAATTACTTGAGTATCCCAAGCCACTTCACCATTTGCATTGATACTAATCGTAATTGCTTTTGGTGGTGGATCAATAATTTCAGCAGTTGTTTTAGGAAGCGTTAATGGAATCGATGGGTTGGCAACTGTTGCTGTGACCAAAAAGATGATCATTAACACCAACATAATGTCGATTAGCGGAATGAGATTCATCTCATTCATGCCACTATCGTGGTCTTCACCCAATTGAAAAGCCATTAAGCTTGACCTCCAACGTAACTTTGCTGTGCAGTTTTAACATCAGACTTTACAGTTGAGTCTTGCTGCAACATCGTGTCAATTAACAAGCTGTGCGCTTGGTCTTGTAAGTCGTGAGCAAGACCACGGTTTGCACGTACACAAATGTTATAAGCCAATACCGCTGGAATCGCAACTGCAAGACCAAGACCTGTCATAATCAGTGCTTCACCTACTGGTGTAGCCACTTGAGCCAAACCTGCTTGTCCGCTTTTACCTACGGCAACCAGCGCATGGAAAATACCCCAAACAGTACCAAACAAACCTACGAATGGTGCAATTGAAGCAATCGTTCCTAAAACAGAAATACCTTTATCAGCATTGGCCTTTTCAGCAGAAATCTGACGAAGTAATGCCTGCTCTGCAACCGCTTTACGCTGTTCAAAACTCAAAGGTTGTAACTTTGCTTTTAGCGAAGTGATAGCCTGAGAAAGTTGAGCATAAGCTTGTTGCTTTAGCTGGCGAGTCCCCATCAAACGTAAGATGAAAACTGTCCAGGTAGCAATCGACATTGCCAATAAGATGAAATACAGGGTTTTACTCACTGCATCTGCATGTTGCCAATAGATTGAAAAGTTCATATTGAACTCCTGATTAAGGTTAGCCGTTGGGACTCAAATTCATTTAAGGGGTTAAATCAAAGGGTTGCTCTGCTTTAATTGGATAAGCAACACCATTTTCCATATAAGGTTTAAATTTCGCACCGCGAACAGCACGGACTACTTTGTCATCTAGACTTGAAATACCACTACTTCTAGTCACTCGCACATTAATAATTTTGCCTTTTTCATCGGCTTCAATGAGTACCATGACAGAGCGTGCTTCGCCTTGTAAATCTTTTGAAGAAACTGTTAAACGTGGTGAGCGGCTCCACTGTACACCCGAACCACCAATTGAAACGCGTTTCGGTGATGGATCTGGGGCAGGTTGAGCTTTAGGCGCTTCTTGTACCACTGGTTTTGGTTTTTCAACAGCTTTCTCAGTAACTGTTGTCGTCGTTGTCACCACTTTGGTTTCAACTTTAGGTTCTGTCTTTACTGTTTCTTTTGGTGTTTCAGCCTTTTTCACCTGTTGAATTTTTTCCACTTTTATAGGTGGTGTCACAGGCTTTTCAACAACTTTAACTTCTTTTACCTCTTTCTTAGGTTCCGGCTTTTTAGGTGGTTCCTTCGGTTTAGGAGGCAGTGGTTTTGGTTGCTCTTGAATTTTTACGAAACGTACCTGTAAAGGCTTCTTCTCGATTGGCTTTAATTCAGCAGGCTTAATATGGCTGACCGCCCATAAGACCCCGATATGACCAATTGCAACCGCAATTAGTGCCGTGATGACTTTCTTTTTCATCGGATTGGGAGAGTTTAAGGCTGCGGAAGATTGACTCATAAGAATCTAATTACCTAATGGATGATGATTTCAGCTTTCTATTTGTAGAAACGATTTCAAACATCGGATAGAACAATAAAGTGCCACAATAATAAATGAGAAGTGTTTTCATTTGCAACTATTTTTTGAGAAAAACATTTGCTCAATATCACTAATTTGTATCAGTTGAGTGTCTTTGCTTTTGTTTTCTCATAGTTACATGAATGCATATCTCTTGTTCACAAAATGTTTAATCTAACTTATATAGCTAGGCTAATTTCACTATGAAGAGATCGAATCCTACCATAAATTCATTCAATTTTGTTATGTTATATCATTTCAATATTTTTTTTTAATATAAAAAAAACACGCATGAAGCGTGCTTTTTTAAAATAAGCGTTATTTAAAAAACAACCGTCTTGTTACCATCAACAATAATACGGTCTTCTAAATGCCATTTTACTGCTCGAGCCAATACATTACGCTCAACATCTTCACCTAGCTCACGTAATTGCTCAACATTATAGTCATGGCTTACACGCTCAACATCTTGCTCAATAATTGGGCCTTGGTCTAGATCAGCCGTCACATAGTGAGCTGTCGCACCAATCAACTTCACACCTTTTTCATAAGCTTGCTTGTATGGATTAGCACCCACGAAAGCTGGCAAGAAAGAATGGTGGATATTGATGATTTTCATTTCCCATTTCGCAACAAAATCTTCGCTTAAAATCTGCATGTAACGTGCAAGAACCAATAAATCATTGCCCTGCATCATTTCATCAATTTGTGCATAAGCTTCAGCTTTATTGTCTTTAGTTACTTTAATTACAGTAAATGGAATACCGAAGTTCTCAACGGATTCACGTAAATCTTCGTGGTTAGAAATCACGTGTGTAATTTCACAAGGTAACGACCCACGTGCATGACGCCACAATAACTCAAGTAAAGCATGGTCGACTTTAGAAACTAAAATACCAACCTTTTTAATTTCGTTTACGAAAGCAAGACGCCATTGCATGCCATAACGCTCAGCAACGTTGGCAGCAAATGTTTGAATTAATGCATCTTTACGTGACTGTAAATGGTCAAGTTCAAACTCAACACGCATGAAATAACGTCCACCCTGAGCTTCCGTCGCATACTGATCAAGCGCGGTAATGTTTGCACCTTGGTGGTACAAAAAGCTCGATACGGCCTGTACGATCCCAGGCTTGTCTTCACAAGTAATCAGTAAACGGGCTGTATTGGCAGTGGTCATATTCATTTGGTTAATATCACTTAATTGAGTCAAATTTTTAATAAGCCGAGTATTCTAGCGCTCTAAATAGGCAAGTACAACTATTCATCTTTTAACGATGACAAGCTGGCGAATAGATCAGAAGGCCCCAGTGAATCAAGCAACTGCTCGTAAGTTGCTCGGCTTTCCCCCATAAGATAAGGACCTTCAAGGAAAACCATTTGACGTAATGCCTGCCAAACCCATTTTTCTTCTAAGTGGTTATTGTCACTAATGTGACCAGACATATATAAAAAGTTTGTCCAGTTTGTTAATACAATCCATAAGTTAATAATGAGCGCTTCAATTTCAGATGGTGTCATTTTCATAAGGCCGGCATCGACAAAGGCTTGATAAATCTTTTGCCCCTGTTGCATGACCTGTCCCGCAAAACGAGGATAAATCTTTTTAAAGTCTTCGTTACTTTCAACTAAATGATAGACATCACGATGGATAAAACGGTAACTCCAAAGTTGACCACTTAATACCTGAAAATAGTTGATTTTATCATTGGTCGTTAATGGTCTGTCTTCAGGTAACGAAAGCATTTCCAAAGTCTCAACCTGATATTGGTACATTAATTCTTTAATAATTTCATGCTTATTCCGGAAATGGTAATACAAGTTTCCAGGACTAATACCTAACTCCGCCGCAATATGATTGGTTGTAACCGACCGTTCACCTCGCTCGTTAAAAAGCTGCAAACTGATTTGTAAAATCCGGTCTTTTGTCTTCAGAGCTTTAGGTAGAGACATTTTAATAACCTTTAATAATTCACATGGTTAAGACTTAAACACATAAACCGACTTGACTATTTAGAGTATTTACTCTAAAAAATAAGTATATCAGTATATTTGGTAAGTACCGATGAACAGTCAAACAAAAACAAATCCAGAGACTCAGCTTCCTTATGATGTTAAGCATTTACATGATTTGCTTGAACAACAAAAGCTCGCTTATTTACGTCATCCGGTACCCACTGCTAAAGAGCGTATTGATCGTTTAGCTCGTCTTAAAAGAGTCTTGGTAAAATATCAAGATCAGATTGCCGAAGCAATTAACCTTGATTATGGCAATCGTGCAGTTATGGAAACAAAAATTGGCGAACTACTCACGAGTTTGGAACAAATCAAATATTACAGTAAACATCTGACTGCATGGATGAAACCATCAAAGCGCCATATCAGTGTATTACATCAGCCAGCAAAAGGTTGGGTACAATATCAACCTATGGGTGTGATTGGTATTATTACACCATGGAATTACCCATTATTACTTTCGGTTGGACCTCTGATCTGTGCACTAGCTGCGGGCAACCATGCCATGATCAAAATTTCTAGTGCCTCACCAAACTTTGGCCGAGTCCTTGAAAGTGCATTGGCAGAAGCATTCCCACAAGAATTAGTTGCTGTGGTAAATGGTGGTGGCGTTATTTCAGATGCGTTTAGTCATTTGCCTTTTGACAAAATGATTTTCACAGGCTCAACTTCTGTTGGTAAAACAGTGATGGCAGCCGCAGCTCAAAACCTAGTTCCAGTAATTCTCGAGTTAGGCGGAAAGTCTCCTGCCCTTGTGCATGCATCTATGGATATGAAAGATGTTGCCCAACGTATTGCTGTAGGTAAATTGTGGAATGCAGGACAAACTTGTGTTGCACCAGATCATATTTTCTTACCACGAGGCAAAACTGCCGAGTTCATCGAAAACTTTAAATTGATTGTGGCAGGAATGTATCCTCATTTCAGAAACAACCAAGACTACACTTCTATTATTAATGATAAACAGTACAACCGCATTCAGGGTTATCTCGAAAATGCCCGTGATCAAGGCGCACGTATTGTTGAAATTAATCCGCAAAATGAAATTTTAGATGATGTCCGCAAAATTGCACCGACTTTAGTCACTGGCGTGACGACCGCAATGGATATTATGCAAAATGAAATCTTCGGGCCTATTCTACCGATTTTAGAATATGACCAAATAGAAGAAGTCATCGAATTCATTAATAGTCGTCCACGTCCTTTAGCGATGTATTATTTTGACTATGATCAAGCGCGTGCTGACTATATTGCACAGCACACCCATTCAGGGCATTTCGGAATTAACATGGTGATTACCCATGTTGCACAAGATGATTTACCGTTTGGCGGAATTGGCGCATCAGGTATGGGTAAATATCACGGACCAGAGGGCTTTTTTAGCCTTTCTCATGAGCGTTCGATGATGTCAAATCCAAAACTTTATAGCCTTAAATACATTCTTCCACCGTTCAATAAGCCTATTCATCGTTTCATTTCGAAAACCTTGTTGCGCTAACTGATCAAGGCATGATCTGTTATACTAAATCATGCCTCGTTTTTACCAATTTCGCTTGTCTTTTAATCGTATTTTTGGTATAAAACGCCCCTTGAATGAATTCATCCGTTTACATTTAGTATGACTGGCCACAGATTTGCTGTTGGCTGAATCAATGGAGTTACACCATGTCTAAGGTTTGCCAAGTTACCGGCAAGCGTCCAGTCGTTGGTAACAACGTCTCACACGCCAACAACAAAACCAAGCGCCGGTTCGAGCCGAACCTGCACCACCACCGTTTCTGGTTAGAAAGCGAAAAACGTTTTGTACGTCTTCGTTTAACCACTAAAGGTATGCGTATTATTGACAAATTGGGTATCGAAAAGGTTGTTGCAGACCTTCGTGCTCAAGGTCAAAAGATCTAAGGAGTCTGAGCAATGCGTGATAAGATTCGCCTCGTTTCTTCAGCTGGTACAGGTTACTTCTATACCACGACTAAAAACAAACGTACTATGCCGGAAAAAATGGAAATCAAAAAATTTGATCCAAAAATCCGTCAACACGTGATTTTCAAAGAAGCTAAAATCAAATAATTTTAGCCTCGAAAAAAAACGACTTCTTTATGAAGTCGTTTTTTTTGCATTTTTTTTATACCTACCTTTTTGTTAAACTTTCTCTACATTCCGCCTTGGCATTTTTTATGCTTGTTTTTAGCCTAACTCACGTAAAAGGAGTTTTTAGTGCCGCATGACGTAGATTTAATTATTTTACTTGCTGTTGGTTTCGGCGTTGCCCTCATTTTTGGCTACATTGCAGCCCGATTACGACTCCCCCCTCTTATCGGCTATTTAATTGCCGGAATTATTATTAGCCCAAATACACCCGGTATAGAAGCAGATATCCACCTTGCCAACCAGCTTGCAGAACTCGGGGTCATGTTCCTGATGTTTGGTGTAGGGATGCACTTTTCATTAAAAGACTTATTACTGGTTCGTCGTATTGCCTTGCCTGGCGCAATTTTACAAATCGCTGTTGCAACCTTACTTGGTATTGGCGTTTCAATGCTATGGGGATGGAGTTTCGGGTCTGCACTTGTTTTTGGCTTAAGTCTATCGTGTGCGAGTACAGTTGTATTATTAAAAGCATTAGGAGACCGAGGTCTTTTAGACTCAGTCAACGGCAAAATTGCTGTGGGTTGGTTGTTAGTCGAAGATTTAGTGATGGTGCTAGTTTTAGTGCTTCTTCCGGCTACAGCTGTTTTACTCGGTGGAAAAGCGCCAGCAGGTGCAGACGGTAATATCTGGTTAACCCTTGGAATCACCTTATTAAAGGTGATTGGCTTTATTGCCTTTATGCTCATTGTAGGCAAGCGCGTTGTACCTATTATTATGCAATTTGTTGCTCGTTTAGGGTCACGAGAGCTATTTACGCTGACTGTCGTCGCTGCTGCAGTTTCGATTGCCTACGGTTCTTATGCCATCTTTGGGGTTTCAATGGCTTTAGGAGCATTCTTTGCGGGTATGGTCGTTAAAGAATCAGACTTTAGCCATCGTGCAGAAGAAGAGACTCTCCCACTACGTGAAATTTTCTCGATTTTATTTTTCGTTTCTGTGGGTATGCTGTTTGATCCACATATTCTTGTTGAGAGTCCGCTCCATATTTTAGCTGTTATCGCGATTATTATGGTGGGTAAGACACTTGCTGCAATGGCATTGGTTTTATTCTTCCGCTATCCAATCAATACAGCTTTAACAGTCGGGGCAAGCCTTGCACAGATTGGTGAGTTTTCATTTATTTTAGCGACACTGGGTGTTTCTTTAGGCTTATTAAGCTTAGAAGCTCAGAATCTAATTCTAGCAGGCGCTTTATTTTCAATTACGCTTAACTCTTTCATCTTCTCAGCGATTGAACCTGTACAACGCTGGATTCGTGAACGCTCTCACTTAGCTCGACTGCTTGAACGTAGCGGTGACCCATTGGCAATGTTACCCGATGAAGTTGATCAAGCTTACTTACGTGATCAGGTCGTAATTGTGGGATATGGCGGTGTAGGACGACGCATTACTGAAAATTTAATTAATGAGAATATTAAGGTCGTTATTGCAGAAGAGAATCGTGAAATCGTAGAAAAACTACGTAACGCAAATATTGCTGCTGTGAGTGGTGTTGCTACTGAACCAAGTGTTTTAATTCAAGCACATATCATGCATGCACGACTCTTGGTAATCTCACCTATGGATATTTTAGATATTCACCGTATCGTGGCGATTGCCAAGCAATTAAATCCTCAGATTCAGGTATTAATTTGCGCAGAAAGCAAAGAAGAAGCAGCGGTTATCCGTGATGAAAATATTGGCGAAGTGTTCTATGCAAAAGAAGAAATGGCAAAGAATATGAGTCACCACATCTTAAATCAGATCGAGCTTGCTCATCAGTCAACAATTCATTAACCCATATAAAAAGCGTACTCAAGAGTACGCTTTTTTTAACTCAAGAATTTAGGCTGTTCGTCTAATACCTCAGCCTGCCACTCGTTTACCTGCTTTTCCAGCAGTCCAAATAATGCAGCCTGAATCATATGCTGAGCAACAACTGGAGTCTGCTCACCCAAGATTGCTTTGACTTCATCGCTAAATTGAATTTTAACCAAGGGTTCATTCTCAGAACCTGCATTACGCAAGGCGAGTTCGCCACCTTCGAGTTGAACTAATTCCAACACTGCTTCTTGATTTCCAAATAACTCTTTCAATTGCTGTATAGACATATACTTCCTCCATGTTTCAACATGGTGGCAAAGCACCCTTGCACTTTGCATCTCTTGTCTTATTTATATAGGCACACCTAGTCTAAATTTCAAGCATCTAGGCAGTTTAATTTTAGAACTCGACCATTTCGTTACGAAAACCATCAATTAAATGACTTAATTCTCGGTGCCATTCACGCAAGATTTTAACATCTGGCAACCAAGACTGAGGCCCTTGTGTCACTTTAATAATAAGGTTAGAAGAAGTTTCTTCTTCAGGAGTCGGTTCTTTTGGTTCTGGGGCGTATTGGCACATACGATAAGCTCGTTTTAACTCTGCAACAAAACCATCTTTTGCCAATTGCTGCAAAACGGACACTTCAGGGGAAACCTGTCCTTTTGCCGCCATATGTTCCTCAATAGATTTTAAGGTGGGTTGCAAATCATTTAAACGGTAATAACGTACCAATTCTTGTAAGAACGCTAACATTGCGCCATGTAAATGAAATACAGCTGCTTCACGGTAAGCTTGTACCTGCTGCACATGATCGGTCTGCTCTGCCTGTTGACACGCTAGACGTGCAAAATAGAGCTTCTGATTGGTACGATCGGCATGATAACGAGCAACACGTGACATAACTAAACTTTCCTGTTCTAAAATCGCCATTGCAATAGCTATTCTTAGCTTAACGACTCCATTGATAAAATCAACGTTATTTATGGTAAATCCAGCTCAACTTGATAAATTTTACGTTTAGCTAAAATTTTTACTGGCTGCCTTAAAGGGCGAATATTACTTAAAACCCAAGCAAAATAGCCTTCACTCCAAGCAGATGCACAGGCTAAATTGACCTCGTCATTTCGCCAAGTATGAACTGAGGTCGACATCAACTAAAGCGACAGCAACTCCTTCCTCTTCATCAGTATCTTTAACCAGAAAGTTCTGGTTTTCGACAATTAATAGATCTTTCACTGGTAACTGCGTAGGTATCCATGAACGCACTTCAAGTGTTTTTATACCTTCAGCAATACGAGTACCATTCGGCGTTACAATCGAGAGAGCTAAAAATTGTCTTTTCACCAGGAAAACTTATTCTTCGGCTGCTTTAACTCGAATTCCATAGCCTTTAACTTTAAGCGTATTTAAGCCTTTAATTGCCTTAATCGCTTCACGGGGATTAGGCATTTCAACAAAACCAAAGCCCTTCGACTTACCTGTATCTTTATCAGTCACCAGAACACATGTATCAACTTTACCATATGCCTTGAATAACTCTAAAACTTCAGCTTCACTTACAGCACGATCTAAATTACGAACTAATATCTTCATTTTCTAACCTTAATTGGCAATAAAAGGGAGGGCCAATATACATTTAAGTAGTCACAACGTCTTATACAGTAGTTTAGTCCAGATCGATACCAAAACCTAAATTTACTGCAGGAGATCTGTTCCATTGTTTTTTAGTAAATTGCTGAGGTACTTGCCTATGAATTTTTGCTTGAACCAAGTGTGAAGGCAGATCATTTAAGAAATAACTCTCAATTTTACGACCTTGCTCATCATAAGTGTCTTGCGACCACGTATTAAGATTTTGCTTCGTCAAGATTAATTCATTTTCAGCACGCGTTAAGGCGACATACAGCACACGGCGCTCTTCCTCAACATCATCAAAATCACCCTGTGCTCTTGCATAAGGATATTGATTTGGCGATACGTGAGGTACATAACAAACTTTCTGTTCGGCACCCTTAGCTGAATGAATCGTAATTAAAGTTACTAAATCTTGATCAGCAGCTTTTTCAATTTCAGAAACTGAAATCGGCTCAAGTACATATTCCTCAAGGAATTCACCTAACGACGCATGCTTTCGTGCAAGTTGCTTAACCAAATCAAAGTCTTTTAAACGACGCGACCAATCTTTAGTTTTATAATTTTGCTCTAGCTGTTCACCTAAAGCATCGAGAGCCAAGCCAATACTTGCCTCGACATGTTGCTGTAATACATCTAGCTGTTTTAAAATTAAAATCGCTTGTAGAGGTACCTTGCCATGACGTTCAAGTCGCGCACAGCGCTCCTCGACATCAACAATTCCCATCAGCTCTTGGGCTAACTTACTCGCTCCAACATCACCGATCCCATCCCACAAGGTTAAAAACCGCATCCAAGCCAAATCATCGTGAGGGTTACTCACAATACGTAACAGGCTCAGTACATCTTTTACATGAGCCGACTCAAGAAGCTTTACCCCACCAATAAAACGATAGGGTATTTCAGCCGCAATAAAAGCCCCTTCTAGATATCGGGCACTATAGCCAGAACGGACTAAGACCATGTGGTCATGCCAGTTTGCACCTTGCTGATGCCGCGTTATTAAATCTTGTGCAATCCAGTTTGCTTCTTCAAACTCATTACCAAACAAATGTAGCGGTGGCTTTTGCCCTTGGCCACGATGCGCTTGTAGCTGTTTTTGATAATCGATTGGGCTATGTGCCAACAGCCAGTTCGATAAATCTAAGATTTCTTGGGTCGAGCGATAATTTAAAGCCAGTGTAAGTACTTCTGCATCAGGTATTCGTTCTTTAAAAGAATGAATATTTTCAAAGTCTGCACCACGAAAGCCATAAATGGACTGAGCGTCATCACCCACGCAAAACAACTTCACTTTACCAATTAAGGGCTGCAACAAAGCCCATTGCAAAGGGTTTGTATCTTGCATTTCATCAACGAGCAATGCCTGACAAAAACCTGCAACCCAATTGGTTAACGCTTCTGAGTTTTGTAAATGAACAGCCACAATCGACAAGATATCGTCGTAATCTAAAAAATTACGCTCTCTTTTGCGTTGCTCATAAGTTTTCATCAACTCAGCAATTTGAGTTTTATGCTCATATGCATCTGGAAGCTGTTTGATTAATGCTTCAGAAAGCTTTGTTTGAGTATTTCTTGCATAGGAATATAGATCACACAGCTCTGCCGCTTTAGGTAAAACATTATCTTTGTCTTTACCTCTTAATAAACGGAACATCAGCAACTGATCATCACGATCAATAATACTAAATTGATTTAAGCCAAAAGCTTGTGGATTACGGCGCAGTAAATACATACAAAAAGTATGAAAAGTTGAAGCTCTTAGACCCTTTGCCTGTGCTCCTACATGCTGCTCTACTCTTGCAACAATTTCACTCGCAGCACGTCGAGTAAACGTTAAAATCTGAATTTGGTTTGCTGGTAAGCCTTGATCAATTAAATAGGCAGCACGGGCAACAATCGTCTTAGTCTTGCCACAGCCAGCACCTGCTAAAACTAAACAGTTCTGCGCAGACGTCGTGGCTGCTTTTTTTTGCTGAGCATTTAGTTCATTAATTAATTTTGCAAGACTCATAACACATATCGCTAAAACACCAAGACATAGTTTAACAGACCCAACCCCAGATGCGTCTGTTCGTCCTAAAAACAAAAAGAGCACCTAAAGTGCTCTTTGATTCAACAATATTATTTAAGATACTGTTTTTGAACTAGATGGCAGATGCTTAATCGCAGAAGCCAAACCTAGAAAATTAATTCCTTGGAATAAGATATCTATGGCAAGGAACATGCCTAACACCCAAAAAGGTGAATCTTTAGAAACCAAGATCAAAATACCTGTAGCGAGTGTTAATAATCCTGAAAATAAGGTCCAACCCCACCCAGTAATTGGTTTAAGTAAAATCGCGTTTACTGTACGTATAGCTCCAGCAATAATCAGTGCTATTGATAATAAGCTCGTCAAAACTACCGCTGTCGTTACGGGAGTAGAAAAAGCATAATAGCCCGCCATTAGATAAAGCACACCAAAAAGTGCCCATAACCAACGGCTTGCACCTTTAAAGACACTAATGGCCGCGACAAGATGTAAAACACCTCCGACCATCATGAGTATTCCAAATAAAAAAACCACAGAAAAGGTCGCAAATGGTAATGAACTAAACAAAATCAGACCGAAGCCAATAAGTACAAAGCCTAATATCAAATACCACTTACGATCAGCATGTAACTGATTACGCACCAAATCATTACCGACAGTTTTCATCATGGCCACTCTTATTATCAGGTATTAGAATTTCATCTACCTAATAATAGTGATCCACTTCACATTTTTTGTCTGTATAAGATCTGCATCGTTTCTTATCAATTAATGTGGATAAAGCAGTATTTATCCACAATTTTATTTCACCCAACCAATTTCTTGAGCTGTAGGTAAACCTATTATTGTTTCATGTAAACCATTCGGCATTTTACTGCTCTGCTCAGATAATGGTGTTCGACCACCCATGATTTCAGCGTCAGTTTGCGGATATAAAGACACTTTTTCAGGTTGCGCATAACCTAGAGGGTAAAGCGGTTGACCAGTTTCTAAATCATATTTGTCTTGTGCCCCAAAGCCATGTAATAGCTCATGAACAATCACAACCTGATTTTGGGAAGCTTGTGTTTTAGTCGCAAATAAATTCACACTACCAATACGACCTTTTTCCAAAGCAGTCGAATGGATCAAAACTTTTTGATAATTGGGATCGTAATAATTTAAATAAAGTTTAAGTGATGCCCCATTGTCTTCAGATTGTTGATGTCGCCATGCATAAAAACGGAACTTTAAACTCCACCACATCACATGAAAGATATTGGCATTTTGAGGAACCTCAGGAGGTCGTTGCTGTAATGGCTGACCTAAACGAATTACAAAGTTTCCTGATTGACCACGATAGTGTTGCGACCATTCTGCCAAATAATTTCTTATTCCCTCAAAATCAGTGTATTGCAATTGATGAATATAGCTCTGCGTTGTCTGCAAACCATCTGCATTAATAGGATGTAAAACGACAACAATAGGTTGATTCCAGTCTTGGTTTTGATCTCGCCATGCCTGAACAGCAACAATCAATAAAATAATTAACAAACATAAAACTCGAATGTTTTTCCACATTCTTTTTCCCCATACATTTAAAATTTTCTTTTATTGTTTTAGATATAAAAAATGCTAGCTGAGCTAGCATTTTTTATTGTGGACTTAATTAGCCCTCAACCCATTTACCATTTTGATAAATTAGGCTCCATTTGGTTTGTTTACCTTCTGGAGTTTCTGAGCCTACATATTGTGATTGATTCTTACGACTGAATTTCACAACTGTCGGATTACCTTCAGGGTCTACGTCTGGCGCTTGTAAAATAAATTGATATTTAGGATCAAGCTGAGCGGCAACACTACGCAATTCCGCAACTTTTGGCGCACGTGTTTCACGAATTTTCGGGAATTTACTTGCAGCCAAGAATAAACCAGCAGCACCATCACGCAACACGAAATAGTCATCATGCTTTGTTGAGCGCAAATGTTCCATCTTGATCGGTTCTACACGTGGAGGTGCAGGCTGACCACTCTTCAAGACTTTACGAGTATTGTCACAGCTTGTACAAGCGAAATACGGACCAAAACGACCAGTCTTAAGCTGCATTTCACCATCACATTTATCACACGGAATGGTTGGGCCATCGTAGCCTTTAATCTTGAACTCACCTTCTTCAAGCTCAAAACCGTCACAGTCAGGGTTGTTACCACATACATGTAGTTTACGACCACCATCAATCACGTAACTGTCCATGGCTGTGCCACATTTTGCACAACGATGTTTTGACATCAAATCTGCGGTTTCAGCACCATCATCATCAGAAAGAGCAGCTAAGGACTCAACTGGTGTTAAGTTTAAAGTACCTTTACAACGCTCTTTAGGTGGCAAGTTATAGCCAGAACATCCTAAGAATACACCTGTTGTACCTGTACGAATCTGCATTGGACGTGAACATTCAGGACAATGTACCGCTGGCACTTCAACTGGTTGGTTACGGCGCATGCCGTGCTCGCCCTGAGCATTGGTAAGACGTTTCTTGAAGTCACCATAGAAAGTATCAAGTAACTCTTTCCAGTTACGCTCACCTGTTGCAACTTTATCGAGTTGCCCTTCAAGGTCTGCGGTAAAGGCATAGTTCATCAAGTTATTGAAACTTTCATCAAGTCGATCCGTGACAATTTCACCCATTTTTTCGGCGAAAAGACGACGGTTTTCTAACTTAACGTAGCCACGTTCTTGAATCGTAGAAATAATCGCTGCATAAGTCGAAGGACGACCAATACTACGTTTTTCAAGTTCTTTAACCAAAGATGCTTCAGTAAAACGTGCAGGTGGTTTAGTAAAGTGCTGACTTGGGTCTAACTTCTCTAATTTTAAAATTTCACCTACTTTAATTGCAGGCAAAATAATATCGTCATCCGACTTGTTGGCACCACGCACTCGTGTAAAACCATCAAATACAAGCGTACGGCCTTTTGCCTTCAATTCAACATTTGCAGCTTCAACCGTTAAAGTTGAAGATAAATATTCTGCTGGAGTCATTTGACAAGCAACAAACTGACGCCAAATCAAATCATACAAACGCTGAGCATCACGCTCTACACCTGCAAGTTGGTCACCTGTAAGCGCAACATTAGAAGGACGAATTGCTTCATGGGCTTCTTGAGCACCGGCTTTGTTACCATAGCGGTTTGGCTTCGCCGGTAAATATTTCTCACCAAATTGGCTTTCAATATGAGCACGTACCATGCTTACTGCATCATCACTCAAGAACGTTGAGTCAGTACGCATATAGGTAATAAAACCTGCTTCATATAGACGCTGTGCCAGCATCATGGTTTTCTTTACAGAAAAACCTAAACGTGTACTTGCAGCTTGTTGCAGCGTTGAAGTGATATATGGTGCGCTTGGATTTACCTTAGTCGGTTTATCTTCACGCTGTGCAACTTTATATTCAGCACCTTTTAAAACATCCAATAAAGCATCAGTTTCAGCTTTATTTTTCAGTTTAAGGGTTTTACCAGCTTGCTTAACTGCTTCAAGACGAATGTCATCTTTCTTGGCTTGCGTGTCTGCAAAAACTTGCCAGTATTCTTCCGGAATAAAAGCACGAATTTCTCTTTCACGCTCTACAACCAGTTTCACCGCTACAGACTGTACACGACCTGCCGATAAACCACGGGCAATCTTTTCCCAAAGTAATGGTGAAACCATAAAGCCAACAACACGGTCTAAGAAACGGCGTGCTTGCTGTGCATTAACTCGGTTTAAATCTAGACGCGTAGGTTGTTTAAATGCTTCTTGAATGGCATTTTTAGTAATTTCGTTAAATACCACGCGATGATAACGACTGTCATCACCACCAATAACTTCTCTTAGGTGCCAAGCAATGGCTTCCCCTTCTCTATCCAAGTCCGTTGCGAGATAGATTGCATCGGCATCTTTGGCGAGTTTTTTTAGTTCAGCAACAACATTTTCCTTACCTGGCAGAACTTCGTAATGAGCTTCCCAACCATGTTCAGGATCAACCCCCATACGATTAACTAAAGCCTGACTGGCTTTTTGTTCTTTTTCTGCTTCAGTGAGTTTCGTCCGGGCAGCCGGCTTTTTCTCAGTTGATTTGCTGCCACCTGTTGGCAAATCACGTACGTGACCTACAGAAGACTTTACAATGTATTGCGAACCCAGATATTTATTGATGGTTTTCGCTTTGGCAGGCGACTCCACAATCACTAAGGCACGTTTATGTGCAGCAGGTGCAGTAGATGCTGTGCTTTGAGATGCAGAGCGCGAGGTATTCGCCATATAAAATGTTATTCCTATACCAATAAATTTAAAAATCAGGCTTTAGCCAAGTTCAACAGATAAGCCTTCATCTCATCTAATTGTGTTGCTCTCAGGTCTGATTCCTCATCCCAATAAAGCCCTACACAGTTTGCCTGCATATCAATAGCATAAATCCCTTTTAATGCAATGGGAGAATCATTAAATTTCTCATCACCTTGAACCACTTTTAATTTGCCGTCTATAACGCGAGCACGCATTAAAGATAAACGGGCATCGGGAATCAATACACTATAATAAGCAACCATGCTGGCACGCTTTTCAGTCGCCATGGGGACATGTGTCCATTCAGGTGCAACGATTACACGTGGGTGTAAACCCATTTTACGAGCTTTATCACGCATAATACCAAGTGCCTTTTCACGTGGGCTCACTCTTAAACCAAAAATGGAGCCTAGTACGAAAAGAACAATGATAACGGTAACCCAAATTCCCATATTGTCCATAGCAAAACCTATTAATCTCTTTTATTAGAGTTGCATAAGCTGACCAGAAAACGCAAGTTTCATCATAAAAATAATGCCCGATACAGGGACAAGCTTAAAAATAGCCAGATTTCACAGTGCAAATTGTGATGAGCGAACACAAATATAATTAAGGATCCGGATGGCCATTAACAAGTGTCAGCTTTCCAAACTGGTCAATATGAGCATCCCCCCACTGTTTTAAAGCAAACAGAATTTTCTCAAGACTTTGTCCCAAATCAGTCAGGCAGTATTCTACTTTAGGTGGTACCTGAGGATAGACTTCCCGATGAATAATTCCATCTTGTTCCAATTCACGTAGCTGATTTGTCAGCATTCTTTGGGTAATACTCGGAACACGCTTTCGAATTTCGTTAAACCTCAAGGTGCCTTCATTAAATAAATGCCAAAGAATGACGCATTTCCATTTCCCATCAATCAAGCTAATCGCAGCCTCCACTGAACAACCTGGAGAGCAATCAAAACTTGAGTGTCTTGCTTTTGCCATTTTACAGTATCCTTTTTGACACTATGAGCGTTATTTGTCTGTAGTCACTTATTTTAAGCTTACGTTATGATCAAACTCTCAACAAGAGGAATGATAATTATGAAAGCTGTGGCATATCAAAAAGCTGGTCCCATTACATCGCCAGAAGCACTCGTTGATATTGAACTCGATGCACCTATTGCTGAAGGACACGATTTACTTGTTCGTGTACAAGCTGTCTCAGTAAATCCGGTAGATACTAAAATTCGAAAGAATGTAAACCCTGAGAATAATCAGTGGAAAACGCTTGGCTGGGACGCAGTAGGTATCGTTGAAGCGATTGGAGATAAAGTTACTCAATTTAAGATTGACGATATCGTTTGGTATGCAGGTGCTCTTAATCGTCAAGGTAGTAATAGCGAATTACAACTCGTTGATGAACGCATTGTTGGCCATAAACCAAAAACTTTAGAAGTAACCGAGGCTGCAGCTCTCCCTTTAACTGCAATCACGGCTTGGGAGATGTTATTTGATCGCCTGCAAGTTCCAAAGAACGCGCCAGAAAACACAACAATATTAGTGATTGGTGGAGCTGGTGGTGTTGGCTCAATCACCATTCAACTTCTTAAACAGCTGACTAACCTAACAATTATTGCAACAGCTTCACGAGCAGAAACTCAAGACTGGGTTAAGCAACTTGGAGCAGATTATGTGTTAGATCATCGTCAACCTTTAGCAGCCCAAATTAAACAATTAGGTTTAACTGCACCTTTATATGTGTTCTCGACTACTCAAACAGATCAGCATTTAGCAGATATTGTAGAGTTGATTGCACCGCAAGGCCGTTTTGGGCTCATTGATGATCCTGAACAGTTAGATATCAAACCGTTTAAATCGAAGTCTGTATCGGTGCATTGGGAGTTTATGTTTACACGTTCAATGTTCCAGACTGAAGATATGGCAAAACAAAGTGAACTATTAAATGAAGTCAGCAAGCTGGTTGACGAAGGAAAAATCAAAACAACCGTAACCGAGGTTATAAGTCCAATTAATGCTGAAAATTTAAAACGAGTTCATCAGCAAATTGAAAGTGGTACAACAAAAGGTAAGATCGTCTTACAAGGTTTTTAAACAAAATTGAAAATATTCCCAAATAAAAAGGCAAGTATCGAACTTGCCTTTTTATTAATAGTGGGGAGGTTTATTCGTTAATGGATCAAAAGGTGCAATACCTTCTGATAAATCCGAAGATTCCACACGTTGATAAAGAAATTGCATTTGTTTTTTCAAATCAGCTATTTCCTGAGTCTGAATAGCGAGTTGTTGATTTAATTGTTCAACTAAATCATCCAAAAATGTAATTCGCACTTGCAAATCTTCAATGGGTGCGGAAAATGACGCTTGATCATCATGATATGGTGGTTTAGTCATTTAAATCCTCATTTGAGATTCTGGAAAACATTATGGCCTATATTACCCTAAGGGATGTCCAACTTGCTTTTGGCGGACCTGCCCTGCTCGATGGCGCGAACTTTAATCTAGAACGTGGCGAACGAGTCTGTTTAATTGGTCGTAATGGTGAAGGTAAGTCTACTTTACTTAAACTGATCGAGGGAAGCCTATTACCGGATTCTGGTGAAGTTTCTATTCAAAATGGTTTAACTGTTTCAATGTTAGCCCAAGACGTCCCAATGGATTCAGGTAAGGTTGCTGATATTGTGGCTGATGGCGCAGGAGAAGCTGCCGAAGTACTCAGAGCTTATCATGAAGCAACTGATGCTTGTATGCTAGGAGATATGGAAGCCTGCGATCGTATGGGTAATCTTCAGCATAAGCTCGACCAACTCGACGGCTGGGCACTCGAAAACAAGGTCAATGCCCTGTTAAGTAAAATGGGACTCGACCCAAACGCAGATTTGGCAGACCTTTCAGGTGGTCGTAAACGTCGTGTTTTACTGGCTCGTGCTCTTTTAACGCAGCCAGACGTATTACTTCTAGACGAACCGACGAACCATTTAGATGTTGAAAGTATTGAGTGGCTAGAAAAATTTCTACTCGATCAAAATAATTTAACGCTACTATTTATTTCGCATGACCGTTCTTTTGTAGACAGTATTGCAACTCGAATTGTTGAACTTGACCGTGGCATCCTACGTGGCTACGAAGGCAACTATTCACGCTATTTAGAGCTTAAAGCTCAGCAAATGGAAGCAGAAGAGAAACAAAATGCTCTATTTGATAAAAAATTAGCTGAAGAAGAAGCTTGGATTCGCCAAGGGATTAAAGCTCGTCGTACGCGTAATGAAGGTCGTGTTCGTGCCTTAAAAGCTTTACGTGAAGAATCAAAAGCTCGTCGTTCACAACAAGGCAAAGTGAGCATGGCGACTCAAGAAGCAAATCGCTCTGGTAAATTAGTATTTGATATTGAACACCTAAGTGTATCTTATGATGATAAACCGCTTATCAAAGATTTCTCTACGCTTGTTATGCGTGGTGACCGTATTGGTCTAGTCGGCGATAACGGTGTTGGTAAAACAACGTTAATTAAAGCCATTTTAGGTGAAATCGAACACGGTGGTTCTGTTAAGACAGGTACTCAGTTAGAAGTTGCTTATTTTGATCAATTACGTAATGCCTTAGACCTTGAAAAAACAGTAATGGCAAACGTTTCAGAAGGCTCTGACTTCGTTGATGTAAATGGTAACCGTCGTCATATCTATAGCTATTTACAAGATTTCTTGTTTTCACCTGAACGTGCACGTACACCAGTAAAAGCCCTTTCTGGCGGTGAGCGCAACCGTATTTTGCTTGCTAAATTACTGCTTAAACCGTCGAATCTAATTGTGATGGACGAACCAACCAATGACTTGGATATGGTGACTCTTGAGCTACTTGAAGAGATGCTTTCTGAATATAAAGGTACCCTATTACTTATTTCGCATGACCGTGCATTTATGGACAACGTCGTAACATCGACTTGGGTCTTTGATGGTAAAGGCAATATTGCAGAGTACATTGGTGGCTACCAAGACTATTTACAGCAACGACCAGATGATAAAGTCGTAGACCAAAAGTCTGATGTTAAAAAAGCTCAGGCAAAAGCCGAAGCTGAAAAAGCCGCTGCACAAAGTAACGTTAAAAAGGTCAAACTGAGCTATAAAGACCAACGTGAACTTGAACAACTTCCTGCTGAAATCGAGAAACTGGAAGTTGAACAAGCAGAGCTTTCTGACAAGCTGGCAGATGGTTCGTGGTTTGTCAGCAATGCCGATGAAGCAACTAAAGCAAGTCAACGCCTTGCAGAAATTGAAGAGGTATTACTTGAAAAATTAGAACGCTGGGATGAACTTGAACAAATGAGCAAAGGAAATTAATTTGTGTTCTTTTCTACAATTTAAATAACAAAAAAGCCTCCTTAAATTAAGGGGGCTTTTTATAGAATATCTATAAATTTTTAAAGTACAAAAATCTATAAAGAACACTTGATGAGTGATTAAGTTTAGTCAGCATTAATATTTCAAAATATCGCTCTGATTGAATATAAGACTTATAAAAATAATTATGTTATATCTACCAATATAATAATATTCGAGTATTTTTCATGCTAGATCTTTCTCAAATTTTAGCATTCGGATTAATCTGCTTGGCGATGGTGCTTACCCCTGGCCCAAACATGATTTACCTTATTTCTCGTTCAATTTGCCAAGGAAAAACGGCGGGATTTATTTCACTCGCCGGTGTTGGCGTTGGCTTCATATTTTATATGCTTTGCGCTTCTTTCGGGATTACAGCGCTTATTATCGCAGTCCCTTATGCTTATGACACTATACGCATTGCAGGGGCAATTTATTTACTCTGGCTAGCATGGAAAGCACTACGTCCCAATACATCCCCAATTTTTGATGTAAAACAATTATCGGTAGACTCCCCAGCTAAACTATTTTTAATGGGTTTTGCTACAAATCTACTTAATCCTAAAATTGCGATTATGTATTTATCGTTATTGCCACAGTTTATTCATCCACAGCAAGGCAGTATTTTATGGCAATCCATTCAGCTCGGTACTATTCAAATTTTTGTTAGCGTCTTGGTAAATGCGCTGATTGTGCTTTCTGCGGGTAGCATTGCCCTTTTTCTTCAACAAAAACCTCTTTGGGCAAATATACAACGTTGGCTTATGGGAACGGTGCTAGCTGGGCTTGCTGTTCGTATTCTTTTAGAAAATCGCCGATAACCGCGTTTCACTTCCTCATCTTAACCGCTCAATTCAACAGTGTATTACGACGATAAATTCAGTTCGTGATACACTTTTGCCAGTTTTAATTTTGAATTCTTTATATCGTTATGAGCCAAAAGCAGACTTATACGCCCGGTGAATTTCAATGGTCCTTTTTATTGCCTAAATATTGGGGTATTTGGATTGCCATTGTTTTTTTAATGCTTTTGGCTATTTTGCCGTGGGCAATCCAATGGCGTCTAGCTCATGGCTTAGCAAATCTGGCTTGGAAATATTTAAAATCTCGCCGAAAAACAACTATTCGTAATTTAGAAGTCTGCTTTCCCGAATGGTCAGCCGAAAAAGTACAACAACAAGCTAAGCAAGTTTTTGTAGATATGATGCTTGGTGTGTTTGAGACATTAAACGCATGGTATAAGCCTTACTGGTTTAAAAACCGTGTCACTATTGAAGGCTTAGAACACATTACCAATGCTCAAGCTCAGGGCAAAGGCGTTTTATTATTGGGTACTCATAGTACGCTTCTTGATGCGGGTGGCTATGTTTGTGCTCAATATTTCGAACCAGATGTTGTGTACCGCCCTCAAAATAATCCATTGCTCGATATGCTGATTTATCGTTGCCGTGGCACCATTTATAAAGCACAAATCGATCATGATGATATGCGTGGTTTAATTCGTCACCTTAAAGATGGCGATGCCATTTGGTATAGCCCCGATCAAGACTTTGGACTCAAGCAAGGGGTGATGGCACCCTTCTTTGGTGTGCCAGCGGCCACAGTAACTGCTCATCGTCGTTTACTAAAAATCTCTAAGGCAGTTGCCGTTCCTTTATATTTTTATCGTCACGGTGATGTACAGGACCCTAAATATCATATTTTGATTGAATCTGCGGTAGACAATATGCCAAGTGAAGATGAAGTCGATGATGCAACTCGAGTTAATAAAATTATTGAAAATCAGCTTCGTATCGCACCGACTCAATATATGTGGTTCCACCGTCGTTTTAAGACACGTCCTGAGGGATATGAAGAGATTTATTAAGATAACGCTGTAATAATTTTAAATTGATGACAGACACAGCCTTAATTTAAAGTGAAATTCAAATACTATCGAATAGGCAGACCTTACTTTTCAAGGATAAAAAGTAAGCAAAAATCCTTTGTTCCGCTGATGTTACTTCCTTGTAACACAGCGAAACAGCGACATCCATGTCGCTAGCGCGATAGTAAATTCCGGATAATGATTTAGTTTGAAATGATGTATCTATAGATGGTACATCTTTTATAAATGTATAAGGCAAAAAACAATGAAAGTGATGCAACTTCTCCCAGAACTCAATAGCGGTGGCGTAGAACGCGGCACACTAGAAATTGCACGTGCACTGGTTGCACAAGGCCATCAATCTCTGGTTGTGTCTAATGGCGGACGATTAGTGTCTCAACTTGAAGCTGAAGGTTCTATTCACTTAACGCTACCAATTCATAAAAAATCACTTTCAAGCTTGTGGCAAATTCGTTCTTTACGTCGGCTGATTGAACAGCATCAACCTGATATTGTTCATGTGCGCTCTCGTGTACCAGCTTGGCTTACTCACTTTGCCTTAAGAAAAATACCTGCAAACAAACGCCCTCACCTCATTAGCACTGTACATGGTTTCTATTCGGTTAATCGTTATAGTGCCATTATGACTCAAGCTGAAAAAGTGATTGCTGTTTCTGACAGCGTGGTTAAATACATCACTGACCATTATAAAAACTGTCCACCGCAAGATATTGTGCGGATTTATCGAGGCATTGACCCTGCCGCTTTTCCACATAATTACCAGCCCTCAGCACAGTGGTTTAACCAAGTTTTTAATGACTTTCCTGAGCTTGAAAATAAGTTTTTACTTTGCTTACCTGGTCGTATTACACGCTTAAAGGGGCATGAAAGTTTAATTGAACTGATGCAACAACTTCAGTCGCAATATCCTCAGCTACATGCGGTTGTTGTCGGTGGTGCTGATGCCAAAAAGCAAGCTTACTTAAGTGAATTGCAAAGTACTATTCAAAGTAAAGGGCTCGCAGATAAAATTACCTTCGTAGGTCATCGCTCAGATATTCGGGAATGGCTCGCTTTTAGCGATATTGTGCTCTCTCTATCCAATCAAGCCGAAACATTCGGTAGAACAGCCTTAGAAGCACTTTCAGTGGGTTCGCCAGTGGTTGGCTGGAACCGTGGCGGTGTTGCCGAGATTTTATCGAATGTATACTCCCAAGGTCTTGTTGAAGCAGAAAATGAAAAAGCATTAATCGAGACTGTGAAAAAGCATATTGAACAACCTCAAATCGTTGCTCCTGTCACTATGTTTAGCTTAAAAGATATGTGTGATCAAACACTAGAACTTTATCAACACGTTTTGAAATAACCCAATAAAAAACCCGCGATATTCGCGGGTTTTTTTACAACTAAAAGAAAGCTATCTTATTTAAATGTTGCTTCATAAGCGGCAGCTTTTTCAGAGTCGTATTGTTTTTCCCATTTACTGATTACAAGTACAGCAAGTGCGTTACCAACAACGTTCAAAGCAGTACGAGCCATATCCATAATACGGTCAACACCAGCAATAAATGCTAAGCCTTCAAGCGGGATACCAACAGTATGTAAAGTTGCTAATAGGACAACAAATGATACGCCAGGAACACCAGCAATACCTTTAGAAGTAATCATCAAAGTAATAACCAAGATTACCTGTTGACCGATTGACATATCTATACCATAAAGCTGTGCAATAAAGATTGCTGCGATACTTTGGTAAAGTGTAGAACCGTCGAGGTTAAATGAATAACCTGTTGGGATCACAAAACTGGAAATTGCTTTTGGCGCACCGTAAGCTTCCATTTTTTGCATAATACGTGGTAAAACTGTTTCCGAGCTTGCTGTTGAGAATGCTAAAATCAATTCATCTTTTAAAATCTTAAACAAGATAAAGATGTTGATTCCAAACATTTTTGCGGTAATACCCAAAACCACAAAAGCAAAGAAAAAGATAGCGGCATAAACCAACACTACCAATTTAGCTAATGGAATGAGTGAAGTAAAACCGAAGTTAGCAACAGTTACTGCGATTAAACCAAACACACCCACAGGTGCATATTTCATGATGATGTGCGTTACACGGAACATCGTTTCTGAAACTGCATGAAACACATTTAACAATGGGTCTTTAGTAGTTGCTGGCAATGAAGACAGACCAATACCAAACAACACAGCAAAGAAAATCACAGGCAACATTTCACCGTGTGCCATAGAGTTAACAATATTGGTTGGAATCATGGACAAAATTGTCTGTACCAATCCATGTGACTGAGAACCAACTTCTTGAGCTGTATGCTGATATTGCGAAATATCAGTCGTCACTAACATCGCTTTATCTACACCAGCACCTGGTTGGAAAATATTTGCCGCAACCAAACCAACCAAAATAGCAATAGTCGTAATAATTTCAAAATAGAGAATGGTTTTAAAACCAAGTCGCCCTAAACTTTTCGTACTGCCAACACCTGCAATACCTAAAATCAAGGTAGAGAAAACGATTGGAATAACAATCATTTTAATCAGGCTAATAAATATCTTACCAAGTGGGGTAAGAACATTATTCACAATACTGTCTTTGATTTCAGGCTGGTTATGTAAAACAGCCCCGACAACTATCCCTAGGATTAAAGCAATTAAAATTTGCCAAGCAAGGCTAAATTTAAAATTCTTCATAAGACAATCCTTATGCACCGCAAAGTATCAAATATGAGAGGGAGAAGACCACTAACTAAGAGTGAAACCTCAACATGCACACTAATTCCCAAACAGAAATTTAAATGTACAAACAAATCACAACCCGCCGATCCGGCGAAGTAAAAAACAATGCCTGTTGACGATCCAACATGTCAACGATCGGCACATTCTATTGAGATTTATTAATTAAACAACCCCAATTTATCTTTAAATAAATCAAAGCCTATATTTATCCATTAATACTCTATAAAAACAAAAACTTAGATAAAAAAATTTTTATATCTTTTTTCATTAAAAATTACGCAGATGTATATGAAAATTTATAAAGGCTTAACGCGAATTAAATAGATTTTAAAAAATAAGATAATCTTGGAAATATTTATTTGATTTACAATAAATTTAATAAGGTATATAAAAATATCAACCCGAGTTCTGCATCCTGCAAAACTCGGGTAAATGAGGTTGTGCTTTCAGGTTAATAATTATTTTTATCGTTTCCGTTCCAACATCTGATCCGTGATGCTATTCCATATCAGCGTTGTGTATCCTTACTTGGGACTATCCATTCCCGGTTCCGTGTGCCGATGAATGTAGAATAAGGTTTTTATAACCCTCTGCCTATTCGCCCTAGACTCAAATCTTTGTACGATATTGCTTACATCACTTTTTATATTCTTTTTATTTATAAGGCTGTGCAATTTTATCAGTTACTACTTTTTCTTCAGCTTCAGCCTTTGCAATTCCTTCTTGGATAGCTCTTTGCGCCTCTTCTTCATCATCTTGAGTTTGTTCCAGTTCCTCTTGAATATGCTCAAATATTCGACCAGTCTGCAAAACCACATAGACAGGAAAATGATCAGATCCGATATGAGGTAAACGCTGCATCTTCACTAAACCGAAATCGGTACTATGGAAAATATGGTCTAAAGACCAGCGCAATAAAGGATAGTCCGCATGAAAAGTATTAATGAAATGTCGCCCAACACGCGGGTCAAGCAATCCACTAATTCGTTGAAATAACCGTGTAGTACGTGACCACGCTACATCGTTTAAATCACCCATCACAATACAGCTTTCATCTAGATCTTTAATTTGGTCGCCCACAATTAAAAGTTCAGCATCGCGTAAAGTCGAATCCTTCGCCTCAGTTGGACTAGGGGGCTTAGGATGCAAACAATAGAGTTGAACTGGCATACCAGACCGTAAATTCACAGTGGTATGAATAGAGGGAATTTCATCACTGAGAATAAATTTAACTTCAGTATTTGATAAAGGTAGACGGCTATATAAATGCATGCCGTAGAGATTATCTAAAGGTACAGGAACACGATAAGGATAGTCACTTTCAATCTCCCTTAAAGCATTTTCCCATGTCGTATCGCTTTCTAATGTAAGTAGTAAATCTGGTTTTAATGTCCTGATCTGTTCAAGCAATAAATGATACTTATCATTAGGAGTAAGGACATTCGATACGATTAATGAAATCTGCTTTTGTGGATCTAATTGAGATGTCTTCACCTGTTTAACCTGTTTTTTCCAAAACAAGGTATAAGGCAAAATCATTTTAAGCTGATAGGCAATGGCAGCAATGAGCGCAGCCAGCACGACTTCACGCCAGAGATTCCATTCGTTGGGCCAAAACAGTATTCCTATAAAGGCTAAAAGACCAACAAATAAAATCTGCAACCGAGGGAAGTCGGCACCACGAAACCACCACTCATCACGAGGAATAAGTGACCAGAAACTTAACCAAATCACCAGACCAGCTAGAACTTCGATATAAATCATTGAATTTTCTCTTTTAAGATGATTTGTTTTTTAAAGTTTTTGTCATCTTTATCAATTTTGTATGTAACATAAACAAGATATTCTACTCAATAAAGATGGTGTTTTGTTTCTGTAACGCTTGCAGTTGTGGACACTTTTGATACACTCAACTCCCCCTAACAATTTTAACGCACCGAGGCAAAATGACATGAAAGTAGGTCTGGTCGGTTGGCGCGGGATGGTCGGTTCCGTCCTTATGCAACGTATGGTTGAAGAGAATGATTTTGCTCATATTGAGCCATTTTATTTCTCTACCAGTAATGCAGGTGGTGAAGCTCCTTCATTTGGTGGTAAGACTGCCCCAGCACTTATGGAAGCTACAGACATTAATAGTCTGAAGCAAATGGATGTCATTATTACCTGTCAAGGTGGTGACTATACGTCTGAAGTTTTCCCACAGTTAAAAGCGACTGGTTGGGATGGCTACTGGATTGACGCAGCTTCAACTTTACGTATGTCAGATGATGCAATCATCGTTCTTGACCCAGTAAACCTTAACGTCATCAAAGACGGATTGGTTAACGGCACCAAAACTTTCGTAGGTGGTAACTGTACAGTATCACTTATGTTGATGGGTGTAGGTTCACTTTTCCAAAATAATTTGGTGGAGTGGATGACTGCTATGACTTATCAAGCAGCATCAGGTGCTGGCGCACAAAACATGCGTGAGCTACTTACTGGCATGGGCTACTTATACAACAATACTAAAACATTGTTAGATGATCCTAAATCTGCAATTTTGGATATTGATCGTCAAGTTGCCGAGTTACAACGTGGTGAAGGTTTCCCATCTGCTAACTTTGGTGTGCCATTAGCTGGTTCATTAATTCCTTATATTGATAAACAGCTCGAAAGCGGTCAGTCAAAAGAAGAGTGGAAAGGTCAGGTTGAAACCAACAAGATCTTGGGTAACTCACAAATTGTTCCTATCGACGGCCACTGTGTGCGTATTGGTGCGATGCGTTGCCACTCTCAGGCGCTTACTATCAAGTTGAAAAAAGATGTGCCGCTTGATGAAATCGAAGATATGATTCGTACTTCAAGCCAATGGGCGAAAGTTGTACCAAACACTCGTGAAGCGTCTATGACTGACCTTACACCTGTTGCTGTAACTGGTACTTTAACTGTGCCTGTAGGTCGTCTACGTAAACTCAACATGGGTAAAGAATATCTAGGTGCATTTACAGTAGGTGACCAGTTACTTTGGGGTGCTGCTGAGCCTTTACGTCGCATGCTACGTATTTTAGTTGAATACAAAAGCTCATAATTTGATTTGAATTATTCAGTCAAAATAAAAAGCCGATCACATTAGATCGGCTTTTTCGTAACTGGTTTGTGAAAATTTTACAATTTATTTACATTTCATTATTGTATAATTTTGAATGACTTTACGACTTATTAGGTCATGGATTGAGATGACTGTTTATAACAAATTAAAAATTGCCATTTTCACCATTATGTCTTCGCCTTCTATTTATGCGATTACATTAGACCCTATACAAATTCAGTCCGCACCTGGCGATTTGTTATATGCCGAAATGAATTTCCAACAAGCTGACCCCAACGCTACCCTACAAGTCAGTCTAGCGACTCCTGAAGATTTAAGCGCTTTAGGCGTAACTCATCAGCCGCCCGGAAATCTTAATTTTTATACACGCCAAAACGGTCAAGGCTCAGGGGTTATTGTGATTACCTCATCTCGCCCTGTGATTGATCCTGAACTAAATATTGTAGTAAAAATTAGTGAAGGTTCTGCCACACGTTTGCAGCATATCAAAACCGTAATTAAGCCTTCTTCTATAAAAAAGACTGAAAATAACGAAAGTACTTTGTCACCTCAGTTTATTGTCAATGAAAAAGACATTGCTCTAAATCTGCCAGAAAGTACTCGATATGCGTCACCAACTTTGGCCTCAACTCCAACTGATTCGAATAGTGAACATAGCCTTAATATTAACTCTGGAACTGCTCCAGCTGTAAATACAAATTCATCCAATACACTTAGTGCAAATTCTTCTACTCAACTTGCTCAACAAGTTACAACAGCTACTACTCTAGATCAGACAGAAATTAAACCAACCAGCGCTAAGACAGCTACAAATAATTCACCAAAAACTCCGGTCAAAAATCTAACAGCACAAAAGAAATCTGTACCTCAAAAAGCGTTTAACCAAAATCCTGCGAAGAAACAATCGTTAAGTTCCTACAAAGGACCAGCATCATCAGGTAAATATGTGGTACAGCGAAATGAGTCTTTATGGAGCATTGCTAATCGTATTGCCGCGAAAACAAAACAACCTGTTGCGAAAGTCATGCATGATATTCAAACACAAAACCGACATGCTTTTATTCAAGGTGATGTAAATCGTTTGCGTCAGGGAATCGCACTTAACCTAGCTCACTCTCCTGCAGCTAAACCTCAGCAAAACAAGTCAAAAACAGATATCGCACATACTGCAAAATCAACTTCTGGCAAAGCAAAATACCGTTTACAGCAAGCCGAAATGAGTATTGTGGCTGAAAACAGTCAAAATTCTACGCATGGAAGTGCTAAAAAGAGCACACAACAAAGTCAAAACAATACTGAGTTAGCAGTAAAAGTTATGACAACAAGAGAAAAAACCGTTACATTACAAAGGAATGTAACCAAACTAAATCAAACTTTACGTTTAAAAGACCAACGTATTCAACTTCTGAATGCACGTTTGGCAGAGTTACAACAGCAGTTAAAAGCACAGCAACAGACTCATAAGCAAAAGCATTAAGTTAAAACCAGAGTCAGCTCGCTTTATATTGCAAATATTTATTTTTTAAGGGGAAAGTAATGTTATATGTGATTCCATTCATCATATTGCTCGTGGTCGCTGTCATTTTAAAAAAACGCGAAAATAGCCAAAAGCAAGAGTCGAATTCCCCTAAAACAATAAATAGAAAAACCAATAAAAAAGCGAACTCTAAATCAAGTAAAAACTCGCGTGAAAAAACTAAAGTAAATGTAGTTGAAGAATCTATTCCCTCTACCCCACAAAGCAGTCCTGTTCCAGACGCTGTTCGTCAGAAGATTCAGCTACTTATTCAAGAAAGACAATTCTCAGCCGCTGAAGCTCAAGTCAATCAGGCGCTAAAGAAAGATAATACGCAACATGAACTTTATTTATTGCTACTTGAGATTCATATTGCACAAAAAGATGAGTTTGCAATAACTCAACTGATTAGCCATATTCGTAGCTTAGCGCTCAATGAAATAGCCATTCAAGCAGAAGCCAGACAAAAAGAATATGAGTCATCAAGACAACCAGATGCGATCGATTTTCCTCAAGCTCAAACATACCAAGAGCCAAAAAATACATCTGATGCAACAGCTCAGTTTGACCAATTAACAACAAGTTCTTCTGAAACTTCTTTTGATGAATTGCAGCAAGACTATACGCCTGTAAAGCAAGAACCTGCTGTTGAAGTTGAACCTTTAGAGTTTAACTTTTCATTTGAGCAAACCACGACTACCGAAAGTACCAGCCAACCAACACAGAAATCAGAGTTATCGCCATCTCAAGAAACAAATGAGCTAGCTGACCTAGAGTTTTCTTTTGACTTGGCACCTCTGCATGAATCTGAGGAAAAAAACCAGACAGTAGCGGCACCAGCAGCTCAAGAGAACACCAATGCTTTGGATTTTAATCTTGAATTAACCCATGAAAATCCAGAAGTAAAACCTAATGAACAGATCTCATCATTAGATGAGCTTCAACTCTTAGAACAAGTTCCATTAGACTCGAATTCAATAGCACCTTTTGAGTTTTCGCTAGACGAGCCTGCATTAGTTACAGCACCAGAGATTGAAACTCAAAACCTTGTAGACCTAGTAGGCGAAGAAACTACCCCAGATCAAACTAAAGATCCCCTTGTAGAAGCTTTTCCAGAATTAAAACAGTTAGATGAAAATGAACTTGATCTAAAACTAGCTGAGCAATACATCAAGTTAGGAGCCTACCCAGCAGCTCAAGCCTTATTGGCAAGCAATGAGCAAAAATTCAACACAGAACAACAACAACGCGCGAAAAACTTACTTAATCGCATAGCTTCTTAGAACTGTTCGATTTACCATAAGCAGTCAGAGATGACTGCTTTTTTATGCCTGCAAAAATATGAAAAAAATAGCCTTATTTTATATGGGTGGTACTTTTGGTTGCATTGGTGAACCTCTAGCTCCTATGCCTTATGAGCAATTCTTACCTCAACTTGAAAAAGTGATTCCCCCACACTTAACAGTTGACTGCTTTGCTGCACCCAATATTGTTGATAGCAGTGCATGCACGGCACCTGACTGGTTACGCCTGATTCAACGTATACAACAACTACAACTTGAAGGTTATCAGCATTTCGTTGTTATTCATGGTACAGACACGCTCAGTTATGCGGCTGCGACCCTAGCCCGCTTTTTAGGCCAAAGCTGTCATATTGTGATCACCGGTAGCCAATACCCGTTACTCAATATTCAAGGCGATAACACCCGTGAATTTACTGATGCAATTGAGAACTTATATCTAGCATTAGAACAAGTGATTGCTTTACCTGTAGGTGCTTATCTCGCATTCCACCATCAAGTGTTCCATGCTCAAACTGCATTAAAAACGCATACGACTGAACTCGATGCATTTTCAGGGTTAAGTAGTGAAGCTGAGTTTACGCCTCAGCAAAATGAATTGATCGTACAAGATACCCAAATTGAACGAGCTGCTTCCTTCCAGATTTTAAACTGGATGATGCAACCCATTGCAACACAGCACTTAGTACAACAATTACGTCACTTACTTTCAGCCCCACCACACTTTTTAGTGTTACAAGGTTTTGGTACTGGCAATATTGCAGTAAACCAAGAATTACTCGCAACATTAGATGAACTTTACGCACGTGGCTGTGTTCCAATTCTTACCACTCAGGTGACATTCGGTGGTATTGATCAACGTTATGCGATTAGTGCCTGGACCAAAACTGCAAAAATTGTCATCAGTGATGCTCATAGCCATGCAGATCTCTATGCAAAAGCCCTTCAAATCTATTTAAAATACCCAACCCCAGAACAATGGCTCAGCCATTGGAATGAAAATTAGCATTAAATAGAGGTGAAGCTATGCAACGTTATGCAGTCGGTATTGAATTTAGCGGAGTTCAATACCGAGGTTGGCAAACACAACAGCCAGGCGTTGCCAGCGTTCAGGAAACGATCGAGCGTGTACTGAGTAAAATTGCAGATGAGCCCATTGCACTTCACGGTGCGGGTCGTACTGATGCGGGAGTACATGCAACGAATATGGTGGCGCACTTTGACACGAACGCTATTCGTCCAGAAACGGGGTGGTTAAGAGGGGCAAATAGTCAACTACCTAAAGATATTTCAATTCAGTGGATTAAACTGATGGATGAAAATTTTCATGCCCGCTTTAAAGCGACTGCTCGACGTTACCGCTATATCATCTATAACGCACCGCATCGCCCAGCACTATTACACAAGCAAGTTACGCACATTTACCAAAAGCTAGACGTGCAAAAGATGATTAAAGCTGCTAGTAAATTTGAAGGAACGCATAACTTTGAAACTTTCCGCGCAGCAGCATGCCAATCAAACCAGCCTGTTCGACATGTAAAACATTGCCGTTTATTTGAACATGGACGCTATTTAGTTTTAGATATTCAAGCAGATGGTTTTTTACACCATATGGTACGTAATATTGTCGGTTGCTTACTCGAAATTGGTCAAGGTATGTATGAAATTGATCATATCGATGCAATGTTTGCAGCGCAGGATCGTAAGGCAGCTGGGGTAACCGCCCCACCCGATGGCCTTTATTTTATTCAGTGTAATTATCCTGAACAGTTTGATTTGCCGCAGCCACCACTTGGGCCACATTGGCTGAACTTACCAGATTAAAATATTTAAAACTCAGTATCAAAATTAAGCATTAAATAAGATACGCGACAAAGTCATACGCAACCTGCCCTAAATATATAATTATATGTTTTTGCGATGCATTAGATATTGATAATTATCTAACAGGTTTTGCGTATGACAATGGTTTTGGTTACTTTTCCCGAAAGAAAAGTAACTCTAGCTGAAAGCCGATCCAATTATAAAAGCCTCAATGGCACGACTCCGTCATGACATAGAATAAATTAACGGTGCTGCTTACGCTTACGGTATTCCACAGGTGTTTCATTCGTCCAACGCTTAAATGCACGATAGAACGTACTTGGTTCAGAGAAGCCAGTTAAATACACAATACGTTCAACACTCTCATTGGTATTTGCCAGAAGCTTTTTAGCCAAACGACAACGATAGTCAGAAAGTATTTGTTGAAAACTGGTATTTGCCTCACTGAGCTGAGTACGTAAACGACGCGGCGTAATATTCAACTGAGCAGCAACCGTCTCTAAAGTTGTTTCTCCACTTTCAAGTGTCGAACCAATCGCACGACGAACCTCACCCACTAAATCATAACGGGCGAGTTCTTGTAACTTTTCAATCGCTAATTGTTCATGCAATTGAAGTAACTCAGGCTCTGCCTGCCAAAGCTGAAAATCTAAAATAGCTGGGTCAAAATATAAACGTGTCTCTTTCTGACCTAAGCTAACTGGGCAGCCAAATACACGGAAATATTCATCCTCAGAAGCTCCTTCGCTAAAATTAAAATCGATGAAGATAGGATGAAATTGTCCTTCAGTAATGAACTTAAAAAATCTAAGCACGCCCGAAATCGCACATTCAGAGAAATGACGATTGACGAGATTGTCAGCACCAATCTGTTCACCATTAGTTAAATAACAACGTCCTTCTTCAACGACTAGTTTTGCATCAAATGCATCACTAATCAGTCGTTGATAAGCTAAGGCTCGTTTTAAGCCTTCACCAAAGGTTTCACTACTAATAAATAGATGTTCAATCACCTGCCCTCGATACAAAGGCAAATGTTCACCTAAATGCAGACCGATGTCTGGATCTTTACTGACTTCCTGAGCGGCAGTCCAAAAGGCGTACTGTGCACTTAACGGTGTACGTGCATTGGTATCGACCTGATTTAAAGCAACTCCCGCTTTGGTTAATATTTCTTCTGTTGGCAAACCCGCACGACGAATCGCTTGGTAGCCAAAGCGTAATACAACTGATGCATCTGTTAGCTGACCCACGCAGTGCCCTTCCATGTAGATACTTCATTGATATTTAGGGCTGTTGACCTTTATGCAATTAACAGTCCCTAATAACTATGATTTTAGATTAGCGTTGATTGACCAAACTGACAACAGAATTACACTTCTTTTGTGAAAAAAATTACATCTTTTTTTATTAGTCATACTTTAACCAGATGCTTTAGCAGAAGTGTGTCTATCTTGTTTTTTTTAAAAAAATTGACTATAATTTGCGCCTTTCCAATTTGATCATCAGGTAGGCTATGGCCAATAAAGAGGAACTCATTGAGTTCGAAGGCGTTGTCACCGAAACGCTTCCTAATACGATGTTCCGTGTACGTCTTGAAAACGGTCACGAAGTTATTGCACACATTTCTGGTAAAATGCGTAAACACTATATTCGTATTCTTACTGGCGACAGTGTAAAAGTCGAAATGACTCCATATGACTTAACTAAAGGTCGTATTACGTACCGTGCTCGCTAATTAGTGAATGCAAAAAAGCCACTTTATGATGTGGCTTTTTTATTGCGTTATTTATTCACTTAGGCGACTGGTTTTACATCCCACCGTTTGGCATTCACGCAATCTTTCTTGCAGCCAATGGTTTCTTTCTTGCGTTGTCTGTAAACGACATTGCACGTCTACACTATTCCTATTTGAATCTGTACACTCAGCATCACGTTGACGTATCCATGCAAGCTGAGACTTCTTAAGAATATTTTTCTGCGCGGTGTTTAACTTTACTCGCAGTGCTTGATAGTTCTTGTTTAGATCTGCATCAGCACTCGCATAAATTTTATTTGTACAGTAAATATCATCGTAAGTATTGCGGGCACTATCACAGTTATCTGCATAGACTGAAGTCACGCCAAAGCTGCATAGAAATGCAAAAAATATTTTTTTCATCATGTTTTCCTTAAGTTTTTTACAAAATAATTATAAAGCCTTTTGAATATTAGTATGAATCTCTAAATAAACTTATTCTCCATTTATCTTAATCCTCCTTTTTTGCTTTACAAGCTTGTAAATACAACCTATTGTTCTTTAATAATAAATATAATTTCATATAGTGAGAAAAATGAACATATATACCCGCTGCCAAATTGGCTTATTATCTTTCATCATTATTTGTCTTAACGGTTGTGCTAGCCACCCACGTCAATCCGTAGATTTACAGGAATATTTAAAAGGCTTTTTAGGAAAATCATCGGCGACCATTCAACAAGATATCAATCTACGTAGTCTTGGTTTTCAAGTCGCCAATACACCGCAAAAAACACCCAATCAGCTCATCTATACGATTTTGCGTCCTTTAAGCATTCCTATTCCGATGGTGAGTAATGTTGATATGAGAGGAAGCTCTATTCCTGTCCAATCAGGAAATCTGAGCGGCAATTCTTATGATATTAATTTCAATTGCAAAGTGATTTTCCAGCTTAAAAATGACATTGCCGAGTCAATTCAATATGAAGGTAAAGCCTGTTAAAACATAGGCATAAAAAAACGCAGCTCAACGCTGCGTTTTTTTATAATAAGCTTTTAAGCAAGAGCAGCTACAACAGCCTCACCCATTTCAGCCGTACCTACTTTTGTCATACCTTCAGACATAATATCTGCTGTACGCAAACCTTGATCAAGCACTTGACCTACTGCATCTTCAATTGCTTTTGCAGCAGCTTCTTCACGGAATGTGTAGCGAAGCATCATTGCAACTGAAAGAATAGTTGCTAATGGGTTTGCCACATTTTGACCCGCGATATCAGGTGCAGAACCATGGCAAGGCTCATACATACCTTTGCCATTTTCATCTAACGAAGCCGATGGCAACATGCCGATTGAACCTGTAAGCATTGCTGCTTCATCAGATAAGATGTCGCCAAACAAGTTACCCGTTACGATCACGTCAAACTGTTTCGGTGCACGTACAAGTTGCATTGCAGCGTTATCAACATACATATGTGAAAGCTGAATATTTGAATAATTTGCTTGCTGTAAATCAGTAACTGTTTGCTTCCAAAGCTCTGTAACTTCCAAAACGTTAGCTTTATCTACAGAACAAACCTTTCCACCACGTAAGCCTGCAAGTTCAAAAGCTACTTTTGCAATACGCTTAATTTCGCTTTCAGAGTAAACGTCAGTGTTATACCCTTGCTTTTCACCGTTTTCGAGTTCACGGATACCACGTGGCTGACCGAAATAGATACCGCCAGTTAATTCACGAACAATTAAAATATCTAAGCCAGCAACAATTTCAGGCTTCAAACTAGAAGCATCTGCTAATTGCGGATATAAAATCGCTGGGCGCAAGTTAGCAAACAAGTTAAGTTCACTACGAATTTTTAAAAGACCACGTTCAGGGCGAATAGAGCGCTCAATAGTGTCCCATTTTGGTCCGCCTACCGCACCTAATAAAATTGCATCAGCTTTTTTTGCTTGTTCACTTGTTACTGCTGGGTACGGTTCACCATGCGCATCAATTGCCGCGCCGCCTAATAAGCCATGTTCCCAAGTTAACGATAAATTAAATTTTTCATTTACTGTATTTAATACTTTTTCTGCTGCCCCAACAATTTCAGGACCAATACCATCACCAGCTAAAATTAAAATCTGTTTAGACATGAACTTTTTTCCATTTTCCAAAGACAAGCAGTGCTACAACTACCGCGGTGTTAGTTTTTTCTGCTCAAGGAATTCACCTAGTCCTGTTGTAACATCAAATGGTCGACAAAAACGGCGAATGACATGCCCATCTTGTTCTAAATCGACACATAATGGATCTGGTACAGAAACATTCAGCAAACTACCCGAACGGTTAGATTTGTCTCGGTACATTTTAAATGTATAGCGATGGTTAGCATTAAACTGGTGAATCACATGAAATGTTTCTGCACGATCCGGAGAGATCGGATAGAAACGGATCACCACTTCATATTGTTTAGCAGGCACAGATAAATATAAGCTGTTAGTTTGGCTAAGCACTGAACCTTGTAATCTCACAATCCCTTGATGAATTGCCTGATTACTAATTCTTCGTGTTTGCGCATCCACTACAGTAATATCATTTAGTCGTTCAAATTCACAACTCTTCGCGCCCGAACAATATATTGCTGCATTCTGCCCCAAATTTTCTTGTTCAGCCTGCTTAATGCGGACAGTATCCACTACATTGTAAGTGCTTTGACAAGCACTGAGTGTTATTGCGCACAGGCTCAACAAAAAGCTATGAGTAACGTTCCTCTTCATTGTTCAAGCCCAATCCTCATCTAGTGCATAATTCTAAGGTGTTTTTATGCTTTAGCATGTTAGCAAGAGTTTGAACGCTACGCCATGGCTATGTTTAAAATGTACCGAAAGGTTAATTCAACTCTTGGAATACCCAAGGACGAACTTGTTTAGTTTTTTCTTCATAAGCGCGAATTGCGTCCGCATTTTGAAGAGTTAAACCAATATCATCCAATCCATTTAACAAGCAGTGCTTACGAAATGGATCAACTTCAAATTTAAACGCTTCACCTGTTGGCGTACGTACTTCTTGAGCCGCTAAATCAATTGTTAATTGATACCCCTCATTAGCAGCACATTCTTTAAATAACTGCTCAACTGTTTCTTCTGGCAAAATGACAGGTAACATGCCATTTTTGAAACAGTTATTAAAGAAAATATCAGCAAAGCTTGGTGCAATAACAGTGCGGAATCCATATTCATTTAATGCCCAAGGCGCATGCTCACGGCTTGAACCACAACCAAAGTTAGTACGAGCAATTAAAACGGTTGCACCTTGATAGCGAGGCTGATTTAAAACGAAATCCGGATTTTTTGGACGTACCGAGTTATCTTGTCCCGGATAGCCTTCGTCTAAATAACGAAGCTCGTCAAATAAGTTGTCGCCAAAACCAGTGCGCTTAATCGACTTTAAAAACTGTTTTGGAATAATTAAATCTGTATCAACATTGGCACGATCTAATGGTGCAACGATACCTTGTTCAACTGTATAAGCTTTCATGGTTTGCTCCAGACCGAATTAAAATGAACGAACATCAACGAAGTGACCAGCGATTGCAGCCGCTGCCGCCATTGCCGGGCTCACCAAGTGAGTACGACCACCATTGCCTTGACGACCTTCAAAGTTACGATTAGACGTCGAAGCACAGTGTTCACCTGGTTGTAACTTATCAGCATTCATTGCTAAACACATTGAACAACCCGGCTCACGCCATTCAAAGCCAGCTTCCAAGAAGATTTTATCCAAGCCTTCTTTTTCAGCCTGTTGCTTAACTAAACCAGAACCCGGAACAATCATGGCTTGTTTAATGGTAGATGCCACTTTACGACCCTTAACCACCTCAGCAGCAGCACGGATGTCTTCAATACGTGAGTTAGTACAAGAACCAATAAACACACGATCAAGCTGAATATCAGCTAATGCTTGACCTGCATTTAAACCCATATATTGATAAGCACGTGTCCAATCATTACGTTGTACGTCATCTTTCGCTTGTTCTAAAGTTGGCACAGCTTCAGTAACAGGAATAACCATTTCTGGTGAAGTTCCCCAAGATACTTGTGGTTCAATTTCTGCGCCATTTAACTCAACTACAGCATCAAACACAGCATCTTCATCTGAATGCAATGTGTTCCAGTAAGCAACTGCTTGTTCCCATTGCTCGCCTTTTGGTGCGTAGCTACGGCCTTTCACGTATTCAATGGTTTTGTCATCAACAGCCACCATACCGACACGCGCACCTGCTTCAATCGCCATGTTACATACCGTCATACGGCCTTCAATCGACATATCACGGAAAACTTGACCACCGAACTCGATTGCATAACCTGTACCACCAGCAGTACCAATTTTACCGATAATGGCCAACACAACATCTTTTGGTGTTACGCCTTTACCCAATACGCCATCTACACGAACTAACATGTTTTTAGATTTTTTCTGGATCAAACATTGTGTTGCTAACACATGTTCAACTTCAGATGTTCCAATACCATGCGCCAAGCAACCAAAAGCACCGTGAGTTGCTGTATGTGAATCGCCACATACGACCGTCATGCCTGGTAAAGTTAAGCCTTGTTCAGGCCCAACTACATGCACAATCCCCTGACGAATATCATTAATACTAAATTCAACAATATTAAAGGCTTTACAATTGTCATCTAAGGTTTGAACTTGAATACGAGACGTATCATCTTCAATACCAGCGATGCCTTGGTCACGTTCCTTTTTAGATGTTGGAACATTGTGGTCTGGTGTAGCAACGTTTGCACTTAAACGCCATGGTTGACGATCCGCAAGTTGCAACCCTTCAAATGCTTGTGGACTAGTCACTTCATGCAATAAATGACGGTCAATGTATAGTAAACATGAGCCATCATCACGCTGTGAAACAACGTGGTCATCCCACAATTTGTCATATAAAGTTTTGCCTGCCATGTCGTCTTGCTCCATTGGACTGGGTAATTCTGATCTTTATTCGATTATAGCCAGAGTTTCACATAAATCTAATTTATCATTTTTATAAATTAGAAAACTTTTTGGAATAAATTATAACTTCCATAAGGTGCATCAAATTTAATAAATCGTTTTTGCTAATGATTATCATTTGCATAATCAATTTTTAATCTTATACTCTAATGCCTATACTAAAAATATCTAAAGTGGCTAAAGAGAATGATCATGGCTAATATCCAAAAATTCGTTATAAATAATCAACGTACCTTAAAGAAAACCTTAAGCTATTACATTATGCATATTACTGTCGCAATGCTAGTCGCATACTTTGTAACAGGTAATATCTGGATGGCTTTAACATTAAGTATGCTTGAACCAACCGTACAAGCTTTTGCTTTTTTCTTCCATGAAAAAGTTTGGGCTGCTAAAGATCGCCGCATATCAGCCTTAGCTGAAAAAGAAACAACAGCTTAGGCTAAGATTAGTGCGGTAATTCATAACTTTCTCACTCGTTTTGCTGCAAGCATGATACGATTTTGGCTCGGCAACTTTAGCCCCTCGATTTTTCTATTCCAAGTTGAGTTGTATTATGAATCTTGCAGCCTTTGAAGCTTTTGTAAAAGTTATGGAAACAGGGTCTATCTCTGTGGCAGCAGATCAGTTATTTATTACTCAACCTGCCGTTACCAAACGAATTCACAGTTTAGAAGAATATTTTGGCGTAAAACTATTTGAATCTGCAGGCCGAGGTGTTCAGGCAACTCATGCTGCACATTCATTACTTCCTAAAGTTAAAAACTGGTTAAATGAGCTGGGTGATATTCACCATACGCTTAGCCATGAACAAACTCAGGTACAAGGCCGCTTAAAAGTCGGTACGAGTCACCATATTGGTTTACATCATTTACCTGCACCACTTAAGCATTTTGTTCAGCAATTTCCGCAGGTTACCTTAGATGTGCATTTTGTTGATTCAGAGCAAGCCCATGAACAAGTATTAGCTGGTGATCTAGAACTAGCATTTTTAACGCTTCCTCCTTCAGGAGATGAGCGTCTTAACTACATTACAATTTGGAATGATCCTTTAGTTTTTGTTGCTGCCCCTTTTCATCCGCTGGCACAAAAGAAGAATCTTACCTTACAAGATTTAATTGAATATCCAAGCTTATTACCCGCTGCACAAACTTATACTGCTCAAATCACTTTGGCTGAGTTTGAAAAACAAGGCCTTAAACCCAAAATTACCATGAGCAATAACCCTCTTGAGTCTATTCGTATGTTGGTGTCGATTGGTTTGGGTTGGTCAGTTTTACCAAAAACTCTGTTGAATCAGGATATGCAGCAGCTTGATTTAAATGTTGAGATGAATCGTCAATTAGGTATGGTTTGGCATCCTGCACGCACTCAATCTAGAGCCATGCAGGAGTTAATTAAAATGATGCAAGATGCATAAAAGACTCCCATCTAAGCATCTACTCGAATTTAATTTATCCAAGCTTTAAGAGGCTTCGAATTTGTTGCACCATTTGGTTTTCATCAAGCATATGATGTGGAATCGTCATCGTTAATAGCTGATCTGATCGAAAATGGCGGTCTACTTCAAGCATAACGTGAGTTTGATTAGGTTCAGCAACGAAAGAAACTTCAACCTCATTAAATCCGCTAAACATATGTGAAGAGACAAATTCAAGCTCTTGGTAACAACCAATGGTTGATCTAAAATTTCGCGCAGTCAGTTGCCCTTTTTCTACATCTACTGTCGATAAAACAAAGCCACATCGCTGCATGGCCTGTAGAAACATTTGCATGGCTGGAGTTGGCAGAACCTTTAGATAATCACGATCAGTTGCATCTAATCCCCAATCAACATCCATATGGGTTTGAATCCAAACACGTGCACCATTTCTTCGACAAGCAACCTCAGTAATTGGTGTCTCAAATGGTAGTTGAATACTAAAAGGGAAAGAATGTGCTTGATGTGCCGGCAAGAGGAATCGAGAGTTCACTAACCACTCTTGTAAAACTAAAGGTTGGTTAAACTCATGATCACCAGATTCGACTTCTGCCATCGTTACCAATTGCAAATAAAGACCATTAATCTCTTTATCAGATGATCCGCCTTTAAAGCTAATTTCTCCATGCAATGTGCTGCCTGCTTGCAAGCTTGGGTTCTGTAAAACAGTTTCTACCGTCACACCTTGAAGACCCAAACCAGACATAATTTTACTAAACATTTTTTCTCTAACCTTTCGAATTATTTCCTGTCATCTGTAGCAGCATACTTATTATTAAAGTGCATCATCTCCAGCGAGCTGAATCTTACCATCTGCAACTTCATTCATAAATTGGTCATAGTCATTTAGATTACGTTCTGCATATTCTTCTGCATACGTTTGTAATACTTCTACTATCATATTACCTTCGCCAAGATATCCCATAAGTACATCTGCATTTCCAGATTTAGCATGGGCATGAGCTAAGGCTAAACCACAACTTTCGGCATACTCATAGAAATACTCATCATCCATGTCACTAAGATCAACCGAGATTTTCATATCACGTAACTGACGTACATGAAAATGTTGATTTGATATGGAAGAGAACCCAAGAAATATATCACTTGCAGCCTGCATGAGCTGCTGACCATGCACTACACGCTCACCTTCGTGATTTACCTTGTCTACAAATAACGGGCTGAGAATTGATGGATTCGCTTCTTTCATTTGTAAAATTAACGGTTCCCGATCTGCATCCTGAAATAATGCAATCGCTGATCGTGTACCAACACTTCCGACACCCACCACTTTCAAAGCCACATCTGTACGTTGATAACGATCAAAAAGCACTTGGCGATCATATTTCAAAGAATCACGGTATTGTTGAAAAAATACATCAACATCTTTACCAAATGGCTCATCTACATCTGGATGCCATAATAACGGCGCATCATCCACAAAATGACGAAATCCTGTATCTTGATCTTGCTGCGTAAGCTTCGGCAAAACAGAGTACGCCGTTCTTTTCTGTGCTGAATCAAGATGCTTCTCGCGTTTCTTTCTTAGTTTTCGACACTCAGTATTTTCTAATAATGTACTGGCATCAACTTTTTCATACCAAACTTGGAGTGGTGAAAGTTCTGTAATTTCTAATAAGTGCTGACGATAACTATTCAGCATTATTTTAATTGCTTTTAACCCGACTTTCTCTGCAAGATTAATATCACGCGCCCCAATCACAAAACTGGTTGCTAAACGCTTTACATCCCATTCAAACGGGGCAACTAAAGTTTCGTCAAAATCATTAATTCCAAATAACAGGTTACGTTCTGGACTTGCAAAACCACCAAAATTACTTAAATGACAATCCCCACAAATCTGTTGAAATAAGCCTGAATTTGCCTGCTCCCACGCTTGGTCAAATAGCATCAAAGAAGGCATGCCACGATAAAATGTAAATGGAGAAACACTCATCCGTTTTGCACGAATCGGCTTGAGCTTTTCTAAACGTCCTTGGTTACTCCAATCATAGACCGTTAAGGCAGTTGTACCTTTTGGTCGTTCAGAAAGCTTTGATAGCTGTTCACGTGGAACTTTTTTACGTTGAGCCTTACCTAATTTGAAGCCTTGGCTTTTATTTAGTAATTTCCCCTGATAGCTATGACGTGTTAAATCAATACTTTCATCATTCCAAAGTTGTTTTGGTAATTTAATTTGTGCTGTTTTTGACATTATTTCCTCATTTTTAAATTAAAATTTTTTATATTCTGAAATCTTTGCCAAGATAAAATTTATTTTATTAATCATAGCAATATCTTTTTTTAGCTAAGATTTATAAGAAATATTAAAAAATGATTTTAAAAATAATTAAGAGTTGGAAGACCTCAAAACTTTTCAAATTGTTCTTCCAACTCCACAATTTTAAATCGACCAGTCCTGAATGTCCCAGTTATGTTCTTGAGCCAGTTTTTCAAGACGATCATCAGGGTTTACTGCAATTGCATGCGTTGCATATTCAAGTAAAAAACGGTCATTAATTGAATCGGAATACGCCCAAGACTCAGACACGTTACGGCCTTCCAACCATGCATCTAGACGTGCAAGTTTGCCTTTTTGATAACACGCTAAACCAGCAACTTTGCCCGTATATTTTCCGTCAGCCACTTCAGCATTGGTTGCTAAAATTTCGGTAATCCCAAATTCACGAAAAATCGGTGCAGTAATAAAATCACTTGTTGCCGTAATACCCACAATGGTATGGCCTAAATCTTGATGTTTTTTGATTGCGTCAAAACCTTTTGGACGCATTTGCGGACGAATGACTTTTTGCATGAACAATTGGTGGAGCTCAGTTAAGTAGTCATTGTCATGCTGCGTTAAAAATCCAAAAACAAATTCATTATAAGCATATGGGTCAAGTTGGCCTGCTTTGTAATCTTCATAAAATTTATCATTCATCTGACGATGATGAACCGGATCAACCAAACCTTCATTGACTAAAAATTCACCCCAAGAATGGTCTGAATCGGTATTTAACAAGGTATGGTCTAAATCAAACAACGCCAGTTTCATGAAAATTCTCGTTTAAACTGAAATTTAAGAAAAAAAATGTAAATCTATCTCCGCTAGTCGATAGAAATTCGTTAAGATCGTAGCAATTTAAACATTTTACTTTGATCTTTTCGAGCTGGACATAAAAAAGTGTTTGTCCCCGTGATTAAAGTCAACGATATAGACAATATTTAGGTAGCCAAATGATCGACTCAGAAGGTTTCCGACCGAATGTCGGGATCATTTTGGCAAACGATGATGGACAGGTTTTATGGGCAAAGCGCATTGGTCACAATGCTTGGCAATTTCCACAAGGAGGCATCCAGTTTGGAGAAACCCCTGAACAGGCACTTTTTCGAGAACTGAGAGAAGAAATCGGCTTATTGCCCGAACATGTCCAGATTATTGCGCAAACCAAAGGATGGCTGCGTTATCGTTTGCCACATCGGTACATTCGGTCAGACTCTGACCCCGTATGTATCGGACAGAAACAAAAATGGTTTTTACTGAAGTTAACTGCGCCTGCAAAAAATATTCAGTTAAACCTCTCCGACCCGCCCGAATTCGATGAATGGCAGTGGGTTAGCTATTGGTATCCTCTTGGACAAGTGGTGAACTTCAAGCGTGATGTTTATCGTAAAGCCATGGTGGAGTTGTGTACACAGTTGCCGATGCAACAATTACCCTAAAAATCATTTATCTAGCAAATGATTTTTATTAAAAGTGCTGTTATAAATACATTCATAGTCTAAAAAAATACTGGAGTATACATCCATGTCAAACATGCAACTCGACACTCTACGGCGCATTGTCCAAGAGGTTAATGCGTCCGTCAGTTTGCATGAATCATTAGACATCATGGTTAATCAGGTTGCTGAGGCCATGAAAGTGGATGTTTGTTCTATTTATTTACTCGATGAACGCAATCAGCGTTATGTATTAATGGCCTCTAAAGGCTTAAATCCAGAATCTGTAGGTCATGTTTCTTTGCAACTCGGTGAAGGCTTGGTTGGTCTGGTCGGGCAGCGTGAAGAAATTGTTAACCTTGACAATGCGCCAAAACATGAGCGTTTCTTGTATCTACCAGAAACAGGCGAAGAAATTTATAACTCATTCCTTGGCGTACCAGTTATGTATCGTCGTAAGGTTATGGGTGTTTTGGTTGTCCAAAACAAACTTCCTCAAGATTTTAGTGAAGCTGCCGAGTCCTTTTTAGTTACGCTGTGTGCTCAGCTTTCTGGCGTTATTGCTCATGCTCATGCAGTAGGTAATATTGACGTATTTCGTAAGCCGAGTAATGGACCTGCCTATAAAACCTTCCAGGGTGCTTCAGGTGCAGGTGGCGTTGCTTTAGGTCGTGCTATTATTTTATATCCGCCTGCCGATTTGGGTTCTGTGCCTGATCGTGAAGCAGAAGATATTAGTGATGAACTTCGAATTTTAGATCAAGCCATTTCATCAGTACGTTCAGAGATTCGTTCTCTGGATGAAAAAATGCATGATTCACTCATGGCCGAAGAGCGCGCTTTATTTAGTGTTTTCTTAAGAATGCTAGATGAAAATGCATTACCAGCAGAAATTAAAGAACTTATCCGTGATGGACATTGGGCACAAGGTGCAGTACGTCGTGTCATTGAAAAACACACTGCCCTTTTTGCACAAATGGAAGACGACTATCTTCGTGAGCGAGTTTCTGATCTTAAAGATTTAGGGCGACGTATTTTAGCTTCTTTGCAAGAAGAAGACTCTAGCCATCGTGACCTGAGTCCGGACAGTATTTTAATTGGTGAAGAAATTAGTACTGCTGCTCTCGTTGAGTTGCCAGTAGACAATATTGCAGCGATTGTGACATCCGAAGGTGCAGCCAACTCACATATGGTGATTGTTGCTCGTGCATTAGGTATTCCAACCGTAGTTGGTGTAACTGAACTGCCAGTGAACACACTTGATGATGCAGAAATGATTGTGGATGCCTATCAGGGCCGTGTTTTTGTAAACCCTCCACGTCGTTTACGTCAACGCTATAAAGAAATTCAGAAAGAAGATGAACAAATCGCAAAAGATCTCAAACAATACGAGACCAAAGAAGCGATTACTCCAGATGGTGTGTCTGTTCAGCTCTATGTGAACACGGGCCTCATGATTGACGTAGTACGCGGAGTACAACGTGGTGCTCAAGGCGTAGGTCTATACCGAAGTGAAATTCCATTCATGTTACGGGAACGTTTCCCAGGTGAAGAAGAACAACGCGCAATCTACCGTCAACAATTGAGCCATTTCGCCAACAAACCTGTGGTGATGCGAACTCTGGATATTGGTGCTGATAAAGACTTGCCGTATTTCAGTATTGAAGAAGAAAACTCGGCATTAGGCTGGCGCGGTATTCGTTTCACGCTTGATCATCCTGAGATTTTCTCGTCACAAATTCGCGCCATGCTCAAAGCCAGTATTGGTTTAAATAATTTGCATATTTTATTGCCAATGGTCACTACAGTCAGTGAAGTAGAAGAAGTACTTTATTTACTTGAGCGTGACTGGATTGCAGTGCAAGAAGAAGAGCAAGTTAAAATTACCAAACCAAAAATTGGAATTATGGTTGAGGTGCCGAGCGTACTGCTACAAATTGATGAGTTTGCCGAACTCGTCGATTTCTTCTCGGTCGGTTCAAATGACTTAACCCAGTATTTACTTGCAGTTGACCGTAATAATCCACATGTGGCAAACGTTTACTCACACTTTCACCCATCCATTCTACGTGCGCTAACCCGCTTAGTTAAAGAATGTCATGAATACAAAAAACCTATCAGTATTTGTGGTGAGATGGCAGGTGATCCATTATCAGCAATTCTGCTCATGGCGATGGGCTTCAATACCCTTTCGATGAGTTCGAGTAACATTTTGCGAGTAAGAAAAGCAATTTGTCATGTCCCTATGACAGATGCACAAAAATTGCTGGATGATGTCATGAAAATGAATAATCCACTCATCGTGAAAAGTTGGCTTGAGTACTATTTTAAAACTCACGGTTTAGCTGATATGGTGAAATCGAATCGAATCGTAAATGTTTAATATATAAACAATAAAGGAGAGCAATGCTCTCCTTTATTCATTTGAGATCGCTTCTACTACAACTCAATATAAAAAATTTCATCTCACTATTGCCGCCATCTTAATCTATTAAATAAACATATAATCGGTTTTTTAAATCAATATTGACAGTTTAATCCATTTGAAAAATAAGACTCCTACTCCTAGTATATTTACAGAGCGTTATTAAAAGATCTTACGTTGTTCCAACAATTGAAGAGGTAATTCTATGCATCGTTATTTACAAGTTTCATCTTATTTTTCCTCTTGTTTTTTAACCTTCATGCAGTAAATTGGAGGAATAACAAGTAAAGGAATCTGATGCATTATTAAATAAAAAATAATGGCCGACATCTCAGTGAAAAGACTTTTAAACGGTTTCTCTCACCATTTGTTCTCCCATTTCTTTATTTAGTAAACATGAGTTTTTAAACCAGAAGTCCAGGAAAATGAGCCCTAACATTTTACGAAGAGCTCAATAATTATTACCCAGAGAGAATATAACCATGTCAGACGAATCAAAATGCCCTTTTTCAGGCCATAAATCAAAATCAGAGGTAACGGTCGGTGGTGGCACGCCTAGTTTACACTGGTGGCCAAAACAACTACGCGTCGACCTACTCAACCAACATTCAGAACGCTCTAATCCACTCGGTAAAGAATTTAATTACCGTCAAGAATTTAAAAAACTCGACTACTACACCCTCAAAGCTGATATCAAAAATGTATTAACCGATTCTCAAGATTGGTGGCCAGCCGATTGGGGAAATTATACAGGCTTATTTATTCGATTAGCATGGCATGCTGCCGGTACATATCGCATGGGCGATGGTCGTGGTGGTGCTGGTCGTGGTCAACAACGTTTTGCGCCATTAAATAGTTGGCCTGACAATGCAAGCTTAGATAAAGCACGCCGCTTATTATGGCCAGTTAAACAAAAATACGGTCAAAAAATATCGTGGGCAGATTTATTTATTCTTGCTGGAAACATCGCACTTGAATCTTCAGGTTTCCGCACCTTCGGTTTTGGTGCAGGTCGTGAAGATGTTTGGGAACCAGACAACGATGTAAACTGGGGCGATGAAAAAGAATGGTTAGCTCATCGCAACTCTGAAGCATTGGAAGGCAGCAATCTAGCTGCAACCGAAATGGGTCTAATTTATGTAAACCCTGAAGGCCCACAAGCCAGCGGTGACCCTAAATCAGCTGCACCATTTATTCGCGCGACTTTCGGTAATATGGCAATGGATGATGAAGAAATTGTTGCCTTAATCGCAGGCGGTCATACTTTAGGTAAAACTCACGGCGCTGCCTCTGCTGACCATGTTCAGGCTGATCCTGAGGGAGCATCAATTGAACAAATGGGCTTTGGCTGGTCAAACAGTTTTGGCACTGGTGTGGGTAAAGATGCAATCACCTCAGGTTTAGAAGTGATTTGGTCACAAACACCAACACAATGGAGCAATTACTTCTTTGAAAACCTATTCAAATACGAGTGGGTACAAGAGCGCTCACCTGCTGGTGCAATTCAATGGGTAGCAGCAGATGCTGAGGCAATCATTCCAGATCCATTCGACCCATCAGTTAAACGTAAGCCAACAATGCTTACTACAGATTTGACCTTACGTTTTGATCCTGAGTTTGAAAAGATCTCTCGTCGTTTCCTTAACGATCCACAAGCATTTGCCAATGCTTTTGCTCGCGCTTGGTTCAAATTAACTCACCGTGATATGGGGCCAAAAGCACGTTATTTAGGTCCTGAAGTTCCGGCTGAAGACTTAATCTGGCAAGACCCATTACCTGCTGCCAGCGCTATACCATCTGCTGCTAGCATAGATGATGCAAAAGCAAAAATTGTTGCATTAGGATTATCTGCTGGTGAGCTAGTTTCCCTTGGTTGGGCTTCGGCATCCACGTTCCGTGGTGGAGACAAGCGTGGCGGTGCAAATGGTGCACGTATTGCTTTATCGCCACAACGTGAATGGGACGTAAATAAAAAAGCAGTTGAGACTTTAACTAAAATTGAAGAACTCAAAGCTTCTACTCAATTATCATTAGCTGATTTAATCGTGCTTGCAGGTAATGTTGGTGTAGAACAAGCTGCTCAAGCGGCAGGTTTCAACATTAGCGTTCCATTTGCCCCTGGTCGTGTTGATGCAATACAAAGTCAAACTGATGTCGAATCTTTCCAATTATTGCTCGGCCTTGCCGATGGTTTTAGAAACTGGAAAAAAGAGGGTGTCAGTGCAACAACTGAGGCATTATTAATTGATAAAGCACAACAACTGACTTTGACTGCACCAGAGTTAACTGCATTGATTGGTGGCTTACGTGTACTGGGCACCAACTGGGATGGCTCACAACATGGTGTATTCACTCAGCAAGTTGGTGTACTCAGCACAGACTTCTTTACGAATTTACTCGACATGTCTACTGCATGGGCACCTGTTGACTCAACAAGCGAAGTCTTTGAAGGCAAAGATCGTAAAACAGGCGCAGTAAAATTTACCGCAACACGTAATGATTTAGTTTTCGGTTCAAACTCAATCTTACGTGCATTAGCCGAAGTTTATGCTCAGGCAGATGGTAAAGAAAAATTTGTTCAAGACTTTGTTGCTGCATGGACTAAAGTCATGAATCTTGACCGTTTTGACTTAGCTTAATTTAAGTCAAAATAGTAAAAAGCCAGTTCACTTTGAGCTGGCTTTTTTAATATCAAGCATCGTTTTTTAAACAGTCAGTTTGTGTCCTTCCCGAATGCAATAAAAAGGATTTGCAAGCTTTGAAGAAGCTTTAATTGCCTGCGCTAGAGCATGCTCTGGGTCTTCTCGGTCTTCATCAGTCAACTGGAAAGTTCGATAGTGAATCGCAATAGAACGATGAGCCTGTAAATCAAAGTGCGCATGTAGCGCATCTTGCGGGTTCATATGAACATAGCTCATCAATTCACGTGGCTCATACGCACCTATTGGAAGTAAGGCAACTCGTGGTGCGCCATAACGAGCATGTATTTGCTTAAAATGACCCGCATAACCGGTATCACCCGCAAAGAAACAATGACCTGTTTTAGCCACGACCGAAAAGCCGCCCCAAAGTGCCTTATTCTGGTCGCGCAAACCACGACCTGAACCATGCTGTGCAGGTGTATAGATTATTCTTAATTCGTGATAAGGAATTTCTTGCCACCAATCCATCTCAATGACATGGAACTCTTTAGGTAGATAAAAACCATTCCCGAGTCCAGTGTAAATTGGCATTGCGAATTTTTTATGTAGCCATTCAAGTGTTGCCAAGTCCATATGGTCATAATGATTATGACTGAGCAAAACTCCATGAATCGTCGGTAATTGTTCTAGTGCAAAACCTGCTGGGCATACACGGCGTGGGCCACGCCCTTGTGAAGGACTTGCATAATCACACCACACTGGGTCGGTAATAAAGTTATAAGGACCAATCTGAACCAATACCGTTGCATGCCCAACGAACCAGACTTGCCAATCATCCAGATCTGCCTGAGGTCGATTTTGCGGCAAAGCTACAGCCGTATTTACACGAGTTTCATATTCATTTTGAATATCCACTTTCCATGTAAAAGACTCACGCGTAACTAACCAACGCAATAACTCTTTTGAGCCACGAGCAGGTGACTTAGGCTGTTGATTATAAAAACGTGTATCCGTTTCATGCCCAGACTCGGGATGACAAAAAGGAGGTTTTATCCATGTATGCGTCCAACAGGACTGAGTCGGCAATTGATATGTTAATGTCGGCTTGTCTTTCATGGGCTTTTCTATGTTTTAGCATCAGCAGAATGGATGTGATCAGGTTTCTATCTTAACGATTAAAACAAATTAAGCTATGGCACTTACACTTATTTATCATATAAATATCCATTTTATCGTGGTCATAGCCAACCTAAGTTAAATTAGAGTGCCATAAAAAGCACTTAGATGTGTTGAGTTTATGCGTCAGTAATTACCATTCTTACTAAGACTTCTTGTATAACATAACAATTAGAAGATGACGAAAAGCCGCCATAGAACCTGTCTATTTCATCTTTGTCGCCCGTAATTTTTAACTTAAGATTCTTCTGTGCAATGAAAACAATATATTTAGTAACAATTACATTTGGGTAGATCTTAGTGACCTCTAGGTTATAAATTTATTTTATTATTCTAGTTTTTGCATAATATGAGAATTTCTTAAATGAATATTTAAATCCTTTAAAAAATTCTTTGATTAATTAAAAATAATGTATTTATTATTTAATTATTAATATATTTTATGAATTATTTGAGCTTATATTCCCATATTAAATCTTTAATGAAAATTAAAATTCCATTTATTTTATAAATACCTAAATCACCTTCACGCTATATCTATTTATGCTTTATACTTCACTTAAATCATAGTAAGACATTTTTTGGATTAGTCTTATGGAACTACGCCATCTCCGATATTTCATTACCGTTGCTGAAGAATTAAATTTTAGTAAAGCCGCTCTTAAACTTTTTACTGCACAGCCCTCTCTTAGCCAACAAATTAAAGATTTAGAAGAAGACGTTGGTGTACGACTTTTAAACCGCACAAAACGCAAAGTTGAGTTAACAGAAGAAGGCGAAGTATTTTTAGAACATGCTCGACTCACCCTCGCTCAGGCTGAAAAAGCGGTCGCTATGGCACGACAAGTTTCTAAGGCTAAACAGCAATTGTTACGTATCGGTTTCGTTCCCATCGCAGAAATGAAAATTTTCCCTTATGTACTTCCTAATCTTCGACTACAACACCCCGACCTTACTATTGAACTATCTAATTTAAACAATACTGAACAGCTTAAAGCCTTAAAAAAAGGAGAGCTGGACATTACGTTTACCCGTGAAAATACAGATAGTGATGAAATACAAAGCCAATTTGTTTTAACTGAACCCCTGATTTTCTTACTTCCTAAAAATCATCCACTTGCTCAATATGATCGAATCCCAGTCCATGCTTTACAAGGTATTGACTTTATCATTCCGGCAGCCGAACAATCACAAACCTTACATAACACCATTTTAGATTTCGCTAAAACTCATAACATCGAACTGAATATTGTTCAAAAAGCAGATAGCATATTGTTCAACATTAACTCTCTTGGTTCTGGATTAGGCTGTACAATTTTACCTGCCTATGTTGCGCCTTTAGGCATCAAAAACACGATAGTTCGTCCACTTGATGTCGACTTACCAACGCTTGATTTATTCGTAAACTATCGTAAAAACTCACAGTCTTTAGGCGTTCAAAAATTCATTGACCAGCTCACTAAAGTATTTCATTTAGATAAAAACTTAAACCACGCTTAATTATTACGAATAATTTTATTATTAAGCGCATGATTAATAAGATCATCTTTATAAAAAGTATAAATAAATATTCCTTTTATTTATTTTATACTTTTTATAAACAGTTTAATCCACGGTAATGTCCTATTTTACCTAATAGGTAAAATTAAATATCTCATGAATATAAATGAAAAGAATTGAAATAAAATCTATATAAAACCATATATTATTTTCACCATTTAATAAAAAATAATATATTTCCCGTGTAATAAAGGAGACTAGGAAAATGGTTGGCGTATTTCAACATCTAGGACGTAGTGTACAAAACCGCCCACATTTCTTTATTGCTTTATTCATAGGTATTGTCACAGCCGGTATTTTGACATGGTTAACATCATGGAAGTGGTCAACTATTTTATTAGTCAGCTGGAATGCTTCCGTTAGCATATATTTACTACATGTTTGGGAACTCATGAAAAGTGCCGACCATTCACAAATGCAACAGCAAGCTAAAAAACAAGATGAAAGCAAATGGGTCATTATGCTGATTGTTTTATTAGCATTAATCATGTGTTTGGTTGCTATTCTAATTCAACTGTCACAACTCCCTTCCGACAGTTCTGCGAAGTTAGGTCATGTGGCTTTAGCTTTACTCACCATTGTGTCTGCATGGCTTTTTATGCATACCGTTTTTGCTCTACATTATGCCCATGATTTTTATATGGCTTTATCTAGAAATGAGGAAAATGGAGGGTTAGATTTCCCTGGTACAAAACAGCCAACTTATCCTGATTTTCTATATTTTAGTTATATTATTGGTACTTCTGCTCAAACTGCGGACGTGTCAATTACCACCAAGCATATGCGTCTTTTAAACTTATTTCACGCTGTGTTGTCTTTTGGATTTAATACCACCATTTTAGCGATTTGTATTAACGTTGCTGCTGGCTTTCTTACCAATTAAAACCTTTATTTGAAAACAAAAAAGCCACCCCTTTGGGTGACTTTTAAGAATATTAGGTTTACAGCAGTTGCCCCATAGTACTTTGTTTTAAGCCTTCACGCTGTTTGATCGTTTCAACATAACGGGTAATAGCAGGATGTGATTCAATCGCATTCATTTTTAACTGCCATAAAAGCATTGCTCCCACACTTACATCTGCTGCGGTAAATTGCTCACCACATACATACGGATTCGCTTCACTCAATCCTTGAACTAAAGCTTGATAAGCATCGTTGTAATCGCCATAGCCAACAAACATTTTTTGCTCAGGTGATATTTCTATTCCTAAAGCTTTATCAACACCCGCAGCTTCCCAAGGGCCCGCCATCACAAATAACCAACGATAGTACAAACCACGTTTCGGATCATCTAAAGCAGGAGCCAAACCTTTATCACTAAACTTATCAGCCAAATAAGCACAGATTGCACCCAACTCATAAATCACGACATCGCCATCTACCAATACCGGCACTTTTCCAAAAGGATTAAGTTTTAGATATTCAGGCGATTTCATCTCGGTCTTATATGCGACTTCAATTCGTTCACATTCAACACCTAACTCGACCAAAAGCCAGTCAATAACTACACCACGTGACTCTTTGTTAGTATAAAGTTTAAGGCTCATTCTTATTGCTCCTTGTTTATCGTAGTTCCTAGTTTACAAATAACTTTTGTCAGTTTTTGTCAGTAGTCCTTTGCATTTCTTGTTTCCACCATCTTTGAAACAGATGTTTTTTAAATTCAGGATATATTTCCTCACTCATTTGCAAGTCATGGATACGATCTATCCGAAAATGGCGAAATGCCTGCCGTAATTCACACCAAGCAGCAAGTACAACTTTGTCATGTAAATACCCTAAAGCAAAAGGCCAAAGTGAACGTTCACTTAACCGTTTTTGCTCATCGCAATAATCGACTTTTATTTTTACTTGTTTACGAATCGCTAAACGTACTTGTTCTACTAAAGCTTCATCAACCGGATGCCAGTAATGTGTAACGCCTAGCGTCATGTCATCGATCAAATATTTCCGGTGCTCAGGTAGAACTGCATAAAGTTTAGAATAGATTGAAACGGCTGCCGATTTCATTGCCTGATCTGGAACGTCTTTCAACCACTCTAAAGCTAAAAATAGAGCTTCGGCTTCATTCTCATTAAAAGTAACTGGTGGTAATAAGATGTCTTCTTTAAGCTGAAAACCCAAGCCTGCTGAGGCATCAATTCTTACACCTTGCTCACGTAAGCTATCAATATCTCGATAGACACTTCGAACACTAATGTTTAAGCTTTCAGCCAAGACTTGTGCTGTGATTGGGTAACGGGCTTCACGGAGCTGTTGTAAAAGATTTAATAGACGAATTGAACGGCTCATTTTTCTCTTCTTATTGTTTTGTTATTCAGCTTAAAAAAAGAGGGAACGTATTCCCTCTTTAATACTATTTCAATTTAAGCGACATCTACAGTAGGTAACTGAGTATACCCTCTCAAAAAGCTGTGAAGCTCTTGTACATCTTTAGCAATCGTTAAAGGTTGAAACTTTTGCAGAACTTCAACCGAATGTACGCCATAGCCTACTCCGATACGCGGCATCCCTAAACGCTGTGCCATCTCAAGATCATAGCTGCTGTCACCAATCATGACTGCTTGCTCAACACTCACTCCAGTGACTGTTAAAATTTCTTGCAGCATGAGCGGATCTGGTTTTGAACGTGTTTCGTTGGCTGCCCGAGTCACATCAAAAAGATGAGTACTTTGTGTTTTTGCGATTACACGGTCTAACCCACGGCGGTTCTTACCTGTCGCTACAGCAAGTTTTAAACCTTGGGCTTTTAAATCATGGAGTAGTTCAGAAATACCCTCAAACCATGCATCACTAGTCGAGTTCGCGATATAGTGATCACCATATACCTTTAAGATCGAGTCATGCAATTCTGGCGCTTCTGGAAATAAGGTCTGCATCACCTCAGGCAAGCCTAAACCGATAATACTTTTTGCGGCTTCATCGCTTAGAGGCAGTTCATGTTGCTCTGCTGCATGTTGTAAGCTGGCAACAATCTGGCCAACAGAGTTATATAAAGTTCCATCCCAGTCAAAAATAACTAATTCGGTTTTCAGACTCATTTTGCTACTCTCAAAGCCTTTAATAACTGGGTCATGTCTTCTGGTAACGGCGCTTCAATCGGTGGATAACCCGGAATATCTAAACGCATCGCGTGTAAACATAAACGTCGTGCCTGCGGACCTGAGTACTCAGTGGTGTGTCCATATTTATCATCACCCAACAACGGATGTCCAATACTTAAGCCATGGACACGAATTTGATGGGTACGACCTGATAACGGCGATGCATGAACCAAAGTGGCATTTTTAAAACGCTCTGCAACAACCCATTCGGTTTTACTTGGCTTACCTTCTTTGGACACACGTACACGACGCTCGCCATTGGCTAACTCGTAACGAAATAGAGGAGCATCAATGAGTTGTTTATCGAGACTCACCTGACCTTTTACAATTGCCGCATAAGTCTTACGAATTTTGTGCTCACGCAACATATCTTGTAGCAGCTTTAAAGTACTACGTTTCTTGCTAATCATGACCAGCCCAGAGGTGTCACGGTCGATGCGGTGAATTAGTTCTAAATATTTTTTACCTGTCGCTGCGCGTAAAGCCTCAATCAAACCATACGCCACACCACTACCACCATGTACAGCAATACCTGATGGTTTATTTATGACTAACAGGCCTTCATCTTCATAAACCACACGGCTGAGTAGGCTCTGTGCTACACTATCACTCACAGGAGCAGCGGTTTCATCCTTTTGTTCATAGCGAATAGGTGCAACACGAATCTGATCTCCAATCTCTAATTTGGTCTCAGCTTTAATACGTTTTTTGTTTACTCGAACCTGACCTTCACGAATCAAACGATAAATACGACTCTTAGGTACACCCTTTAAACGCGAAAACAGGAAATTATCAATTCGCTGTCCTGCTTGATGTTCATCCACCTCAAACCAAGTGACACTTTGCCATTGCTGTGTAGAATTCATACTAATATTTAAACCTGAAATTTTGCTAAATTTGATTAATAAATGACCGATTAGCTTAGTTTTTTCACAAGAAATCTAAGCTTAGCCCATAGGCAGATGCTGCAAGGTTTGATATAGTCAGCGCACGGATACCGCCGTAAGTGAACATCTAATAGGGAATTTCCCTGATTGAAACCTCAATCAAAATGATGCTTTCATCACCAGCTCGGATTGGTCCTAAAGAATTATGCCGACGCCGAAGGCTTATTATATCGGCAAAATGACAAACTGTTGCGTTTAATTCAGTTTGTTCAAAAAAATATGTTACCAACTCTAGTTGGTTATGGAACGTAAACTGATACACATCAGACAAATCGCTCCTTAATGTTGCCTTCAGGCTAAAGCGTTGATGCATTGGAACTGCCGAAAGCACCGATACGATGAGCATTCCGTATCAAACTTCCAAAAAGAAGTCACTTCGCGCCCAATGACAGTGAAAGTCATTAACCAATGCACCGCTCACCCGCCAGTGAAGCACTAAGGAAGTCCGATTTAAAGGTTGAAGCAGTATTGCCTACATCACAGACGAGAATCGAAGCTAAGGCTAAATGTAGCCGGTAACAGATGACTCAGACCACAAATATTTTGAGATCTGGGAAATGATCCGTCATGTTCGATGTTCGTTCAGAACCTTTAAGTTTGTGCGATATGTTTGTGTGGGTCACTATTAGGTGTCACACCCATGAAACGTATGTTGATTAATGCAACTCACGCAGAAGAAGTCCGCGTTGCACTTATCACTGGTAATCGTCTTTACGATTTTGATTTAGAGAATCGTACCCGAGAACAGAAAAAATCCAATATCTATAAAGGCCATGTAACCCGCGTAGAACCATCTTTAGAAGCTGTTTTTGTTGAATACGGCGCAGGCCGTCAAGGCTTCTTGTCTATGCGCGAAATTGCTAACAGTTATTTCCAAGCAGACCCACGACAAACTTCAAACATTCGTGAACTTATCACTGAAGGTACTGAATTACTTGTTCAAGTCGAAAAAGAAGAACGTGGCAATAAAGGTGCAGCTCTTTCTACCTTTATTTCACTTGCAGGACGTTATTTGGTTCTTATGCCAAACAACCCGAAAGGTGGCGGTATTAGTCGTCAAATTTCAGGTTCTGTACGTGAAGAATTAAAAGAAATTTTAGCTTCTTTAAATTTACCACGTGGTATGAGCGTTATTGTACGTACCGCTGGTATTGGCCGTACCCAAGAAGAATTACAGTTGGACTTACAGCATTTGCTTGACCTTTGGGCACAAATCCAAGGCACAGCGAGCTCTGGTCCTTCTCCAATGCTGGTTCATCAAGAAGCTGGTGTTGTTACTCGTGCTATCCGCGATTATTTACGTGATGATGTTGCAGAAATTTTAATTGATAGCGAACAGGCTTATAACGAAGCTTATAACTTTGTTAAAGCAGTGATGCCACGTCAATTAGACAAACTCAAAACTTATACTTTAAACGAGCCATTGTTTGCTCATTTTGGCATTGAAAGCCAAATTCAAACTGCTTATGAACGTGAAGTAAAACTTCCTTCTGGCGGTTCAATCGTGATTGACCAGACCGAAGCTTTAGTTTCAATCGACATTAACTCTGCGAAATCGACTCGTGGACATGACGTTGAAGAAACTGCGCTGAATACTAACTTAGAAGCGGCAGAAGAAATTGCTCGCCAACTTCGTCTTCGTGACATTGGTGGTTTAGTTGTAATCGACTTCATCGATATGACTAAAGAGCGCAACCAACGCATGGTTGAAGCAAAACTTCGTGAAGCAACTCAAAGCGATCGCGCACGTATTCAGTTTGGCCAACTTTCTCGTTTTGGCTTAATGGAAATGAGCCGTCAACGCTTACGTCCATCTCTTGAAGAAGCAACAGGTTATGTGTGCCCACGCTGTCATGGTACAGGCATGGTTCGTGACTTACGCTCACTTTCGCTTTCTATTATGCGTAAAGTAGAAGAGATCGCGCTTCGTGAACGTCATGGTGAAGTACAAGTAGAAGTACCTGTTGAAATTGCAGCATTCTTGCTCAATGAAAAACGTCATAGTCTTGTTTATTTAGAACAAACTTCTAGTGTGCGTGTGACTGTTTTGCCTCACCCGCACTTAGAAACACCTCACTACGAAATTCAGTACAATCCAGATGGATTTGCCCCATCTAGCTACGAACGTACTGAAGCAACTCGTTCAAGTGAAAAAGAGTTAGGTTATGAATCTTCTGAATGGCATTTAGAAGAAGCTGATCATGGCCATACTCATGCAGCCCCTGCTGCCAATAACGCAGCTAACCAAAAGAAAGTAAATCAAGCGGCTCAACCTGCTGCTCAGGCAAGCACTCAAAAAGCAGCAAGCCCATGTGCATGGTTAGAAAACCTTTTTGTTCAAAAACAAGCTCAAACAGTTGATCAATCTCGCTCAGCACAAAATGCTGCTGCCGCAATTGAACAAATGGTGAATACAGGCGCTGTTAGCCGTGGGCAGTTTGGACAAGTCGTAGCACCAGCTGTTGCTGAAGTTACTTCTACTCCATCTAACAATGCTTATATTTCTCAATCTCCTGTTAAGCAGGAAGCACGTGAGAATGTTGAAAAAGACGATAAAGTACAACAGCAACGTCCAAACAACAAAAAACGTAAGCACAAAGAGCAACGTGAACAACATCAGCACCACCACAATCAAGAACCACAGCAACAACAGGTTCATGAAGAGGTTGTACAGTTATCACGCCAAGAGCAACGTGAATTAAAACGTCAACAAAAGCGTCAACAGCAAGACCAGCCGCATGCACAACATCAAAATGATGGGCAACAAGCTGAACATGCAGTACCGCGTCGTGACCGTAATAATCAACAACGTCCAAACCGCCCGAATCGCCACCGCGATCCAAGCGTATTAAATGAAAATCAAAATACGCCAGCACCTGCAGTTGTTGATGAAAAACAAGTTAAGGTTGATTTGATTGATGCTCCACAGCATGAAGTCATGAATACAGCCTTAGTCATCAATGTTGATCAAGCACAAAGCGAAATTATTGCTTTAACGCCTGAGCAACCTGTTGAACGTACTGAAAAAGCACCTGTTGTTGAAGCTACTCAAGAACCAGCTCCAGCACCAGTTGTGGCACTGGAAGAGACGGTAACTGCTGAAGCAGAAGCTCCTCAACCAAAGGCTGAGAAAACTCAACCGCAAATTCAACGTGCGAGCAATGATCCTCGTATGCGTCGCCGTGAACAACGCAACGCAAAACGAGCTAAAGCTGTTACACCATCAATTGCCCCATCGCAAATTCCAACGTTGGCGCAATATACAATTGGTAGCTTGATCCGTCATGTTTACGGTGAAGACTGCACAGTATTGATTGAACAGTTTGGTTTAGTTCCAACATTCAATCGTGCATTGCAGAAATTTGCAGAGCAATACGCAAGTACTCTAGTGACTGAAGTCGCAGCTGAAGCTGAAGACAAAAAGCCTGTTACTCGTGATGCCGAGCTTCCAAGCAATAAGCCTTCACAAGAAGCAGAACCTGCGCCAGTACTTCCGTTGACGCCACCAAAAGAAGCTACACCACGTGTTGCTAATGATCCGCGTGAACGCCGTCGTTTAGCGAAACTTGCTGCTGAACAAGCTTTTGAGCAAGTTAAACAACAACATTCTGCACCAGAAGAAGCTGCCCCTGTAGCGATGACTGTAGAAGAAACCGTTATTGCTCCTACTGCTGAAACACAAGCACCTGTTGAATCAAAACAACAACCGCTTGAGCTTAATCAGGAAACTGAAGTAGCAGCTAATGTAGAAGAGACACCAGCGACAACTGTAGTAGAAGCTCCGGTTGCGAAACAGCCAAAAGCAGCTGCAAAAGCCAAAGCAACTACAGAACAAGCTGTAGAGCCAACTGAAGCTCCTGCCGAGAGTGAATCAGAAGATTCTAAAGCTGATAAGGACAAACCAAGTCGTCCTCGTCGCCCTCGTGGCCGTCCACCAAAGAAAGCAAATCCTGTAGCTGAGTAAATCATTTGCTCAATTGCAGCTAATTTAAACAAACCTAGTCATTTCGATGACTAGGTTTTTTTTGTTATTTTTAACCAATTAGGTTGATTGCACTAGAAGAAAAGTTTTAAAAGCATGGTGAACCATGAAAAATACTGTACTTTTGCCAACGCAACCTTTTTTGGATTGATCGAAAAATAAATAGGATTGATATGAGCCAGACAACACAGACCGATATCATTACGCTTGGGGATGTTGCCACTAGACTTCCTAGCTTTATTCCCAAAGTACCCCATATCCTGAATGGTCTTAAACAGGCTTATTTAAGAACAGCAAATACACCAACTGGATTAGGTGTAGCTTTTGAGAAAGCTGTTAAGCGAAATCCGAAAGGTATTGCTTTATTATTTGAAGATCAAAGTTACTCATATGAAGCTTTAAATGAATGGGCTAACCAGATTTCTCACTATTATTTATCTCTCGGCGCACGTAAAGGCGATGTGATTGCCGTAATGGTTGAGAACCGTTCTGAGCTTATTGCCACTATTGTGGGCTTAGCTAAAATTGGGGTAACGATTGCGCTTGTAAATACATCGCAAGTCGGTAAAGTTCTCGCTCATAGTATCAATCTTGTAAAACCAATTGCAGTCATTGCGGGCGAAGAGGTCCGTGCTGCAATCGATGAAATTCGTCAAGACTTAAACGTTCCTAAAGACCGTTTCCACTGGTTTGCAGATCAGGCTACTCGTCAAGATGCAGGAACAGCACCTCAAGGTTATGCCAATCTTGCAATAGAAATTGATCAATTCCCGAAATTCAATCCATCAACCACACATTCTGTTCATGGAAATGATGGTCTGTTTTATATTTATACTTCGGGTACAACAGGCTTACCAAAAGCAGTTATTTTTAAACATAGCCGCTGGACACTTGCCTATGGCACTTACGGCCACATTTTAAACCTTGGCCCAGATGATGTGATGTATGTCACTTTGCCGCTGTACCATGCAACAGGTGTGGTGGTGTGCTGGTGTGGTGTGATTGCAGGAAGCTCTACGCTTGCCATTCGACGTAAATATTCAACCAGTGCTTTCTGGAAAGATGTTCAGAAGTTTAATGCGTCTGCAATCGGTTATGTAGGTGAACTTTGCCGTTACTTGATGGATGCTCCAACTACAGAGCTTGACCGTGCTCACCGTGTAACCAAAATGATTGGTAACGGCATGCGTCCAAACATCTGGGATAAATTCAAACAGCGTTTTGGTGTTGAAGAAGTTCTAGAGCTTTATGCTTCAAGTGAAGGCAATGTCGGCTTTAGTAATATTTTCAACTTTGATAATACGGTGGGCTTCTCCCCTATGCCGTATGCAGTCATTCAATTTGATAAAGAAAAGAATGAGCCTGTACGCGATAAAAATGGCTGGTGCAAAAAAGTTAAAGCAGGTGAAGTCGGTTTATTGGTAGGTAAAATTACCAGTCGCTCTCCATTTGATGGCTATACTGACCCAGAAAAGAACAAATCTGTGATTATGCAAGATGTCTTTAAAAAAGGTGACTCATATTTCAACACAGGTGATCTTGTTCGTAATATTGGTTTCCGTCACGCTCAGTTTGTTGACCGCTTAGGTGATACCTTCCGCTGGAAAGGCGAAAATGTATCTACCACCGAAGTTGAAAACATGGTGTGTGAATATGACAAAATCGCTGAAGCTGTGGTTTATGGTGTAGAAATTCCAAATACCAATGGTCGTGCAGGTATGGCAGCAATCACGCTTGCTGATGGTGCTGAATTAAATGACACTGACTTAACAGAAATGGTGACTGTATTTAAAAAATGCTTACCTGCTTATGCGGTACCAGTGTTTTTACGTATACAAGCTAAAGTTGAAACTACAGGTACTTTTAAGTACCAAAAGAATAAATTGAAGGAAGATGCGTTTAATCCAAGCAAAACTTCTGAACGTTTACTCGCTTTATTGCCTGGTGCAAGCAGTTACTGTGACATCACAACTGAAATTTTTGACAACATTCAGGCATATAAATACCGTTTTTAGTTCATTTTTTAGCTAAACAAGAGGAAATCGTGCTTTTTATAGGCAATCATGCAAATGTTTTTAAATTTCCTCTTGTGTTAGTTGAATAACTTGCTAAAATACGCGACATCAAAACAAAGGTGGTGTTAGAAAACTTTTAGTTATCTTGCACTTCACATTCAAATGATATTTGAATGTTTGTTCAGGGTCGTTAGCTCAGTTGGTAGAGCAGCGGACTTTTAATCCGTTGGTCCCGCGTTCGAGTCGCGGACGACCCACCACTTATCTGTTTTGAACCTATTTGGGTCGTTAGCTCAGTTGGTAGAGCAGCGGACTTTTAATCCGTTGGTCCCGCGTTCGAGTCGCGGACGACCCACCAAATTCTAAAAAGCCTCTCAGTTCGAGAGGCTTTTTTTATTGTTAATGTATTTTAGTTTTATGACTAAAAGATGACGATGCACTTCTTATATAGAATATCCCTAGCCCATTCCATAAAGATTTCCAAACGTTTAGGAATATAACTTCTATTCGGATATAAAATATTAAGTGGAAGTGATTGAGCAGTATAGGCACTTAGTACTTCAACTAAGGTTCCCTGCTCGATTTTATCCTGAACATCGTAGTATGGAAGTTGAATAATTCCCAAACCTGCAATAGCCGCTGCAATATAGGCTTCCGTATTATTTACGCTTAAAGCACTATCCATCATCACAGTTCCATCTTGATATAAAAATACGCCCTGTTTTTCTCCTACTGCTCCCGCATAGTTAATGAGTTTGTGTTGAGATAGATCTTCTAATTGTTCAGGAATACCGTACTGTTCTAAATAGTCAGCACTTGCACAGTTCACCATAATCAAATTACCAACGAACTTCGCAATTAAACTACTATTATCTAGCTGCCCCACCCGAACAACACAATCGATTCCTTTCTCGATTAAGTCAGTGATGTCATCAGAGCTATGAAGTTGTAAATGGATATCTGGATAGCATTTATAAAAATCGGGAAGTTCAGGAATAATCACTTGGTGTACGATTCGGCTGGGCATTGAAATTTTTAGCGTGCCACGGTAATGCTGCTTTTGTGCCTGTATAAGCTGTTCGAGCTGTTCATAATCAAATAATAGATTTTGACACTCAGGTAATATTCGTTGTCCATCTTGGGTAAGGCTTACTTTACGCGTAGTACGATGAAATAAGCGTACTCCATAGTGAGTTTCTAGCTGTTGAATTGCGCTCGTCACTGTCGAACGAGGCAAATCAAGCTGATTCGCCACTTCACTAAAGCTTTGTCGTTTAGCGACTTCTGTAAAAATAAAAAATTGCTGCAACCGATCCATTTAATTGTTCGTATTTTCTGAATAGTTAAACCAAACTAGCATAATTGATCAAAAATTACCGCCAATCTAGACTAAAAACACATTAAAACAAGTCATCATAGGAACAACCATCATGGCAACTCATACTCTGAAAGATAAAGTTGTATTGATTACAGGCGGCGCAAAAAACTTAGGTGGACTGATTAGCCGCAGGTTTGCAGAACAAGGCGCAAAAATTGCAATTCACTACAATAGCGCTGAAACTCAAGCAGATGCCGAACAAACGCTCGCAGATGTAAGAGCATTCGGTATAGATGCCGTTTTAATTCAGGCAGACCTAACGGATATTGATAATATCGAAAAGCTATTCTTAGACACTAAGCAGCATTTTGGCGGAATTGATATTGCCATTAATACAGTTGGAAAGGTTTTAAAGAAATCTTTTTTAGATACCACAGAACAAGAGTTTGATAGCATGAGCGATATCAACTCAAAAATTGCCTATTTCTTTATTCAATCGGCAGGTCGTCATTTAAATGACGGCGGCAAGATTTGTTCAATCGTGACTTCTCTTCTTGCAGCCTACACTGGACTCTATTCAACCTATGAAGGTTTAAAAGCACCTGTTGAGCATTACACACGTGCTGCATCAAAAGAATTTGGTGATCGCCAGATTTCCGTGACTGCGGTTGCACCAGGCCCAATGGATACACCTTTCTTTTATGGTCAGGAATCTGCCGAAGCAGTGGCTTACCACAAATCAGCTTCAGCTTTAGGTGGACTCACCAAAATTGAAGATATTGAACCTTTAGTTCGCTTTCTGGTAACCGAAGGTTGGTGGATTACAGGTCAAACAATTTTTGCAAATGGCGGTTATACCACTCGCTAAAATCAAAAAAGCCGCATCTCAATGTGCGGCTTTTTAATTTGTTTCTTTACAAGAACTCTTCTAGTACCGAATTTAAGAAAATATGCCCCTGCTCAGTACAAGCCAAACGACAATGATCATCCACCAATAGCTTTCTAGCTCGTAGTGAAGTGAGTACTTCATTTAAGTGATCTAGGCTTAAACCTGTGCGCTGCTCATATAACTCAGCTTTTACGCCATCATTTAGACGTAAAGCATTCATCATGAACTCAAAAGGTAGCTCTTCTGCTTCAATCTTTTTCATTTGCAAATGTTCGGCTGGAACCTTAGCCAAATAGTCTTTCGGTAAGCGAGTTTTTTGGAAACGGTACACACCATCTGGTTGTGTGACTTTGCCATGTGCCCCTGCACCAATCGCAAGGTAATCACCAAATTCCCAATAATTTAAATTATGAGCTGAAGGCTGCTCTTTACGCCAAGCCGATACTTCATAGTTTATAAAACCATTTGCTCTTAAATAAGCCTCACCCTGCTCTTGAATGTCTTCTAGCACTTCATCTTGAGGTAAAACAGGCTGTGTTCGGAAAAATACGGTATTTGGCTCAATAGTAAGTTGATACCAACTGATATGTGTCGCGCCATGCTCTACAGCGACCTTTAAATCATAAAGTGCTTGCTCTAGCGTTTGCTCAGGTAGGCCATGCATTAAATCGACATTAACTCGCTTAAAGCCTGCTTGTCGTCCCTGCTCAATTGCATCCATAGCATTGTTGGCTGAATGAATACGCCCCAGTTTTTGCAAGTGCTCTGTATTAAAAGTCTGCACACCAATCGATAAACGGTTAATACCTGCGTCTAAATAGCCTGCAAACGGGTCATGTTCTAGTGTTCCAGGATTTGCCTCTAGGGTGATTTCACAGCCATCTTCAAATTTGAGCAATGACTTAAGCTGTTCAAACAGCCACGCATAGCCTTTAGCAGAAATAAGTGAAGGCGTTCCACCACCAATAAATACACTATGAATTGAACGTCCCTGAGCCATCTCAACTTGAGTTTCAAAGTCGGCCACCAATGCTTTTAAATAGGTTTGCTCGAGTTCTGCCGAAAGCGCTCCATCTGGTACGGCATGCGAGTTAAAGTCACAATATGGACACTTACGCACGCACCAAGGCATATGGATATATAAAGATAAAGGAACAGAAGCAGGGTTTAATACGGCCAAGGAGCAGGTCCAATTTACACAATATTTCTATTTTAACATGACTGCATCAATGGGCTTATGAAAACATACCTTAATTGCTTTAGACTGTTTTTAAACATACTTAAATATTGATAAAAATGATGAAATTCTCTAGTCAACTTTTCCTGATCTTACCTCTAGCTATGGGAATCGGTGTTGCCATGGCTTTTCAAACTGCAATCAATGCTCAACTGCGCGAGCAACTACACTCACCGTTGCAGGCAGCTTTATTATCATTTTTCATAGGTACTATTGTTTTAGCCGTTATGGTTTTTTTCCAAAGTGCCGAAAAGCCCTCTTTAAGTGAAATAACAAATATTCCATGGCTTCTTTGGACAGGAGGATTCCTTGGGGTTTATGCAATTAGCATGAGCATTTATACTGCACCTAAACTTGGTTTTTTAACCTTTACAGGGCTAGTCGTTTTTGGGCAATTGCTCATTTCAATGTTGCTTGACCATTTTGGCTGGTTAGGTACAGAAAAGACACCTGTTACATGGCAACGGTTTCTTGGTGGCGTGATCATCTTTGTCGGTGTGTTACTCACTTTGCAACGTTAGCTTCATTTTTATATTTAAAAAGAGTACCTTTTGTGTCGAATGTCACATCTTTTCGGTCTGAATTAAAACAACTCTTCCACTTAATGCTACCGATTTTAATTACCCAGTTTGCTCAAGCGGGATTTGGGTTAATTGACACTATTATGGCTGGGCATTTATCTGCAACCGATTTAGCAGCAATTGCGGTAGGTGTGGGCTTATGGATCCCAGTCATGCTCCTGTTCAGTGGCATTATGATTGCAACTACACCTTTGGTCGCTGAAGCAAAGGGCGCAAGAAATACAGAACAAATTCCTGTCATTGTCCGTCAATCCTTATGGGTCGCCATCATTTTAGGTGTAATGGCTATGCTCATTTTGCAGCTTATGCCGTTTTTCTTACATGTGTTTGGCGTACCAGAAAGCTTACAGCCTAAAGCAAGATTATTTTTACATGCGATTGGTTTAGGCATGCCAGCTGTGACCATGTACGCAGCCCTACGCGGTTATTCTGAGGCTTTAGGCCATCCACGTCCTGTAACGGTCATTAGCTTACTGGCCTTAGTGGTTTTGATTCCTCTTAATATGATTTTTATGCATGGATTAGGGCCAATACCTGCATTAGGTAGCGCAGGCTGTGGTTTTGCAACCTCCATTTTACAGTGGCTCATGCTAATTACTTTAGCTGGCTATATTTATAAAGCTTCGGCTTACCGTAACACGTCTATTTTTAGCAGATTCGATAAAATTAACCTGACTTGGGTTAAAAGAATTTTACAGCTTGGCTTACCAATCGGTTTAGCCGTGTTCTTTGAAGTCAGTATTTTTAGTACAGGTGCATTGGTACTTAGCCCACTAGGTGAAGTCTTTATTGCAGCGCATCAAGTTGCAATTTCAGTTACCTCTGTGCTGTTTATGATCCCGCTTTCACTTGCGATTGCCCTGACCATTCGTGTGGGAACCTATTATGGTGAAAAGAACTGGGCTTCGATGTACCAAGTACAAAAAATTGGTCTGAGCACAGCAATATTTTTTGCCTTATTGACCATGTCTTTTATTACCTTAGGCCGTGAACAAATTGTCTCGGTTTATACTCAAGATATAGATGTGGTTCCTGTTGCCATGTATTTACTCTGGTTTGCAATGGGTTATCAGTTGATGGATGCATTGCAAGTGAGTGCCGCAGGCTGTTTAAGAGGTATGCAAGATACTCAAGCACCGATGTGGATTACACTCATGGCGTATTGGGTGATTGCGTTCCCTATCGGACTCTATTTAGCACGTTATACCCATTGGGGCGTAGCTGGTGTTTGGCTAGGCTTGATTATTGGTTTAAGCATTGCTTGTGTTTTATTACTTTCAAGGCTTTATTTAAATACCAAACGTTTAAGCAAAACCTAATAAAAAAGCCGATTATTCATCGGCTCTTTTTATTTTATGCAGACTTTGCCCGCGGGCTTGCTCCAATTTGCCAGACAAAAGGTAAATCTGTACGGTTAACTTCCCAATCTCCAATCACCTTTTCTTTATAGATGAGTGGATTATGTGAAGAGACCGTTCGTGCATTACGCCAGAAACGGTCGAGTTGTTTCACTTGACTACTTGCTGACGCGCCTAAAGCATTAAATAATTGGCTGGTTAAATCGAGTACCAAATTAGAAATCACCACCTGTCCTTGCGCCGACTCAAGCTCTGCATCTACGTTAAACTGATGTTCTTTTACCTCTAACTCACTAAAGTGACTTTCATAAGCCTTCTGCAATGCTTCAGCTGTTTTAATCGTAATTGCTAGACTTCCATAAGCTTGAGCAGAGGCTTTACCCACCACCTGTAAAACTTGTGGATCGTGACGGACAAGGTCGCCATTACCATGACTAAAAATACGTTTTCGCTCACGTATTTCTTGGCTAAAAGTTTCGACCGCGGCATGCGCAATCCCTGTTAGGGTTGCAAGGTGGACAACCTGATAAAAAGCGGTCTGATATTTAAAACGCTGATCAAATGGAATAAGGTGCGAAGCTGGTAAATGAACCTGATGTACTTTTAAAGTACCACTGCCCGTTGTCTTTTGACCAAAGCCATCCCAATCATCAATAACACTTACCCCAGTTTCATGGCGATAAATAGCAGCAATCACATGACGGTCATTCACTTCATCGTAAGCAAATAAATCGATCCAGTCAGCAAAAATACTTCCTGTTGAATAGTACTTTTCACCATTCACCACCAAGTTACCCGAAGCATCTTTGGTTACTCGTGTAACGACATCACCAATCTGTACATTTCCAACTTCGGTCCATGCATTCCCGACTAAATCACCTTGCACAAAACGCTGAAACCAAACCTCTTGTGAGTGCTCTTTATGGGCAACTAAGCGGTCTTCAACAAAAGCGAAGTGTCCACGCAAAGCTTGCACAATATTCGAGTCTGCTTGTGCTAACTCTGCTAAAAGCTGGAAAAGTTGCGGTAATGACACCCCATCTCCACCATATTTAACCGGAACACGTACCGCACCTAACTTGAGTTCTTTTAACCACTGAATCGGTTCAAAAGGCAAGATTCGTTCTTTTTCTCGCTGAATTGCACCTTGGGCAATTTTTTCAAAAACAGGGCGAAATCTACTTGCGACCTTTTCATAATCGGCGCCTACAGATAGTTCTTCTAATTCAATTTGGGTAATCGTCATCTTTATTCTCCTAATCTTATTTTTTCTTCACTTTAGCTCCATGCATGACGAGGTGGATGGATGCCATTGAGGTAGTAATTACCGACAATGTGATATTTCCAACGCACTGGATCATGCAAGGTATGAGTACGCGCATTACGCCAATGGCGGTCCAGATTAAGCTCAGACAAGGTTGACCGTGTTCCAGACAACTCAAAAAGCTTATTCGCTGCTAAAATCGCAACTTCTGTAGTGAGTACTTTTGCTTCAGCAACCAGTAATGTGGCTTGGTTTACATGCTCTTCTGTCGTGTCGGCAATCGCTTGATCAATCGCATCTCCTGCTAAATCTAATACCGCTTCTGCCGCACGAAGTTTTATTTTTAAATCACCAATGTTTGCAATCGTATAGGGATCATCACTCGCTTTTTCCAAACCTGAATCGACCCATGCACGACTATGATTTTTGACATAGTGAATTGTTTCTTCAATTGCGCCACGTGCAATACCAGCATCAACAGCAGCTTGAATAAATTGTGAAATTGCACCTGCTGGGGTAGGACGCTCAAAAGCCTGATAAATCGGAATTAGATATTCTTCACGTACTGGAACTTGATTAAGTTCAACGGTTCCACTGGCCGTGGTTCTTTGCCCGAAACCAGACCAGTCATTAATAATATTCACCCCTGAAGTTTCCCGAGGAACTAGCGCCGCATAAGGTTGCCCCTCTTCATTTACAGCGACAATAGGAACCCAATGCGCAAGCAATGCACCTGTTGCAAAAAACTTCTTGCCATTAATTTCATAACCGTGCTCGGTCTTTCGTAATGTGGTAGTGAGGTCAGCCACCGTTTTGCTATGTTTTTCTGAAAAGGCATTGCCAAAACGAATCCCTCTCAACACTAAGTTAAAGAAAAATTGTTGTTGTTCTGGGCCTGCATCAAGGCGTAAATGTTCAATAAAAGCCAAGTGATTTTGAGGAAGCTGTGCAAGAGATGGGTCAACACTCGCAATTGTTTTGATGACCTCAGCCAAGGTTCGATATTTAACTTGGGCACCACCAAATTGCTTGGGAACCGTAATAGCCCATAAGCCACTTTGTGAGAACTGTTGAATTTCGTTTAGAGGTAAACGGCGCTCTTTGTCTCGCTCAGATGCTTCTTGTGCAAACTCTTGAGCAAGTTGTTTGGCAAGCTCAATTGCCTCTTCATCAGAACGAATAATATGCGCATCTTTTGACTGCTCAAACACAGATAAAGGAACCGCCTGAGACCGCCCATGGGCCGAACTTAAACTTGTCATAACTTTTGTTATCTCTATTTTTATTTAACCTGTCATTCACATTACCACCAAAAAAACAGGCACTTTATAGATATTAAAGCTTTGTTTATGAAATGGATTTTCACAAGCTTTTCATATTTTTTACTATAAAAATAACATTTTGTTTTTCGAAAAATTTCTTACATGAGATAAACAATTTCATATAGGCTTTTTAAGCTTTGTCACCTATGATCAAAACTAGGCAATATTATGTTGTAGTCAATGAGGTATCGAAGATATGGCAAAGAATGCAAGTTCACCCGGCAAACGATTTATGAAACTTGCAGGAATGACCGCGAGCATTGCAACGAAAACCGTTTCTAACTCGATTCGAAACTTGACCGCAGATGAAGAACAAAAGCTGGCTTCAAAAACCAAGTTATTTCAGGATATTGGTTTGCAAATTGCCGACACCTTAGGCGAAATGAAAGGTGCCGTCATGAAGGTCGGCCAAATTGCATCACAATATAAAGATATTTTCCCACCCGAGGTCGCTAAAGCAATTTCTAAGTTACAGCGCCAAGCTCCACCTATGCCCTTTGCTGCTATTCAACAACAAGTTGAACGTGAGCTTGGAAAGCCGCTGAATGTTGCCTTTAAATCTTTTGATCAAGAACCTTTTGCAGCTGCTTCAATTGGACAAGTTCACAAAGCTGTCTTGCCAAGTGGCGAGCAAGTTGTTGTTAAAGTGCAATATCCGGGTGTTGATGAAGCCTGTGAAAGTGACTTAAAACAAGTACGTTTGGCACTTCGTTTAATGGGTGTGCTTAAAATTGATAAAAAGCTACAAGATCAGCTTTTTGCAGAGATTCAAGATAGTCTGTCAGCAGAGCTTAACTATGAAATCGAGGCTCAAAACCTTGAAGTTTTCAAAACATTTCATAGCCAATTAGATGACAAAATTATCATCCCGACTGTTTATAAAGATTACTCTTCAAGACGTATTTTAACCTTGAGTCTCGAACAAGGTGACAGCATTGAAACTGCCAGCGCTTGGCCTATCGAAATTCGAAATACCATTGGACGCCGCTTGATTCGTGCTTTAGGTCAGGAAATGTTCTTTTTAAAACGTTTTCACTGTGACCCTCATCCGGGTAACTTTGCTTTCCGCCAAGATGGCAGTGTCATTATTTATGACTATGGCAGTGTTAAAACGCTTTCAAATGAAATCGTGCAGCACTTTAAACGCTTAGTAAATGCAGCTCGCCATGAAAATATCGATTTGATCGAAACAGAATTATTTGAACTACATTCACTTGCTGAAAAAGGCAAATTCCCGAGTGATCTATATAAACTCTGGATTGAAGTATTGTTACGTCCGCTTACCACCACTTATAATTTTGCAGAGAACTCATCACATCATGATGGCATGTTACTTGTGAAAAAATCTTTGAAGTATTGGGATGTCTTTAAACCATCACCAGATACTTTAATGGTCAACAGAACCATTTCAGGGCATTACTGGAACCTGATTCACTTAAAAGTTCATGACAATCTAAACGATCTATTTGAAGAGCTTGTACCGCCTTCTAACTAACTTAATTTACTGATCAATGTAGCCCTTTATGGGGTACATTGACTTTTTAATTGTTATGTTATAACATTTCTTTATTCAAAAATAATTTAGGACAATCTCTCATGCGTAAAGATATTCATCCTGCTTATCAACAAGTGTTATTTCATGACACCAATGCAGACGTGTACTTCTTAATTGGTAGTACTCTTCAGTCTAAACAAACCAAAGAATATCAAGGGAAAGTCTACCCTTATGTCACTCTTGATATTTCAAGTGCCTCACACCCTTTCTACACAGGTGAAGTACGTCAAGCAAGTAACGAAGGCCGTGTAGCAAGCTTCAATAAACGTTTCGCTCGCTTTAATCGTAAGAGTTAATCTTGCGTTAAGATTTGACCAATACACTTAAAACATTGGAAGCCTAAGACTATCTCCTCCACTTAGGCTTCTTTTTTTATGTGTATTTTTTCATCATTTCTAAACTGTGTATAAAAGAAAACTTATCCACAAGTTGTCTAAAAACTCTTCTGTTTTTTTTCAATAACCCCTCAATTTTTATAATTGCCAAGCTTCCAAAGCGCCTATTCGATGCTATGCTTAAGCCCTCATTTGTTAGGAAGTTTAAGATAATGGCACAAGAGTTACTTGCCCAATTACAAGCAGACACAGCAAAATTTTCAGACGTTTTAGCTCATATTGAAGCACGTTACCAACATACTCCAACAGCTTTTCAAAATGGTGCACAGCAAAACGCTGCTACTGAAAATCAAGGCAGTGCAAAAGTTTTCTCTTTTGCCAAGTTACAAGGGTTAGACCAAGCACAAACTTTAAGTTTATTTGCAGAACACTACGCATCTGTATTGGCTACACCAGAAGGAACTGATCATCAAAATATTCGTCAGTTTATGCAAAATGGTTGGGATGGTGTGAAGTTTGAAGGTCAAGCTTTAACTGAAAAGTAATAGATTTAAATAAATAATAGAAACGACTTAATTTTTATTATGAGCATTGCCTTAAATGGAAGTGATATCCAAATGATGGATTGTATAGGCTAAGCTTACTTTTCAAGGATGAAAAGTAACAAAAATCCTTTGTTACGCTGATGCTAAGTCCATGTAGCACAGCGAAACGACGGCATCCATGCCGTCTGTCACGATAGTAAATGCCTTATTTTTCATAATTATTTTATTAGCCTCTTACATTCGATACGCGATAACGTCATTCGCAGCCTGCGTGGTGTCAATAAAAGATCGTTTTTGCAAAGCATAAGATAAATGGATTCAGTGAACAGGTTCTGCGAATGACAGATGCCTTTGGTTACTTTGGGCACAACCAAAGTAACTTAATTAGCTGCTTCCATTAGATAACTCAACGATAAGACTCCGTCGTGAAAATTCTACCCAACACTCAACTTCGATGAGCTCTCACAACTTGAAATCATGGTCAATTCTTAAATATAAAAACTCAATGCCCCGCTACCCAATGATAAGCCGCCAACCCCAAACACGTAAAAATTAACGATCCAATTAAATGAATGGAGATCCCCAACATCGCCATTCCTAACTTACCACTTTGTAATAAAGTGACGATTTCAATCGAGAACGTTGAAAATGTGGTTAAAGCACCACAAAAACCAGTAATCACAAAAAGCTTATAGTTCGGACTTAAATCACTTTGAGCAAAATAGGCAATTGCAAAACCAATAATAAAACCACCGACCAAATTAACAGTGACAGTACCCAGTGGAATCTGCGGGTAAATCGGGTTGAGTTTTAAACCTAAAAACCAACGCAACCACGCCCCTAGAACTGAGCCTAAAGCAATTGAAAGTAGAGAGTAATACATAGGACCACCCCTTTAGATAGACGCTAAAAGAGCAAAAAATAATGAAGGGAAATATGACACAGCGTACTCCAAGAATAAGCAGAGTACGCAATAACCTACGTACCCAGCGATATAAATACATGAGGGTAACGTAGGCATCATTAGCCAATATGGCGGTTTTTCAAGGGAGGAATGCCATCTCCCTGTTTTAAGTATATTAGATCATCTTGAATTTGATTTAAACATACTTTTTAAAATCATGGGCGTTCAGCAAATTGTGGTAAATCGTCACAAATACTTTCCCATTCTGCCTTAGAAGCAGCAAAAATATGCATAGTCGGTTTTTGGTCTAATGGTGTATCAAGTGTGCCAATTCTTAAGCGATATAATTCAGGCTGCGCATCACGAGAACTAATCAAAGGTGAACCACATTCGCTACAAAACCAGCGGTACACACCGTTCACAGCAAATTTTTTGACAAGGTTTTCACCTTGTGTAATTTTAAAATCTGCACTGTTGATAGGAGCATTGGTGGCAAATGCTGTTCCATTGGCTTTTCGGCAGCGTTGACAGTGACATTGAATAATATCTCCGATATCGCCCTTAATTTCATAGCGAATACCCTGACATAAACAACTTCCTTGATAAACTGGTGATGCTTGAGACATATTCTCGTAAATCCTATTATTATTGATCGCTCAAAAATAACACTTTTCACATATCAAACATAGCACCAAATTATCCTGTTATTTTTCTAAAAAAGAATGCACACCTTCACCAGCCGCTCGCCCTGTAGCAAAGCATGCTGTAAGTAAATATCCACCTGTAGGAGCATCCCAATCCAGCATTTCACCACAACAAAACACACCTGAGATTTGTTTAAGGCTCAAATTCTCAGTTAATGCTTTTTGCTTAATACCACCAGCACAACTAATCGCCTCTTCAATAGGCCTAAACCCCTCTAGCTTAATTTGAAGCGCTTTGATCTGCTGAGCCATAGCCTCTGGTTGGTTCCATAGTGCTTTATCGACCACTTCTCTGATTAAGTTAATTTTAGCTGTGTCTAAGCCTGCTTTACGCCAGATATTGGTGAGCGATTGTTTTTTGCTAGCCTGCAATTTTTTAATTAACTGTGAAAGTTCTACATCAGGCAATAAATCTAAAAATAAATTTAAGCTTTGCCCTTGTTTTTGTTGCTCTCGTAAAGCACGTCCAAGTTTATAAATAACACCACTTTCTAACCCATAGTGAGTAATCACAATATCACCATGAGTAACTTGGCTGGGTTCAACCCACGCATTGATACGTTTTAAAGGTTCACCAAAACAGCTTTCCATAAAAACTGACCAAGCGTGCAATACTCCTGCATTACTCGCTTGAAAAGCTTCAATATTGGATTGATCCATCCATTGCTGCCAAGCACCATCACTACCTAATTGTGACCAAGACACAGCACCACAAGCCAATACTACTGCATCGTATTGCTGGGTAAAGGTTTCAGTGCTTTGATTATTTTGGTTTTCTAAAGTTACCGTTGTGCCTTGCAAATTAATACAACGATGACGATAAAAGAATTTAACCTGCTGTTCTGCCAAACGTTTTAGCCAAGCACGCAGTAAAGGTGCCGCTTTCATTTCGACAGGAAAAATACGGCCTGAAGTACCAACGTAAGATTCAATTCCCAGATTTTTCATCCAGCTTTGAATCCAGACTGCATCCCACTTTTCAACCCACGGTTTGAGCCATTCTGCATGGTCATAGCGCTCAATAAACTGCGCTAAAGGTTCGGCATGCGAGATGTTTAACCCCGTTTTCCCTGCCATCAGAAACTTACGTGCAGCTGAAGGTTTTTGCTCGTATACATCAATATCATAAGCATATTGGCTCAACACCTCAGCTGCCATTAAACCAGCCGGACCCGCACCAATAATGGCAACCCGCTTATTCGCCATGCACTTGACCTTGTAATGGGGCAAACTCATCAAAACGTGTGCTGTAACCTTCAGGTTTAGTGATCACAAGCTGTTGGCAAAGTTCTCCACGTTCTAAATACTTAATTTCAAAATGAGTACGTGCAGATGTTTGAGCAATTTTTTCTTTTTGGTAAGGCAGCTTCCAGACATTAATTAATTGTTGTTCAGCTTCTTCAATATATTCAGGAATATTACTTGCCAAAGTAATGGTTCCACCTGTTTGCAGACGAGAGATTAAGAACTCAAAAAATGGCATATTCAACCAGCGCTGTGCTGGATTATGGGGTTCTGGGTTTGGATAGAGAATAAAGAAATGTTCAACTTGAGCAGGATGTAGGGCATGTACCACCCACGGCAAAGCATCTGCATGCACAGGGATTAAATTATCTCTTGGTTCCAGACCATGCTGTTTTTGCATTGCCAAGAATTTTTCTCGGGTTCGTTCAATTGCATACAATGTGTGCTGCGGCTGTTGCCCGCTAAAAAGCAAAGCATGTTTACCCTTGCCCGCTCCAATTTCTACACAAATCGGGGTATTTTCAATTGGGGTAAAATCGCGAGGCGCTTGCATACGTTGTGCTTGAAATTGACGAATCTGCATAATCACATCAAACTAAATAAAAATCGGCATAAGTCTAACAAGTCACCTGACTTTTGCCTAATCTATTTCTCTTCACTTTGAGGATATCGCTTTATGCCACGTACATTTCCCTGCCCACGTTGTGGTGAACCAAGTGTTTGGGAAGGTAACGAATTTCGTCCATTTTGCTCTGAACGCTGTAAATTAATTGATTTAGGTGCGTGGGCAAATGATGAGTATAGACTGCCTACCCAAGATGCGCCTCAGCATAACAAGGGTAGTCAAAATGAAGATGATTACGAGGATTAACCCGCTTTACCTGCAACAAAAGGGTTAAATTGTTTCTCATAGCCAATGGTACTCATCGGACCATGTCCAGAAATAAATTGAGTATCATCTGGCAGACTAAAACATTCACGTTTAATCGATTCAATCAACTGATCGTGATTACCACGCGGGAAATCTGTTCTTCCAATCGAACCTTTAAACAAGACATCACCAGTCCAAAGCAAGCCATGATTTTTATTATAGAAAATAACATGTCCGGGTGTATGACCCGGCGCAAAACGCACCTCAAACTCATCTTCACCCAGTTTTAGCACTTCACCGCCTTCAAGCCATTGATCGACTTTAACAGGCTGTGGAATTGGAAAGCCATAACGTGCTGAAACTTCCTGAATCATATCTAGCCAGAACTGATCTTCTTTATGGGGACCAATAACTGGAACGCTCCATTCTTTGGCAAGTTCACCCACCGCTCCAGCATGGTCTAAATGCCCATGAGTGAGCCAAAGAGCTTTCACTTTTAAACCTAAGGCTTCTACTTCTTTTTTCAAAACCGAAGCGTCACCACCCGCATCAATCAAAACTGCTTCTTTGGTTTCACTGTCCCAAACAAGAGAACAATTTTGGGCAAATGCAGTAACTGGAACAATTTTGACTTGCAGCATAAGAACCTCTGGCTAAAACGCAATTAACGGTGGGCTAAGGTATAAGTAAGGGCATCAAGATTAGCCTGAACTAACCCTGCAAGCAAATCAATATGAGCTTGATCGCTATTTAAAGCAGGAATATAAGCATAGCTACCACCACCCGCCTCTTGAAACAACTCTGCATTTTGAATGGCTAACTCTTCAAGTGTTTCCAAGCAATCAGCAGAAAAAGCTGGGCTTAATACCTGTACTGACTTAACACCTTGCTTCGCCCAATCTTGTAAAAGCTGATCTGTATAAGGTTTAACCCACTCTTGTTTTCCAAAACGTGACTGAAAGCTAATCGCCCATTCATCATCTTTCAAATGCAAAGCTTCAGCGACTAACTTTGCTGTGATGCGACAACGGTCTGCATACGGGTCGCCTTTGTCTGCATAAGGCTGTGGAATACCATGAAATGACATCAACAGTTTTTCAGGCTTACCATGTTGCTCTTGATAAGCTAAAACACTTTCTGCCAATGCCTGAATAAACATTGGATGCTGATAGTAGTCTTTGATAATTGTTAGACCTGGCAAGTTTCGCTGGGCTGGAATCCACTTGGCAAATGCATCGTATAGCGGTGCTGTAGAAGTGGCTGAATATTGAGGAAATAAAGGCAATAGAATGACATGCTCTTGCGGGTTAGCTGCCAGTTTTTCTAAAACTGCATCAATGCCTGGATTACCATAGGTCATCGCCGGTATCACGGTTAAATCAAACTGATTATTTTCTCGCTGCAAATAAGCCTGAATACGTTGAGTTTGCTCAAACACAATTTCACGCATGGGCGAATCTTTTGACCATACCGAAGCATAGGCATGTGCTACCCTTTTTGGGCGAAAAGGTAAAACAAACAGATTTAAAATAATCCACCAAATGAATTTCGGTATTTCAATCACGCGTGTATCAGATAAAAACTGCTTTAGAAAACGGCGTACCGCAGGAACAGTGGCCTCATCCGGTGTACCTAAATTCGCTAAAATGACTGTGACTTTCGGTTTTTGTTCAAACGACATGTGTAAATGCCTTTCAATTCATCTTATGTCACTAATGTAACAGCTTTTATTGTCATATATAAATTGAATCGCTCTAAGCTTTTAATCGAATGCCCCGATGATTCCATTTATAGCTAAGTAATAACTTTTGAGCTTTAGCTGTGACTTTCCATAAGCTATAGGATTGTTCAGTCTGAGTTGGAACAATCCAGCCCTGTGACTGCATTTGCTTTTTTATCCGAAACAATGCTTTATGGTTAATCTGAGCGCAGGCGACAGCATGAGCACGAGGTAACTCCTGACGAGCATCTTCTAGGCCAGCCTGATTCAAATATTCATTTAAACATGTCCCAAAATTCTCTTCTGGTGTCGCTGTTTCAAACTGCTTTGCCAATATGCTTAACAACTGCGACCAAGTCATTTGTCGTTGTCGTTTAAGCTCTTTAAAATTCCCATCCTGAAATGCTTGAATTTGATATTCAAATGCAAAAACGTCTTGGGGAGCAACTTCGTTTACTTGAGCTGATGATTCTGCTAATTGTTGTTCTAACTGTAAAATTTTACTTTTTAATAACTTAATTTCATCTTCTAAGTGATGAGCCTGATGAGCAGGAACCCAACCTTGTCCTATATGCTGTTCAACCATTAAAGGCATATTTAAACGGACAGCCAGCTCTAGTTCACGGGGAGTTTTAAAGTAAAAAATATGATTCGCATCAAGTAGTAACTTTTTTCTAAATGCGAGAAATTTATCTTTAAGCTGTGGATGTGTTTCTTGTAAACGTATTTCACGACTTTCGGGCTGCTCATGCATGAACACAATAATAGGTTTAGCCTGACTTAACGCATATTCATACTCTAAAGATAAATAACTCACACCAGAAATCGACTGCTCTCCATACTGGCTGCCTAAAAGTAGGATTACATAATCACATTCATCAATTTGTCGACGTGCAAGCGTAGTGGTTAGGGGTGTTCGTTGTTCTAATCCCCAAGCAAAGAAACCCATCCCTACCAAGGTTTGAGACAGAACCATCCGCTCTGGCTGCATATCGCGGCCGGATGTTGAAATAAAAATCTGATAGCGTGTATCGAGCATAACAATACCCTTTCGCCCCATGATCTGTCCGTGACTTAATATCAGCCAAGATCATGAACCGCCCCAAATAAAATAATAAATCTAAAAAACACTAGTTTCTAAATGATGCTAAAAGATCAGTTCAGATTATGAAGTGTCCAAGTTAACTCTTGTGGAATCAAATGTTGTAAAACAGGTTGCAGTGCCTCAGCATTATTACCGCTGACATAACATTCAATACGTGCAACATTCTGACCTATTTGGTCACATAATAACTCATTTTTTATTAAAATACGGGCTGTTTGTCGGGCAACTGCCAATCCAGAATCAACCAGTGTGAATTGGTTATCAAAAAGATGATGAATTGCTTGATTTAAGAAAGGATAATGCGTGCAACCGAGCACTAAATAGTCGGCACCTTGCTCAGCGGCGGGCTGTAAAACTTCTTTTAATGCCTTTAAACATGCCTCACCCATTTGCTGACCTGCCTCGACACAAGGAACGAGTTCAAGGTTAGTTAAAGTCATCACTTTAACACCAGCTGGAACAGCAAACTTCTCGACTACATCTTTAATAAGCTGGCCGCGAAAAGTAGCAGGCGTTGCCAAGACAGCAACCACTTTAGAACGAGTCTGTAATACAGCAGGTTTTAATGCTGGAACCAATCCAACAATTGGAAAGTGTTCACCATAATGCTCACGCAAATGATCAAGGCTAAATGCGGAAGCCGTATTGCAAGCTACGACTGCAATTTTACAGCCTTGACGATATAGCCAATCGACTGCTCGAGCCGTGAGTTCTCTGATTTCTTCATCCGAGCGTGGTCCATAAGGAACGTAGGCTGTATCTGCATAATACACAATACGCTCATTGGGTAAATATTTAGCAATTTCTGCTGCAACTGACATCCCTCCAATTCCCGAATCAAAAATACCAATTGGGGCATCTGCTGATGCTTTAGGCATAGGTTCTAGCTCGGAAAATAAAGGTTGTATGGCGGTCATAGCTGTACTGAAGTGTCAGAAAATTTCACTCCCTAAAGCTTAAACCTCAAGTGCCTAATTGCAAGAGCAAATTACCACTTTTTAGCTCTAAAATGGTTTCACCTTTATCGTTTTCAATTAGTGTTCCATAGTTCACCAAATGATAGAAAGCCTGACGTTGAATCAGCGCATTAATTCCAAAACGGACATGCACATAAGGACGCAACTCTCCTGCATATTCACGCATAAAAATAGGATGTTCTGCATCAACCAAAATTACATCTTGGTTAGTGGTGGTCAGTTGTAAAAATTGCTCACCTGAAATTTCGACCTGATCTGCCTGATTGACTAATAAAGGTTCATCTTCAACTTCGATTTCAATTTGTTCTACAGGGGTTTTCAGGTAGAATTTGCCTTCTTCTTTCCATAGGACTTTGGTAAACAGATCTAATAGAGCTTGGCGCTTGATTAATTGACCTTCGTGCCACCATTCTCCATTGGATTTCACTGTCAAATCCATTTTGCCGCAATGCTTTGGATGCCACTGCTCTAAAGGTGGAATTGACCTTTTGTGACTTTGCTGTACACCTTTTAAGTATTGTGCAATGTTCATTAAGTTTTTATCATCAGATAACGGTATTTTTCCCATATCCGATGGTGAATTATTTTGATTTACCATAGTTTATGCCTTGCTGACGAAAAAATGTTACGACTCAGCCAATTGGCTAGATCATGGTTTAAAACTATACTAGCCCAAACGATAAAAGGCACAATAGCATATTTGCGCCTATGGATTAAAACACTCACGGCAGCACCGAATTATCTGAATATGACGGTTGCCACCTTTAAGTATTGAGGAGTCCTACATGGAACACATCGAACGTGAATCGATGGAGTTTGACGTTGTCATCGTAGGTGCAGGACCTGCAGGTCTATCTGCTGCGATTAAGATCCGTCAATTAGCGATTGAAAAAAACTTACCCGATCTTTCTGTTTGTGTAGTTGAAAAAGGCTCTGAAGTAGGTGCGCATATCTTGTCTGGTGCTGTGCTTGAGCCACGTGCCATCAATGAACTTTTCCCGAACTGGAAAGATGAAGGCGCGCCTCTTAATGTCCCTGTAACTGAAGACAAAACATTCTTCTTACTTTCAGACACCACTTCTAAAGAAGTTCCTCATTGGATGGTTCCTAAAACCATGCACAACGACGGTAACTATGTGATCTCTTTAGGTAATGTGGTTCGCTGGTTAGGTCAAAAAGCTGAAGAGTTAGAAGTTTCTATCTTCCCTGGCTTTGCTGCATCTGAAGTGCTTTATCATGAAGATGGTACTGTAAAAGGTATTCAAACTGGTGACATGGGTATTGGTAAAGACGGCGAACCAACGCATAACTTTACTCCCGGTTATGAGCTTCACGCTAAATATACCCTCTTCGCTGAAGGTTGCCGTGGTCACTTAGGTAAACGCCTAATTGCGAAATACAATCTTGATAAAGATGCTGATCCTCAGCACTACGGTATCGGGATTAAAGAGCTTTGGGAAATTGACCCAGCAAAACATAAACCGGGCTTAGTCATGCACGGTGCAGGTTGGCCTTTAGCAGAAACAGCTTCTTCAGGTGGCTGGTGGTTATACCACGCTGAAAACAACCAAGTTACTTTGGGCATGATTGTGGACTTGTCTTATGAAAATCCACACATGTATCCATTTATGGAAATGCAGCGCTGGAAAACTCACCCACTGATTAAACAGTATTTAGAAGGTGGTAAACGTATTTCTTACGGCGCACGTGCGGTAGTGAAAGGCGGTTTCAACTCTCTTCCTAAATTAACTTTCCCGGGCGGTTGCTTGATTGGTGATGATGCAGGTTTCTTAAACTTTGCAAAAATCAAAGGCTCACACACTGCCATGAAATCAGGCATGTTATGTGGTGAAGCTGTATTTGAAGCGATTGCTGCGGGTGTAGAAAAAGGCGGTGATCTTGCGATTGCACGTGTTACTGAAGGCGAAGATTTATTCGTTAAAGAATTGACTTCATACACTGACAAATTTAACAACAGCTGGTTAAAAGAAGAGCTTTATAACTCTCGTAACTTTGGCCCAGCGATGCATAAATTTGGCCAATGGATGGGTGGTGCATTTAACTTTATCGACCAGAATGTCTTTAAAGTGCCATTCACTTTACATGACTTGAAGCAAGACTTTGCTGCATTGAAAACTGTTGATGCAACAAGCTTTAAGCCAAACTATCCAAAACCAGATGGCAAACTTACATTTGACCGTTTGTCTTCAGTATTTATCTCAAACACTGTACATGAAGAAAACCAGCCAGCTCACTTGAAGCTTACTGATCCTTCAATTCCAGTGAATGTGAACTTACCGAAATGGGATGAGCCTGCACAGCGCTATTGCCCTGCTGGTGTTTACGAAATCATGGAAAATGATGATGGTTCTAAACGCTTCCAGATTAACGCAGCGAACTGTGTTCACTGTAAGACCTGTGATATTAAAGACCCATCTCAAAACATCACATGGGTAACGCCTGAAGGCGGCGGTGGTCCAAACTACCCTAATATGTAATAAAAAAGCCCCGATTATTCGGGGCTTTTTTATTAGTATCCGCTTATTGAAAAGGCGGTATTTTTTCTACGTTTAAATTAAAATTCTTTTTATAGAAAATAAATGTGCCTAATAAAAATAAGCCAAGAAAACCAAAGTTTCGCGCTAAATCGTAGTACCAAACCGATTTACCAAATAATAAATCAAGAATTAACATCAGCCCGAGAAATCTTGTATGCAAGATCAAACTCATCTTTATCTTTGGTTCAGGAGCAAAAGATGTATTTCTATAACCGAGGAGAACAGAACCTAAAACGATGAGAATACATATAATAATGATAGCAACAGTTTCAGATAACCAAGAGATCTCTAAATGTAATAAACCAGCAATAGTGAAAAACCAAAGACAGATTAATAAGCTTCGTTTCACAAAATAATCATTCATTTTTATACGTCATTTATATACTTAATTTTATAAATTATATAACGATTCTTATTTGTAAAAAGTTATCATTTCAAATTAAAGTTAAATTATTCATGGCTTCTAATCGTCTTTATTAGAAGCCTTATTATCCTATTAACCTTTCTTCACTAAATAATGAAATTCTTTATGACCATTTTCATCTAAGCGTTCTTCTTGCAACAACAACTCATGGCCTAAATGCATACAAAACTTAGGAATATCCCACGAGGTCGAATTATCAGTTGCGAAGACTTCAACCACATCCCCAGACTTAGATTTGCGGATGGCTTGATGCAACATCATGACAGGTTCCGGACAACGTAAACCACGCGTATTGAGTTGTACAGTAGGTGAAATGGGTTGCTCTGACATAACAAACTCGAACAAATAGAATTTTCACATTTTAGCATAAACAAATTACTGAGCTGTTAACTGTAACTGGCTTTTACATAACAATATACGTTTTGTCTTTTAGCTTGTTTTATAGATGCATAAGCATCTTTTCTTCGGTATGATCTGTGTATTCATTTGATACATTGAGTCTTTAGGAAAGATCATGCAAGAGGAACCAAGTCCGTCGTGGGGAATGCGAGGCTTACGAAAATGGTTAGGTACAGCGCCAGAAACCCGTGATGAATTATTAAAATTAGTCCAAAATTCACGCCGCTTTTTAGAACCAGATACTGTTGCTATGCTTGAAGGCGTTCTTGACCTTCCAGCTACAAAAATTCGTGAAGTCATGACGCCACGAACAGCAATGATCAGTTTACAAGAAGATGATCAATTACTAGATATTCTTGATGTACTGGTTGAGTCTGCTCACTCACGCTTTCCAGTCTTCTCTGCCGATCAGCCAGACAATGTTGTCGGGATTTTGCTCGCAAAAGATTTGTTGCCGTTTCTAACTGAACCGAATACCAAAGTCGATATTCGAGTTCTTATGCGCCAACCGTTATTTGTTCCTGAAAGTGCACGTTCCGATCAAGTACTACGCATGTTAAAACATACTCAGACTCACATTGCGATTGTGATTGATGAATATGGTTCAACAGCAGGTCTTGTTACGCTCGAAGATATTCTTGAAGAGATCGTTGGCGAAATTGAAGATGAGCACGACACGGTCGATGAAGATGCTCAGTACATTGTTCCTGACAATGACCATACGGTAGCAAATGCGTGGATGGTGCAAGCACTTACACCAATCGAACATTTCAATACTGTTTTAGATGCTGATTTTTCTGACGATGAAGTAGAAACTGTCGGCGGTTTATTGCTTCAAGAGATTGGTCTAGTAAGTGATTTACAAGGTCAAACTGTTGAGCTTGGAAATTGGTTATTTACAATTGTTGAAGCAGATGCCCGCACTATTCATCTGATTCGAGCTGTACGTCAATGAGAGCATACTTTGAAAAGCTGTTAGATTCTTCGCAACAACAAAAACAGCTTCCTTTAATTTTTCCTTTACTCATTGCTTTATTTTCAGGTGCCGTGTTCAGTTTTTCACTGGCACCTTATTATTGGTGGTGGTTGGCAATTTTATCCCCAGCCCTGCTCTATGCAACATTACATAAGCGCTCAGCTAAACAAGCCTTTGCTATTGGTTGGAGCTATGGCTTTGGCTTATGGTTTGTAGGCGCTTTCTGGCTCTATACTTCCATCCATGTATATGGCGATACCAATGCATTTCTAAGCGTATGTATGATCGCTGTTATGGCCCTTGTCATGGGTTTATTTACAGCATTTCAGACATGGGTTTACCGACGATTCTTCCCTGAAACACCACTTACTTTTGCCCCGCTCTGGATTGTTTTCGAATGGGCAAAAACTTGGGTATTTACAGGTTTCCCATGGTTGTTTGTAGGTTACGCTTTTACTGAACGCTTACTCGATGGTTATGCACCGCTATTTGGTATTTATGCAATTTCCTTCGTCGTCATTGTATTAGCATGTGCCTTAGTCGAAGTTCTTCGTAAACGTATTTTTTGGGTTATCCCTTCTGCCCTATTGGTTTTGGGTGCATGGGGAGCATCGTATATACAGTTTGTAAAACCTAAAGCTGCTAAACCACTTAGCGTTTCACTCATTCAAGGTAACATTCCACAAGATTTAAAATGGCTAACCGAATATCAAGTTAGAACATTAGAAATTTATGCTGGCTTGACGCAATCTGAATGGGGCCGTGATCTGATTGTATGGCCTGAGTCTTCAATTCCGCTCTTCCAAACCGACATTGAACCGTTTTTGGATGCAATGGATGCACAAGCGAAAAAGAACCATACTGCATGGGTAACCGGAATTCCCTACTGGGATGTTGCAAAATCACATCAAGTTGGTAGCCCGCTGTATTACAACAGTATTATGGCTTCTGGCAGTGATTCAAGTGGACTCTATAAAAAGCAGCGTCTTGTTCCATTTGGTGAATACATCCCTCTTTCAGGTTTACTCTCTTGGGTATTACCAGCCATGCAAAATGATATTAGCATGAGCGGTTTTACACGTGGTGAGAGTGACCAAAAACCACTTTTAATTAAAGGGCATGCACTTGCTGCTGCAATTTGTTATGAAGTGGCTTACCCGAACCTGACAAGGCGTAATGCAGAAGACAGCGACTTTTTGGTGACTGTATCGAATGATGCTTGGTTTACGGGCACTGCTGGGCCTTGGCAACATTTACAAATGGTGCAGATGCGCGCGAAAGAAAATGGCCGCTGGTTTATTCGTGCAACCAACACAGGTGTAACAGCATTTATTGATCAAAATGGTCATATCACTGAACAAGCACCAATCGATAAAGAGTTTGTCTTGAGAGGTGATCTACCTGCCATGCAAGGCCAAACTCTTTATAACCGTTTAGGTGATTATCCAATTTTAGGATTCGCGGTCTTACTGCTGATTTTAGGTTGGGTTTATCGTCCACGTAAAGTTGACGTTTCTTTTAAATCTCGTCGCTAATTTACAATAACTTTGTACCCAGAGGCACTTCAAACTCTGGGATACAAAGTGCAACATCGCCATCTGCATTATGAAACCCTGTCACCAAACATTCTGACTGAATAGGCCCTATTTGTTTTTTAGGGAAATTCACTACAGCAACGACTAATTTACCCAACAAATCTTGTGGCTGATAAAGCTTAGTAATCTGCGCACTTGATTTACGCACACCCAATTCTTCACCAAAATCTATATGTAAAATATAGGCAGGTTTACGCGCTTTTTCAAAAACCTCAGCTTGAATAATTTTACCAACGCGAAGCTCTACTTTTAAAAAATCATTCCAATCGATTTGTTCCATTTCATATTTCTCATTTTCTTAAATTGCTGATTTGAAGCATATAATATGTACAAATGAAGAAACATCCTGTTTTTAAGTCCAGTTAAAAAATAAAACGTAGATGTTTAATCTACGTTTTATTTAAAAATTTAGTTTTAAAATTTTATTAAAAAGCGATCGATAATTGCAAAGATAAATATGCAACTAAACTCGATAAAAAGACCATGGGTACATAACGGTAAGCTTTAAAAAGGAATTGCTCATATTGAGTAGAGATTTGTTTAGCTTGCCAGACGCTCGCTTTTAATGCAGTAAAGAAGCTCACCATTAACCATGCACTCACAATACTTAATGCGAAGAAACCAATCATGATTTGGCTACTTCCCTCTGTACTCAGCCATAACTTTAATGACACTTCAGCAATCGGCAATAAACCCAAAATCAATAGGACAGACTTGAGCATTACCCAATGAAACTGAGTCAGTTCATCTAATATGAGAAATGCTTTCATTTAATCTCTCCTTTTAATTGAATAAAGTACTTTTTAGTTATTATGCAAAGCTTTCATTTAAATATATAGCTTATTTTTCTCTACATTTTAACTTTCTTGTAACTATTAAATATGGGAATAATTCTTATTATAAATCTCAAATATTAATATTAACTTTAATTCATATTTTTCAGTTAGTTATTATATTTTTATGATTGAGAGAGATTATCAATTCGTATTATCATTTTATCTGTTTAACTGAATTGATAATCTCCATTACATTTTAATTAAGGTTGGTAATAAATATCTGCATCATTACCTTCACCGCCTTCTTTGCCATCCGCTCCAAATGAGTACAAGTCAAAAGCTCGACCATCTGCCCCAGGAATGACATATTGAATATCATTTTTCCAGCTGTCTTTAGGATAACCACCTTTTACATAGCCACCTGGCATCCAGTTTTTCGCTGTAGCTGGCTGGTTAACCAAAGCATCTAGCCCACCTTCTTGCATGGTTGGGAAATGGCCATTATCTAGCTTGTACTGATCTAAAGCACCCGCTACACCCTTTAATGCAATTTGAGTTGTATCAATTTTGGCTTTTTCACTACGTCCCATGACATTTGGTACGATTAAAGCTGCTAACACACCTAAAATTACAATTACGACCATGACTTCAATGAGGGTAAAGCCTGAGGCACGTTTCATTCGAGCACCGCTCGAACGTGCCGCAAGTCCGAAAGCTACGCTTGAGTTTTTTTGAGCATCCTTAACGTGCTCTTTTTGTTTCATGACCATCTTCATCATTATCTCTAATATCAAAGTTATTAAATCATATTGTTCATATTTACGATTGGCAGCATAACCGCGATTACAATAACCAGTACAATGCTTGCCATTAAAACCAGCATAAGCGGTTCAAGTAATGCCAGTAAGGTTGAAATAAATGTCGTCACCTCACGGTCTTGCATGGTCGATGCTCGTTCTAACATCCTGTCAAGCTCGCCTGATGCCTCTCCACTTCGAATCATTTGTACCATCATTGGGGGGAAATAACCACTGCGCTCCAGTTGCGTACCTAGGTTACCACCTTCGGTAACACGCTCAGCCGCTTGAGCAATTGAATCTCGGATGACCCAATTGTTAGTCACTGCTGCACCAATTTTTAAGGCATCAACCAAAGGGACACCTGAACGGGTCAAAATAGATAAGGTACTAGCAAAGCGTGCAGCATTAATACCACGTGATAGTTTACCGAATAATGGCAATTTGAGTGTTAATCGATCAAAAGCATAATGTCCAGCCGTGGTTTTTAAAAACCGTACGAATGCAATAACACCCACCACTGCAAAAAGAATAATAAACACCCAAGCGTGACGAATAAAATCACTGGCTTTCATTAAAGCGACTGTAATCCACGGTAAAGCATCTTTATTTTGATCAAAAGTTTTTACAATCTCTGGCACAACATAAGTCATTAAGCCCATCACAATACCAAAAGACATCAGCATTAAAATGATTGGATAAATCATGGCGCCCTGAACTTTCTTTTGCATGGCAAAGCGGTTTTCGGTGTAATCCGAAAGCTGATCTAAAATGAGATCTAAATGTCCCGAGCGTTCACCAGCGGCGACCGTTGCAATATAAAGGTCAGGAAACCGTCCAGATTGCTGCATACCTTGTGCGAGTGAATGGCCTTCTAAGACTCGAGAACGCACAGATAGTAAAAGATTTTGCACATGTGTTTTTTCACTTTGCCTACTCACGGCGCGCAAAGCTTCTTCAAGTGGAATAGCAGCAGCAACCAAGACCGAAAGTTGTCTGGTCATGAGCGCCAAATCGTAAGCACTGAACTTTTTTTGGAATAATCCCTGACTCTGATGTTTATCTTTTTGTTCAACAGGGTCAACGCTAATTGGTGTCCATGCTTTATCGCGTAATTGTTGGCGAATCTGGCGCGCTGAGTCTCCCTCAAGCACTCCTTTTTGCTGCTTCCCTGAAGCATCAATGGCAGTAAATTGATATGCAGGCATGGTAATGTTCTAATTTTCCAAAAATAATAGTCGCTGCTGTTGCATCTATGCTACGCAATCATTCATATTCGTTCTATAGCCTGTGTAGAATACCCAAGTCCTCTTCACGACGCTATGCCGTTTTTTAAAATTGACGAAATGAGCCTCTATGACCATAACGCCAAAGCCTGATTCAGTTGTTTATCGTGTGCGTGTAGCCGTACCTGTGCATCTGTACGATACTTTTGACTATACACTCACCCAAGCACAATATGAACGGGCCCGCGTAGGCTCACGCGTCGCTATTTCATTTGGGCGCCAAAACCTGATTGGCATCATTACTGAAAAAGTTGACCCAAGTGAATCATTTACAGGCACCTTTCAGCTTAAAGCCATTTCTGACCTTTTAGATGATGAGCCTATTTTAGATGAACAAGTTTTAAGTTTATTGACATGGTCGGCTCAGTATTACCAATTTCCAATTGGCGAGGTCATGCAAACCGCCCTACCCGCATTATTGCGTCAGGGCAAACCAATGGATGTTTTATTCCATCTTTGGAAAATCACACCATGTGATAATGTTGAAGCACTTCTTAAACGCTCTGTTAAGCAACAAGACGCGTATCAAATTTTAAAGTTACACCCTGCTGGAACTACAGAGAACATTCTTAATTTAAGTGGTGTAGAAACGGCTACGCTTAAAGCACTTCAAAAGAAAGGACTGGTTGACTGTACGCTTGAACCACACGACTTTAGCCCATCGCCTGTTGAATTGGCACAAATGCCGCTCACGCTAAATGAAGACCAAAAGAAAGCAACCCAGCACGTCGTAAACGCACAGCATCAATACCAAGCCTTTTTATTAGATGGTTTAACAGGAAGTGGTAAAACTGAAGTTTATCTGCACATCATGCACGAAGTGCTAAAGCAAGGTAAGCAAGTACTGGTGTTAGTCCCTGAAATTGGTCTAACCCCTCAAACGATTTCTCGTTTTAAATCACGTTTTAACTGTGATATTGCTCTATTACACTCGGGCTTAAATGACTCTAAACGCTTGCAGGCATGGCAACAGGCCCAGACTGGCAAAGCATCTATTATTTTAGGAACGCGCTCTGCCATCTATACGCCACTGCCACGTTTGGGCCTCATCATCTTAGATGAAGAACATGATCTGTCTTATAAGCAACAAGAAGGCTTCCGCTACCATGCGCGTGATGTCGCTCTTTATCGAGGTCACTTACAAAGCTGCCCTGTTATTTTAGGTTCAGCAACACCGAGCATCGATAGTTATTATTTGGTCGAAACTGGCAAATTAACCGCACTGCAACTCAACAAACGTGCTGGACATGCACTTTTGCCTAAAATGCATTTGATTGACCTTAAAATTGTCAAAAAACAGCATGGAATTAGCCAGCCCCTTATTGAACAAATCAAACATACATTAGCTAGAAAAGAACAGGTTTTAATCTTTTTAAACCGTCGTGGCTATGCACCTGTACTGGTTTGTGAAAGCTGTGGGTGGCAAGCAAATTGTCCACATTGTGATGCGCATTTTACATTGCACACTCAGCCTTATTCTTATTTACACTGCCACCACTGCGGTACTGTTCATCGCTTGCCCGATCACTGCCCTGAATGCCAGCAAAAAAGCCTAAAAACCTTAGGTGCTGGAACGGCCAAGGTTGAAGAGCACTTACAAGAACTATTTCCAGACTATGATGTGATTCGGGTTGACCGTGACAGTACCAGTCGTGTCGGTAGCTGGCAAAAAATTTATGACCGTATTCATCAAAACAAACCAACAATTTTGCTTGGCACTCAAATGCTGGCAAAAGGTCATCATTTCCCACACGTGACTTTGGTTGCCATTTTAGATATTGATGCGGGGTTACTTAGTGTCGACATCCGCGCGCCAGAACGTACTGCGCAGTTAATTGTACAAGTCGCTGGTCGTGCAGGTCGTGGTGAACACAAAGGCCATGTTTATTTACAAACATTAAGACCTGACCATCCATTACTCACCACACTCATCGAAAAAGATTATCGGGCAGTTGCTAAACAGACGCTTGCGGAACGTAAAGTCGCATTGCTGCCGCCTTATCGTTATGCCGTACTGATACGTGCAGAGTCCAAAGATCGTGACTATACCTTACATTTTTTAAATGAAGCGGCGGAACAATTACGCCAAATTGCAGGTGACATTGTTGATATTTGGGGACCAATTCCAGCCCCTATGGAGCGTAAAGCGGGACGCTACCGCGCCCACATGGTGATTTTATCTGCCGACCGTGCTCGCCTCCATTTTTACTTAAGACAATGGTGGTCACAATTGGTTCATGCACCGCGTCAGCATCAACTCAGGCTGTCAATTGATGTTGATCCGCAAGAATTTAATTAGATGGCTTGAATATCATGGTGTGAAGAAGCCTTTTTGGCTTTACACTTAAAAGAGACTAATACATTCGAGGCAATGAATGTCATTCTTACTGCAAGCAACAATTTTTCTTGGAGCTTCTCTGATTTTAGTCCCTCTTGGCAAGCGCCTAGGGATAGCAACAGTTTTAGGTTATTTATTTACAGGAATACTTCTGGGTCCTAGTGTTTTAAATATTGCACATGACCCTGAAGCAATTATGGAACTTGCCGAATTCGGTGTCATTTTATTGATGTTCTTAATCGGCTTAGAGTTACGCCCCCAACGTTTGTGGGAAATGCGTGACTCTATTTTTGTAATGGGAAGTCTACAAGTCCTCATTAGTGGGGCTATTCTTATGCTGATCGTACTATTACTGTTTCAACAGCAGCTTTCTGTCAGCTTTGTCATTGGTTTTGCCCTTGCACTGTCTTCTACAGCTTTTGTATTACAGCTTCTGACCGAAAAGCAGCAACTCAATACGACTTATGGTCAGCAGTCTTTTTCCATTTTACTTTTCCAAGATATAGCGGCTATTCCGTTGCTTGCCATCATTCCACTCTTGGCAGGAACAGAATCAACCCATCACGGCGTCGCTTATTTTGCAGCTATTATTGCAACCTTTACTGGCCTGTTTCTGTTTAGCCGTTATGTAATGCGTCCCTTCTTCCGCTTTGTTGCTAAAAGTGGAGCGACTGAACTTATTACAGCAGTAGGATTATTTATTATTCTTGCTGTTGTCTTACTTATGGATACTTTAGGAATTAGCACCACATTAGGTGCTTTCCTCACAGGCGTATTATTAGCAGATTCAGAATTTCGCCACGAAGTTGAAGCGAGTATTGCACCGTTTAAAGGCCTACTGCTTGGCTTATTCTTTATGACCGTGGGTATGACCACACAGCTATCACTACTGATTGATATGCCTTTGCTTATTATTGGTGGCGCAGTCGGCTTATTGCTCATTAAAACACTGATATTAACTGCAATTGCCCGCTATAAAAAATACAGCTGGAACAATAGTTTGCTTTTAGGTACGTGCTTGGCACAAGGTGGAGAATTTGCTTTTGTAATTTTGAGCCTTGCAAAAAGTGAGAAGATTTTAACTCAAGCTCTATTAGAGCCAGTGACGCTGATCGTAACGTTGTCGATGGTACTTACTCCAGTAATTTACTGGATTATGGCAACTCAGATCATTCCTCTGTTTAATAAAGAACGTCCACCTGAGTATGACGAAATTCCTCAGCAGGATAATCCGATTATCATTGCTGGTTTTGGCCGATTTGGACAAATCATTGCCCGTATTGCACGCCTACAACATTTAGGCTTTACTGCAATCGATAACAATCTTCATCAAGTGGACTTTGTTCGTCGATATGGAGGTAAGCTCTACTATGGCGATGTGACCCAGCCCGATTTACTGCGCTCTGCCGGTATTGAAAAAGCTAAAGTCTTTATTTTAGCGATTGATGATGTTGAAGACTCCATGAATGTTGCACGTCATCTTAGATTAAATTATCCAAACTTAAAGCTGTTGGCTCGTGCTCGTGACCGCCACCATGTCCATCTTTTAAGAGATTTAGGTGTTGAATATATTTGGCGTGAGACGTATTTATCTTCATTAGGAATGGCTTATCGCGCTTTGCGAGAACTTGGGATCTCTGATGAACAAGCCTATAACAATATCGAAATCTTTCGGGATTATGATGAGAAATTGCTCATACAGCAGCAAAGTATTTATACTGATGAACAGAAGATTTTTGAAACACATCGTAATGCCTTAGCCGAGCTTGAACATTTGTTTGAAAGTGATGCGCAGCAACAGGCTACATCAAAACATGATGTTAATTTAAAGCGTCATTTACAACCAAATCGCATCGACATTACAAGAGATCATCTAGAATAACTTGAGATTTCAGAAAATGGCTATATTAAGGACTTATTCACATTGCCTAAATAATTGGACAATGGGCACAAAGCTGCCCCTGTCCGGCTTGCGGCTTAGCTGCATTTCCTGAGCTTGATTAAAACGAAATAGTTATACTCTGCTTAGGGCCCTGGAGAATATTATGTCTGATTTACGCCAACGCTTTTATATAGAGAACTTTCCAGTACGTGGAGAAGTAGTTCATCTAGAAGAAGCCCTACAAACTATCTTAGCTCAACGTGACTATATGCCTGCGGTTAAAATTCTGCTAGGTGAAATGTTGAGTGCGACTGCATTACTTGCAAGTACACTAAAAATCAAAGGCCGTATCAGCTTGCAAATCCAGGCTAGCGGCACCTTCAAATGGGCGATGGCTGAATGTAACCATTTAGGAGAGGTTCGTGCTTTAGCGGACTATGAAACCGACCCTCGCTTTGTTGAAGCATCGGACAGCAGCACAGTTCTTGGCGCTTTAGTTAATCCAGTTTTATTTATTAATATTGAACCGGAATTTGGCGAACGTTATCAAGGGATCGTGCCGCTTGATCAAGTGACTTTAGCGGGTTGCTTAATGCAGTATTACGATTTATCTGCACAAATTCCAACTCGTATTGTGTTGGCAAGTACAGATAAACGTTCTGGTGGTTTACTGATTCAACTCTTACCACGTCATGATGAAGAAGAGCAAAACTTGGTCGATGAAGATTTATGGCCACGTTTGACGATGTTGACTGAAACATTAAAAGCTGAAGAGCTTACCAATTTAGATGCAAATGAAATCTTATATCGTTTATATAACGAAGAAGAAGTTCGTTTACCAGAAATTGAAGCATTAAAATTTGGCTGTACATGTTCAAAAGAACGCTGTGCAAATGCCCTGATTCAAATTGGTGTAGACGCTGTTCATGAAACCCTAGAACATCAGAACCCGATTCGTATGGACTGTCAGTTCTGTAATACGCAATATACCTTTACCGCTGAAGAAGCTTTAGCGTTATTTGGCGAACATTTAAGTTAATATTTTAACTTTATAAAAAGGCGGTTATACCGCCTTTTTATTTACCTGTATTTTTTGATGATAATTTTCAATATGTTAATTGAAATAGGATAATATAAGGCTACTTTATAGCCTAATAAATAAGATGCCTAAATACCATGAATTATTTTGATTATTTTCTCTTTATTTTTAGTGTAGTTATCATGATTGCGACCCCTGGCCCTGTCATGATTTTAGTTGCAAGCGCTGGACTTAAAGGGGGTTATAAAAAAGCACTAGAAACCATTTTTGGTACAAACCTAGCATCCCTTGTTTTAATTTTTATTTCAGTACTGGTTTTAAAAGGAGTACTGAGTGTTAATGATAGTTACCTCAATATCATTCGTATTTTAGGCTGCCTATATATTGGTTATTTGGGTTTTAGTATTCTCAAAGAAGTGATTCAGGCACCACACCCAGAAGCGATACAAACAGTTTCAGCACAAAATGGTGGCTTTAAAAAAGGCTTTCTTGTCGGTATTTCAAACCCAAAAGATATTATCTTTTTCTCGGCTTTCTTTCCGCAATTTGTCTCTATTACCCCTCAGTTAAATTTAAGTTTAACCTTACTTACTCTGACATGGATTGTTTTAGACTTCCTCACACTATCTTTGGTTTATATCTTTTTCCGCCGCCTTTCTAACAGTCATTTATATCCAAAAATATTAGGCCTCTGCGGTTTATTACTTCTACTTATTGCTCTGTACGGCTTATATCAGAGTTTCATCTAATTCATTAGAGGTATAGTCTAATTTTTCTATACCTCTTTATTTCGTAATAGAACAACTCTTATACAATCTAGCTTATTTAAAACTCTAAAAATCGTTTCATAATGAAATAAACAACACCATCGTGATAAAACATTATGGCAAAAAATTATTATGAAGAATTAGGGGTTACACGCAAAGCCTCTGCTGATGAAATTAAAAAAGCTTATCGAAAATTAGCCCGTAAATATCATCCCGACATCAGCAAAGAAAAAGATGCAGAAGAAAAAATGCAGGCCATTAATGTTGCCTATGACACATTAAGCAACGCAGATAAAAAAGCCGAATATGACCAAATGTTAGATCATCCTCAAGGTTTTAATAACTTTGGTCAAGGTGCTGCGCAAGGGGGCTTTGATGGAGCACAGTTTTATCGTCAAGGTTTTACAGGCGGTGAACAAGCAGACTTTAGCGGTTTTGAAGATTTATTTGGTCGCTTTGGTGCAGGCTTTGGCGGTGGCCAACAACAATATCAAAGACAACAACGTAGTTATCGCGGTGAAGATCAACATGCCAGCATAGAGGTTGATCTTGATATTGCCTATCATGGTTCAACCCAGCAAATTACTCTGCAAATTCCAACCATGAATGCTTATGGTGAGCCTGAAGTTCAACGCAAAACTTTGCAGGTAAAAATACCAAAAGGTATGAAAGAAGGTCAGCAGATCCGCTTAAGTGGACAAGGCCAAAGTGGGATTAATGGTGGTGCGAACGGCGATCTTTATATTGAAATCCAGTATAAAGATACAGACCGTGTTCATGTCGAAGGCAGTGACGTATATCTGACTGTAGATGTAGCTCCATGGGAAGCAGCATTAGGCCAAGGTATTGAAGTAAAAACACCAGCAGGGCCTTTAAATGTTAATTTACCTAAAAATGCAAAACCAGGACAACAGCTACGTTTAAAAGACAAAGGGATACCAAATAAAACGCCAGGGCATCTGTATTTAATTTTAAATATTGTATTCCCCCCTGCAAATTCTGAAAAAGAAAAAGAAGCGTATCAGCAATTGGCAGAAGCCTTTGCTTCATTCGAACCTCGTTCATCTCATTAGGGAGCAAGATCATGACAACCATTCACTATCGAGAAATTGTATATGACGGCCATACCTTTAGTGCAGAGGTCGTTGATGAACAATCTACATTTGATTTACAACAATTTGCCCAAGCTTGCGGCCAAAGTCCTGACTGGATTCTTCAGCTCATTGAATATGATATTTTATCAGTCGAGAACACACCTGAAGCACACCAGTTTATGGGCGAAGATGTCGCACGTGCACGTAAAGCGTATCGTCTACAACGTGACTTTGACGCAAGTTTGGCGGCAGTTGCTGTGATGTTAGATTTGATTGATGAAGTGCAACAACTTAGAAAACAGTTGAAGCATTTTCATTAGATTAGATAGTCACGACGGAGTCCTACTGGCACTCCCTATCTATTTCATCAGTTAATTACGTTACTTTTGTTTTGGCAAAAGTAACCAAAACCATTGTCATCCACAAAACCTGTTCACTACTTTCATTTAAAATATTACTTTGCAAAAACAATAATTTTTAAATTATGGGCAGGTTGTGGATGACGCTTAGCTCAAGCAAATTTGGAAAAAATTCAATAAAAATTGAAGAATTATTTCAACCGAGTAATCTTTTCCACTTCCTTCAAAGTCTGCTTAATCGGTTCATATTCCAAAAACCAGAACAAATTCATCCGATCCTGACGATGTTGTTGAGCCAATAAATCAATCACACTTTTTTCACCGCGCCCTACCAAATGTTGTCGATAGAAGTAATAAAGCAAGAAAATCGTACTTAGCAGCATGACACCCAGCATAATCCAGAAACCTACTGGTGACTTAAGCCCTGGAATAAACTCAAAGTTCATTCCATAAATACCCGTTAAAAGAGTAAGCGGTGCAAATACGGCAGTAATAATGGCAAGAATACGCATATTCTCATTGGTCTGGTTTGCAATTGCTGAGAAGTGCAAATCAATCGCTGACTGAATAGCGCTACGTAAACGTAAAGTATGTTTTTGAATACGTTCGACATGACTCATTAAATCATTCAAACGAACTAACAGAAGATCTTGAGAATTATGTGTCTTCTCACCAATAACATGATGATAGTTTTCTACAATTTCATCTCGAAACTCTTGTAAGGTTTCGATTTGCTCTTCGCATAAATTTTCAACCTGCTGAAAGGCCATGTTTTCATGAAACAGCTGATGCCATTGTTTAAAACGGCGATTACCTTGCAGCAATTGCTGTTGCCAATGCTCGACCCTTCTAGTCAAAGGTGAACGGATATCAAGGTAGCCATCCACCATACTATTAAGCAGTCGTAAACATAAATCTACAGGTGAATTAGGCAGCTTACGGGTTTTGTTTTGTTCTTCCAAAGTTTTACATAAAATATTTTCGAGACGTTGAATATAGTTTTCAATCGACTTATTGCCCTGCTCACGAACACTAATCAGAACTTTAGGAGTAAAAATAAAGCTAATCGGCGTGGTTGCTAGGCCAAATACACTCTCATGGGATTCCCCATTTTTAATTTCATCATCAGGTGTAACGAGCTTTCTAAAAATAAGCAGGTCATATTCTTCAAGCGTATCAAATGCACAAGGGTGCTCAATATTCGCAATATCTCGCATATGAAATTCATTAATAACCACACCTGAAAGCTGCTGAATCTTTTGTTGCCATTCTTCGTTATGGTTCACCACATCAGCTCTGACACTATCAATCCAGAAAAACTCCAGAATGTGTTCATTATGCTGTTCACGGCTTAAAAAGACATAACCGTCAGCTTGATGGCGATAAAAGTAATAAACCTGCATACCACAATGATCTGTTTTTGTATTACTTGCATCATGCCATAAAAAAGTCCGCATCAAGCGGACTTTTTCATGTCACTAGAACAATTATGCTTGTTCAATGTCTTTCATAGTCAATTTGATACGACCACGATTATCAACATCAGCAACTTGTACTTTCACTTCCTGACCTTCTTTAAGAACATCAGTTACGTTCGCAATACGTTCATTTGAAATTTGCGAAATATGAAGAAGACCATCAGTACCTGGCATGATATTTACAAACGCACCGAATTCTACGATACGGATTACTTTACCGTCATAGATCTTACCTGGTTCAACTTCAGCAGTAATTGCTTGAATCTTAGCAATTGCAGCTTTAGCAGCAGCTTTAGTTTCACCAAATACGCGAACTGTACCGTTGTCTTCGATATCAATTGCAGCTTTAGTTTCTTCAGTAATTTGACGGATAGTTGCGCCGCCTTTACCAATAACATCACGGATCTTGTCTGGGTTAATGTTAATCACTTCAAACGTCGGTGCATGAGCACTGATTTCAGCACGAGCACGTGAAATGACTTTATTCATTTCGTTTAGGATGTGCATACGACCAGCAAATGCTTGGTTTAATGCAACTTCCATGATTTCTTCAGTAATACCTTCAATCTTGATGTCCATTTGAAGCGCAGTAATACCGTTTGCAGAACCTGCTACTTTAAAGTCCATATCACCTAAGTGATCTTCATCACCCAAGATGTCAGAAAGTACTGCGAAACGCTCGCCTTCTTTCACTAAGCCCATTGCGATACCCGCAACTGGTGCTTTAAGCGGAACACCTGCATCCATAAGTGATAATGAAGCACCACATACAGAAGCCATTGAAGATGAACCGTTAGATTCAGTAATGTCAGATACAATACGAATTACATACGGGAAGCGGTCAGCAGCAGGAAGAACTGCTTGAACACCACGACGTGCTAAACGACCGTGACCAATTTCACGACGCTTAGGACCAGATTCACGGCCTGTTTCACCTACAGAGTATGCAGGGAAGTTATAGTGCAACATGAAGTTGTCAGTTTTAGTACCAGCAAGGGTATCAACCATTAACGCATCACGAGTATTACCCAAAGTTGTTGTTACTAACGCTTGAGTTTCACCACGTGTAAATAAGGCAGAACCGTGTGCACGATCTAATACGCCAACTTGAACGTCGATAGCACGAACAGTTTTAGTATCACGACCATCAATACGTGGCTTACCTGACAAGATGTTGTCACGTACTGTACGGTATTTAAGGTCTTCGAATAATTCGTTTACTTCATCAGCAATACCAGTTTCGTCATTTTCTGGAACGAACTGAGCTACAGCTTCTGCATAAAGTGCATCAAGTGCTGCGTAACGATCTTGTTTAACCGCAATTGTATATGCTTCAGAAATTTTAGCTTCGAAAGCTGCTTTTAATTGCTCAAGAAGAGCTTCGTTTTTAGTTGGAGCAACCCAAGTTGACTCAACAGCACCAGCAGCGGCAGCAAATTCTTTAATCGCTTGAATTGCAATTTGCATTTCGTCATGACCGAAAAGAACAGCACCCAGCATTTGGTCTTCTGAAAGTTCTTTCGCTTCAGATTCAACCATCAATACAGCAGATTCTGTACCTGCAACCACAAGGTCAAGGTCACTTTCTTTCAACTGTTCGAAGTTCGGGTTAAGAACATATTCACCGTTGATTAAACCAACACGTGCACCACCAATTGGACCACGGAAAGGAGTACCAGCAATAGACAATGCTGCTGATGTACCAAGCATTGCTGCAATGTCAGCATCCATAGTTTTGTCAGAAGAAACAACAGTTGCTGTTACTTGGATCTCATTGAAGTAACCTTCTGGGAACAACGGACGAATTGGACGGTCAATAAGACGTGAAATTAAAGTTTCAGCTTCAGAAGCACGACCTTCACGCTTACCGTAACCACCAGGGATACGACCAGCTGCATATTGTTTTTCTTGATAGTTCACTGTTAACGGGAAGAAGTCTTGACCCGCTTTTGCTTTAGGTTGAGCAACAACTGCAACTAAAACAGTTACGCCACCCATAGTGATTAAAACTGTGTTTGCTTGACGTGCAACGCGACCCGTTTCTAAAACGACTTGATGTTGACCGAATTGGAATTCTTTACGAACGATATTAAACATTGACATGTATTGTATTTTCCTAATTTTATTCTAGTGAGACCCCTAAGGTTTGGCATTCAGACTACACCGATTGGTAGATAAATGACAAAGCTTAGAAGCCATCACACTAGATCAATTATTTAAAATAAGTTAAACGCAAAGAAGGAGCGCACAAGCGCCCCTTCTAAAAATCACTTAACCTAACATTAAGTGAAACTCTCTTTTCAGCGATAAAGCATTGCGACATGCGAAATAGCGAAAACAAAGTGAAAATCGAATTAACGACGTAAACCTAAAGCACCGATCAAAGCAGTGTAACGACCGTGGTCTTTACCATTTAAGTAGTCGAGCAATTTACGACGTTGGTTAACCATACGGATCAAACCACGACGGCTGTGGTGGTCGTGTTTGTGAGCTTTGAAGTGACCTTGTAAATCATTGATTTGAGCAGTCAATAAAGCTACTTGTACTTCTGGTGAACCAGTGTCATTTTCAGCGCGAGCAAATTTAGCAATGATCTCTGCGCGGTCTGCATTAGTTAAAGCCATTCGATTTCTCCGAGATGCTTAAAAAAGTAAACGATATGAATCAGTTGAGGCAACTGACTGCCGTGCATCACTACAGCAAGTCGCCTATTTTAAGGTATCTATAGGTGGATTGCAAAATAGTTTTCAGTAACTTGTCATTTTAGACACTGACATGAAGACCTTAACCCTGCACACTAGCCTCGAATAAAAAGAAAGAAGCGCGAGGGACGTGTGAAAATTTTTTCAACCAACACTTGTCCAGTACCGGACAATATTGAGCAAGTCATTCGGCAAAAAGATGAAGTTGCTGCTGAACAGGGTGGAATGAGTGATCACCAGATTCAAAAAATCTGGAAAAGTATAGAAGCACTATATAAAACCGGAAACTATCCACTCATTACCTTTTGCTTACGCAGACAAGGTAAAATTTTACTCAATCGAAGCATTGGATATGCTCAAGGGAACTCTCCAGCAGGCCTTCAAGAAAATGCCCTGATTGCAACACCTGACACACCTGTTTGCCTATTTTCAGCATCAAAGATGATTACAGCCATGTTGATTCATCTATTAGATGAAAAAGGCGAAATCAACTTGCTTGATCCCGTGAGCTATTATGTTCCTGAATATGGGGTAAATGGTAAGCGTCGTGCAACGATCTTTCATTTATTAGCACATCGTGGCGGCATTCCTTATATTGATGGCGATGTCACACCAGATTTATTATTTGATAAAGACGAAATTTTAAAACGTTTATATGCTGCCCGACCTGTGTCTCCTGCTGGTAATCACCTTGCCTATCATGCTGTTACGGCAGGTTATATTTTAGGAGAAGTTATTGAACGGGTGACTGGGCAGGATTTACGTGAGTTTGTACATCAAACTATCGAAAAACCAATGGGGATGCCTTATTTCAATTATGGCTTAAAACCAGAATACCGTTCAGAAGTCGCCTTAAACTGTGCAACAGGTCTGCACCCACGCCTTGGTACCGATCACTATCTGAATCATGTATTAGGTGGCGGTTTACAACTTGCAGTTGATGTAACTAACGATAGTCGTTTTATGGACACCATTTGCCCAGCTGGAAACATCTATACCAGTGCAGAACAAGCTGGCCGCTTCTTTGAAATGCTTTTAAGTGGTGGAAGCTACGGCGGTCAGCAAATCTTCAGTGAAAAAACTATTTTCAGAGCAACACTACCAACTACAGGCGTTAACATTGACCGTACTTTGCTAATTCCAATGCGCTATGCTTTAGGACCAATGTTAGGCAGCAACCCTGTCGGCCTTTTTGGTCCAATGACAGGACAAGCATTTGGCCATTTAGGGTTTTCTAATATCTTATGCTGGGCTGACCCTGAAAGAGATATCAGTGTTTCCTTATTAACAACTGGTAAATCTGTAGTGGGTACTCACCTACCTGCTTTAGCTAAAGTACTCTATCAAATCTCAACCCAATGTCCACGTATACCGAGAGATCAACGCCGTTCGTTATTTGGTAGTGATTCTCATGAAACTGACTTAGTGTAGAAACAAATAAAAAACCCAAGCATTTCTGCTTGGGTTTTTTGCGCTGTAGTTTTTGTTTATCGTGTTATTACTGTTTTTATTGTCGTTGGTGAGATGCTAGTCACATCCTTCTTGTTGTTTTAACTCACTTCCGATGTTTTCGTTTCTATTTCCTTATGTGATGTATTGTGACATATACAATTATGAAGAAAAGTAGTATTTTTCTTATCATCATGTAAGTGAAAACGTACAGGTCTGTATAATATTTGGTAAATAGCCATTTTTAACCTTTAACGTACAGTTCTGTATAACATATAACTTAACAATTCACAGGAAAAATGCCTGTTTTGAAATCATATTATAGATAAATATATTGATATTATTGATTTAAATCTTTAGACAAAAACAGAGTGAAGATAGTGCTAAAAACGAAATGTTGTAATGCTTTTTTAAACATAGTGAAAAGTAGAATATAAAAAAGCCCTGTAGTCTCTCCCAAAACTACAAGGCTTAGCGGCTGTAAGTTTCCTCTTTATACACCTACTTCATTGTAAGTTCGCAGTCTCTCGACTTAAGTTATTATTATTGTGCGATTTTGCCCGACATTCCGTGCCAAGCTCGTTGTGCGTTTATAATCTCAAAAACACGGGGTGTACTCTAGCAGCAAATATCTCGAATCTATGTAAGCTTTTTCTTACAAGGGTAAAAATATTAAGTTTGTCTTAACGAACTAACCGATTAACTTTTTGAACTAAACCGCTTTTTCGTGTAGTACGAACTGTAAATGCTTGTAATAAAGCCTCTTGATGCACTAAAAGACTGACTACTTTCTTAGCTCGTGTAATCGCAGTGTAAATAAGTTCTTGGCTTAATAAGTTCTTGGCAGCCTGATCTAAAACGACAGCAGTATGGGTAAATTCAGACCCTTGCGATTTATGAATTGTTAAGGCAAATGCACTTTGAATACTTTTTGGTAATCGATTTGCAGCAACCCATTTGTTCAAACTTGGAAAATATACTTCAAACTGCTGTGGCTGAGTTCTGTGCTCAAAACACAAACCAATATCACCATTTGAAATACCGAGCTGATAATCGTTATAAGTCATCATTACAGGACGACCCACGTACCATCCACCAAGAGTCACTATTGAAAGTTGTTGCTGTATCCAACGCTGCGCATATTGATTTAACTGCTGCAATCCAAACGGACCATGACGAACTGCGGTTAAAATCCGGTAGTCATCAAATGCTTTTACTACATTTTGGATCTGTTCAATCGAGCGTTCTTCTTTTAAATAATTTTTTAGGCTTTTTACATACCCTTGGAAACCGAGCATGAGCTTCTGATAGTAAATTTCGACTTCTGCGTGATTCCCTTCTGGCAAATACTCAAGCTGAACCACATCGGGCATATCAACTTCTAAAGGAATTGAACGTAATTCTGAAACCTGAACAATGTCGATTTCAAACTGTTGCAAAACCTGCTCATGATTAATCTGACTGGTTTGCATTTGAATAAAACGTGCCACCTGCCCAATCAATGCACCTTCAGCAAAACGACGACTGGTTTGTAATTGTACTCGGTTATCAGCCAACGCCTGTATTTGCTGCAAATCTGCAAGAACCGCGCCGACATCGACAGAAGCAAGCTGATTTGCATCTCCTAATAAAATAATTCGACAAGACTCAGGCACAGCTTCAAATAAAAGAGTAGCCAGATTTAAATCCAGCATGGAAGCTTCATCGACGACAATCACGTCATAAGGCAAAGGCTGTTTTTGATTAAACCGTGGTGTCTGGCTATGTCCCATCCCCAACAAACGGTGAATCGTTTGTGTTCCCTGATTTCTGAGCTCTTCACTCACTAATCCGGACTCAAGCAATTTAGGATCGTTAAATGAGTTCTGTAAAGCCTCTTGCATTCGCTGTGCTGCCTTACCAGTTGGAGCAGCCATCGCCACACGAATATGCGGAATTGCTTGACTCAGCACAGCAATAATACGTGCCAGCGTATAAGTCTTACCTGTACCCGGCCCACCGGTAATAATACTCAGGCTCTGCCGAGCAACCATTTGTAAAGCTGCCTGTTGATGAAGATCGGTAAGCAGGTCTAAATAGTCATCACAAGAGACAGGTTGAATTAATTGTTGCTTTAATCGACAAATTTGTTCTGCAAGTCGTTGCTCTAGGTGCCAATATCGGTATAATGCCAACCCCTGCTCATCGTAGACGCACGGCGCAACTTTTGAGGTTGCTTGATCGGCAGATATAGCAAGCTGACCAAGTGCTGCAATTTGCTCTGAACTGATATCAATACAACTATCGCCTTGTAAGCTCGCTTCAATAAGCTGCTGCAAGTAAGAAGTAGCTTCTGACACTTGCGATTGTTCAGTAAATGGAGCCTGATTTAAGAAGTTACTCCACGTTGTTAACCAGCTTAAATCGGCTTGTTCAGGGCTGTTTAGATTGTCCACACACTTATCCACCTAGTTTTCCACACGCTTGTCCACATGGTTATAGACAGGCTTATCCACATGTCAAGTATTTGTTAATCTTAAAATTACGCATTTTATCAGCATTTTTCATGCTATTTTATCCTCAGCAAAATACCCCAAAATGGCATCAAGACGCAGAATAAACTCAATGCTAGGCTGCCAGTAATAATAGCCCTGCTCAGCTTCACCATTCATGCCACGTAAATAAAGATAAGTTGCCCCACCTAAGTGTTGCTCAATTTGGTAATCCTGCATTTTGACTTGCAAATAGCGATGTAATGCAACGAGATATAAACCTGCCTGTAGCCAATAACTTGCCAAAGACATGCTTTGGGCAATGCTATCGCTACGATAATCTGCAAGATCATCACCTAAATAATTACTTTTATAATCGGCAATGTGGTAACGCTGCCCATCAAAATAAACCAAATCGATAGAACCATTAAGGTAACGCGCTGAACGAGCTTCAAGCAGTTCTGGCATATGCAAACCATACTCAGCAAAAAGCTGCTGAATACGTGTCATTGCTAAAACCCGATCTGAAAGAGCTAAATAAAAAGGAAACTCTGATAAATACTGATCTTGTTGGAGCTGATTTAATCGAAAGCCTTGATAAAGCGGTGTCCGCAAAATATCTTTCAACCAGTCTGCAACTGACTGGTAAAGCAGGTTCTCGGCGTCCTCTTGCTCTGGGAAGCTCTCGTTATATTTACTGAGTAAATCTTGCCAAAGGCTGCTATAGTCATTTTTAAAACGACGACGTATTTCTATAACCCAGTCATCTGAACATTGAAAATCAATATGCTCAAAGATTTCATGTAAGAAATTACCAGCAAGCGTTCCTCGCGGAAAGTTACTCTTTATCCAGTCAATCGGCTGAGCACTGCTTGCTTCTGCAGTGTTGATTAAGTCCAACTCATCTTCTGCCAATACAGCATCATTGCTCTGGCTAGCCAATAAATCTGTGCCAGCCTTATGTTTTAAATGCTGTGCCAAGTAACTGAAACTGGTTTTCCCTCTCGAATAAAAACGTTGTTCAGGAAACCGTTTTGCTTGTATTTCAATAACACTGGTTTGCTTGGTTAAATGAATTGCTTGTGGAATCTGTTCCAAAACCATTTCATCCGTACAGCAACGGTGTTGAAAAGGCTCAGCTCTATTTTTCCAAAATGCGAGTCCTGATACTGACTTGCCATCAAGATCTTGTAGAACAGCGTAGACGCGGTGGCTTGCTCGCGTTAAAGCGACATACCAAAGGCGATTCTGTTCAGCAAGCGCTCGTTCTTCGTGTTGCTTAAGTTCTATTTCATTCAAATAAGTCTTATCAGCAATCGCAACGACACGTTGAGTTAAGGTCTGACTTGAGTCTGGTTGGACTACATCTTGGGTCGAAAAATTCAGAGTTTTATTATTTTCTCGAAAGGGCTTGTCTGCACCTAATAAGAAAACAATCTTAAATTCCAGTCCTTTTGACTGGTGAATTGTCATGAGCTGAACACCAGCTTCACTCGACAATTTACGCTCTAACTCCCAATCACGATCCAGAGGAGAACTCAACTGTTTGAGATACCAGTGGTAAAGGTTTTGCGCGCCTGAGTATTTCTCACTGTGCTGACTCAGAATTTCAGTTAAATGACGCAAGTTCACCACAACCCGTTCATTATCTTTACTTTGAGCTGCAACCAAATTTTGCCATATATCAAACTGGATGAGGCATTGTTGCCATGCCACTAAAAAGCCTTGAGTGGACCACAACTCTCTAATCGTGTCAAAACCAGTCATAAACTGGCTTAACCCTTCGGCTGTCTGCTCAAGTTGCAAGAGTTGTTTTAAATCCATGGCAAATAGACGGCTAATCAAAGCTCGCTTCACTTTTGCTTCATCGTAAGGATGAAGTATGGCGGTCAGCAAAGCCCCCACGTCTTGAGCAATCGAGCAATCGAAAACACTTCGTTTTGATGGCCTATTAACCCTAATTCCTAAACGTTCTAGCTCAAATTGAACTTTATCCAGCCCATCATGATTACGAGACAATACCGCAATATCATCTTCGTTTAAGGTTTGAGTCTGAGTATCTTTTTGAAAATATAGTTGTCCAGCATGTGACTGGTTAAGTAGATCTCGAATCTTCCATGCAACTTGCTGAGCCTCTGTTTCTTTATCTTTGAGCATTAACCAGCGTAAAGGGTGAGGATTATGATTATTCTGCTCAATCAGTACAGGATGAGGCCGAGTGCCTGCTCGAATTGGGTCATATTGAACTTCTTCACCAAAATCAATTTGTCGTTGAAATAAGGCGTCGACCACATCAACCAGATCAGCAACAGAACGATGGTTATGAATTAACTTATATTCACGACCATGTTTGGCTTGAATATCTTTATAGGCATTTAAAAAGGTGAGCATATCCCCACCACGGAAACCATAAATCGCCTGTTTACGGTCACCCACCATAATCATACAACCTTTTTGGTAGCGCTCTGGATGGCGCCAAATACTGGCGAGCATATCATCTTGATCTTGGTTAGTGTCTTGAAATTCATCGACCAAAATTAAGGGATAACGTGCCTGAACAAATACAGCAAAACGTTGCCCCTGCTCACCTTTTAAAGCTTCTGAAAGTGTACGAATTTGCTGAGAAAAAGTAGTTTCACCTTTATTTTGCAAAACCTGAGGTAAACGTTTTTTCACCTCTACACATAAATAGGCTTTTAAAAAAATATGAAGCTGGTCGAACTGCTCAGCGTAGTTTTTCAGCACACCAAATAGCTGTTGAATCTGTTGAATACAAGGATGTTGATAGAAACCATCTGAAATTTCAGCAGGACATTTTTTGAAAACTTTTTGATCGGCAAGTTGACCTAAAAACTTAAAAATAAGTTCTCTTTGTGCGGCTAATGACCAGTCAAAAACTAAAATAATGTCGCTTTGCTTTAGAACTTGTAGTAGCTGCGGTAAACATTCACTAAATAGTTTATTAAATGCCCCATTTCTAAATACTGTTCCGCTCACATGTTTATAGTGCTCGCCATCAAGCAAGTAATATGCTTCTAAAAGGCTGATATCAATTTCTGTCGCTAATTGTTTGAGCTGAGCAAGCTGTTCAAATTGAATGGTTGGTTTTTCGGGAAGCTTAAAATGAGCCGAACTAAAATTCAGTGAGTCTTCAACGAGTTTGACAAAACTGTCGACACTCTTAAGCTCACCTGCCAAATACAACGCATCAATCACAGTCTGAGGTTGAGACTGTATCCATTCACGCAGTACATCATGGATCAGTTGCCGACTATAAGTTTTAGCATCATCCGTAATTTGAGCGCGTTCAATTTTGCCGCTCTCAAAAGCAAACTCACGTAATAGTTTTTGACTAAAGCTATCGAGTGTCCCGACAAATAACTCGTCTAATTGATCTATAACCAATTTCAAACGTTCACACGCATAGGCAATACGCGTCGCAAAATGCTTTAGAATATGCTGGAGTAATAAATCAGGTTCTTGCTCTGCCTGCGTAAGTAATTCTTGTTCTGTAAAACTACGCTTGGCATCTAAATAACGGTACGTTTCAACCAAACGTGCACGAATACGGCTTTTTAACTCGGCAGCAGCAGCACGGGTAAACGTGGTCGCAATCACTTGTCTAGGCAAGTATTTTTCAAGAAAGATACGGACCATCAAACTGGATAAGGTATAGGTTTTTCCTGTACCAGCCGAAGCTTCAATTAAGTGTAAACCACTAAATTCAATATCAATAATAGGTTGATAAGACACCTGTACTCTTGAGTTCATGCCTTACTCCGAATGTTGAAATTGAAAAACCGGATGATACAAATCATACGCAAACTCATCACAAGCATGTTGAAGCAAAGCTTGCGCATCTTGTTCTTGCAAAATAAAGCTCCAGTCTTGATGCAACTTACAAGCTTCATTTTGAGTCATATCCATCGTGGTAAATGACCCTGTTTCATTCCAGTATTTTAGCAGCTCAGCATAGCTCTTCTCATCCAGTTTTGCTTTTTCTGTCTGATTTGTTGTTTCCCACTGATATGCTTTAGCTTTTTCTAATGGCTTTAATAATAAGGCTGCTGGTAAAACCAATGGTTGTTGCTGTGCATGGCGCCAGATTTTAAACCATGGTTGTAAATATTGCCGAGCTTGCTCAGAACTAATCCCACTACAAATCACAGTTTGATCGCTAAAAACCACAATACGGCGCTTTTCAGCTCCTGCACTACCCTCATTCAAATAAGCTAACCAGAGCAGATATTCTAACCAGACTTTAGCACGTCTTTTTGCGCGAGCGCTTGAAGGTTCCATACTCACCCAGTCCCGAGTTTCAGACTTCGGAACCGTAATATTCATATGAAGCTGTTTAGCAATTCGCCAAATACGCTGAGTTGTTTGTGTCACTGCTGGTGCATAATGGTGAAGGCGTTCAAGTAAACATTCTTGCTCAAAAACACCTTGTTGCCATGCGCTATATTTGACTTTACCGACAGGCAACTGATCAATTAATACTTCAGGTTGTGCTTGCTGTTCAGATTGTTGTAAAAAATGTCGAATCGCATAGCGCCCTAAACCATCTAATAATAAAGGTTCATTTTGGTCGAGTACTCCGACGCTTCCTAAGTTTTCTACCCCTAAAGTTTTCAAATATAATCGTGCAGGGAACGTCACATCCTGTATCCACTGCTGACTTTCTAAAACCAGCATGTCAGGCGCTTGTAGCGGATAGGTTGTGTTCGCCCAAGGTTGACGGCTTCCTGAAACTTGCTGAATTTGTGAAGCGACCTTAAACCAGTGATCTTGGTAGCGAATAACACGCTTCTCTACAGTAAAACCTTTCGGGTCAAAGGGCTGTAAATCATGTAAGTGATAGAGTTGTTTTAACTGTGATGGAATCTCAATTCCTTCAATAACGACACTTTCAGATACACCATCTTCAGCTTTCACGATCAACGCAAGATGTTCACGAAACTCTTGAAGAATACTGGAAGGTTCGCGCACCTCGCCATCGTTCACATCAAAGCCGTTATAAAACAGCCATAAATTTTCTTGGGCTAATAATAAAGCATCTAAAAAAGCACCTTGATCATCTTCAAGTCGAGAGCGATCACCTAACTGTTGGCGCAGTGCATCCATCAAATCAAATGGAACGTGTGTATCACGGTTTGGAAATTGCCCTGCATCAAGATTTAGCATGACCATTAAACGATAAGGTAACGGTCGAATGTGTCCAATTTGGGCAAAGGTAATTTGCCCTGTCGGTTCAGCTTGTGCACTTTGGCTTTCTAATGTCCGTTGAATTTCTTCAATAATATAAGGCAGAGGCAAAGTAATTTTGCGCAAAGTTCCGGTTTCTGTCTCGGCGTAATAACTTGCGAGTGTCAACATCCGTTCTTGTTTTTTAACAATTTCCCGCACAGCTTTTAAAGCAGCAACACCAACCTGCTCAAATTCAACAATATCTTTGCCTAGTACCTGAAGCCAATATTCAACGGTATAGACTTTTCCTTGTTCATGCAGAGTCAGCCAATCACGGCGCTCATTCAAATCTTGATAAATCTGAATGAGTGTACCAATCAGCTCGAAATCACCCGGTTGAACTTTGGCATAACTCAATACCTGATTAAACGTCGCATGTACAGGCACGGCAATACCAAGAGCCAATCGCTCTAAGGCAAATTTAAAGCTATATCGATAATCATCATCACCGTCACACAAACTGCGCTTGAGATGTTCTGCATCAAGCCCTCGTTTAAAGCCTGCATCGGCAAGTAAATTTAAAATTCGCTCGACCTGAACATACTCAAGTTCGTAACGTTGCTGGGTCGCATGCAAGCTTAACCAATCAGCAAAATCATCAAAGCTAAAACGGCCCTGCATCAGTTGAATACGCCCAATTACGGCACGCCAAGCATTAAGTGCATCAAGTGATGCAACACCTGCAATTTTCACTGGCAAATGTACACCTTGCTCAGTGGCAGTAGCGGGAAATACACTTCGAATTAAAGGTTCTATGTCGGCCAAATTAGGAACTAAAACTAAAATATCGTTTGGTCGGCGCGGCTGCTCATGTGGTTTAGCCAACCAGCCAATCAATTGCTCTTTTAGAACTTCAAGCTGACGTAAAGTCGAATGACAAACATGAATCTGAATCGAGTCATCGTCTGGAACAAGCTCATATTGCTTAGCTTGCGGTTCTACCAAATGCAAAATATCTGACTGAACTTTACCGAGTAAACTTTCAGGGAAATCATCTACAAAAGCATCCACCCACTTACCTTCTTCACCCGTAGATAAATTCGATAATAAAGAAAAGTGGTCGCGGGCTTGTTTACCCAATCTGGTTAAAAGCGGATGTCTAGACTCACGCGCTTCAGCATTAAAGTTGAGTGTGAATTTATTAAAGAAATCGCTAATTTCAGCATCAGTAGCCTTTGGATTTTTCGCAATAAAACGCTCTTTTACCCCTAAGTCATAACGCTGTTTCCAGAGTGGATCGACACTATCGGCCCAATATTCTTGTGAAGGGTTATAGTGCAAAATCAAGACATCAATATATTGGCCTAAACGGCGCAAAAACTGTAACTGGCTTGGTGGCAAATCTAATAATGTAAAAATCACTACTTGATTAGGTAATCTTGAAATAGCACGCTTACCACGGTCTGGATGATCTAACTCTTGCCAAAACAACGCGTCAATTTGCTGCATTTGCACAAAATCATCATGAAAATGTTGCTGCCACAACCAACGCTGCCAACGCTCTAGCTCCTCAGTTTGATGTAATGCAAAAGCAGTCACTTCTTCATCTTTCTTCACAATATATTTTTCAATATCGAGTGCTCGGCCCTGTCCCCAAGCAGACAACCAGTTTTCCGGACAGGTACAACTATTTTCACAACCACGCTGGCACTGTCCACGATAAATCATATAGTTGCTAAATAGATCGGCAACCTGCTCAGCGACCCAATACAGCATTTTTTGTTTTTTTAATTGTTTATCTATGCCTTGTTCGAGTCGATCTGCACTGTCATAAATACGCTGAACAATAGAATGTAAAGGATGCGACGTATCGATGCTCATCGTGTCAGGTTGAATAAATTCGTGTAGAGCCTGATGCACCCGCCATTTAAAAATCAAACGCGGGATGTTCGCTTTACGAACCTGTTCTTTATGCGCAGTTAAAACTTGCTGATAGGCAAACCATTGGAAACCTCGTACCCGTTGGTGAAACTGGTAATTGGCACTCATGCCTTGCTGTTCTGCAAGTTTTTGTATCAGCCACTGCTCGACCGCAGGACTTGGAACAATAAAATGTTGGGTTTTCAAAACCTGTAATGGATGCGTTGAAGCTTGAGATGTAGACGCCAATACACCTTGCAACAACACATCAATACGTTGACTTTGAATAACATGGATCCCCATTTATTTCATTTCCTGCTTGCATAATTTATGCACAAAATCATAAACATTCATTACTATACAACTGAATCTGACTATGTCACGTTGGTTTAAACACAGCATAATTTAACTCAAGGTGTCACTTACACTTGGTTTGAATGACGCCATCAAGAACTTATACAGGTAGACATTATGAAAATTGACAAGATTCCTGACTATATTGATCCTAGCCTAAATCTGGAACAAATTCGCGATGAGTGCCATGATCTCATCAAAAAAAGAGCTTACGTCTCAGCCGGAGCGGCAATTGTACCGATTCCTTTTTTTGACGTGGCGGTAGATTTGGGAATTTTGTCGCACCTGATTCCAGATATCAATTCCCGTTTTGGTTTAGCACCTGAGCACGTGAGCGTTTACGACCCAAAAACTAAAACTATTCATTGGGATGAGTTACGTAAACGCGGTTTTGAATTTTCAGGTTTTGTAGTCGCACGTACTACCGTTAAAAAAACATTTAACGGCTTTTTAGGCAAAATCGTAACAAAACAGGTGACTAAATTTATACCGCTAGGCGGACAAATTGTAGCAGCAAGTTTAGGCTATTTCATGATGAAAAAAATAGCAGAAACTCATCTGAATGACAGTTATAACCTTGCAAAACGTATTCAGCAAAAAAGCCGTGGCACTATTGTAAATTAATGTTTGCCTTGTAGCTGAGAGCTTAGTCTGCTCTCAGCTGTTTTAAAATGGCCTTCAATACTTCCAGACGTGCCGTATATTTATCATCAGTTGCAACGATATACCAAGGTGCATATTCAGTACTGGTTCGCTCAAACATATCGGCTGCTGCCTTTAAATAATCATCCCACTTATCACGATTACGCCAATCTTCTGCGGTAATTTTAAAACGTTTATGCGGTGTTTCTTCTCTGGCCTTAAAACGCTGCTCTTGCTCATCTTTACTAATCGCTAGCCAAATTTTTACTACAATCGTTTGACTATCAAATAAATCTTTTTCAAAGCGGTTTATTTCATCATAGGCACGCTGCCATTCTAAAGGTGAAGCAAAACCTTCGACACGTTCAACAAGCACACGCCCATACCAAGTCCGATCAAAAATCGTGATTTTTTCAGCTTCATTAATGCGGTTCCAAAAGCGCCATAAGTAAGGATGTCGTGCTTCAAAGCGTTCAGGTGCACCAATACAATGAATATCATATTCACGTGGGTCTAAGTTTTTAACGATTCGCTTAATGGCCCCACCTTTACCGGCTGCATCCATGCCTTCAAAAGCAATCACGACATTACGTTTATCAAAACGCATGACATCGGCAATTTTCTTACTCAGCTTATCCAGCTCTTTTTTATATTCAGCTTTTTCAAGTGGTTCATTAGAAGGTTTTAATAAACTCTCTGGAATTTTAGCTTGCTGCCATTTTCCTTTAACTTCAGTTTCATGCTCTGGAAGTTGACGCATGTGTTGTAAAAGGTATTGAGCAAAAAATTGATCACGCTGCTTTTCATCTTCGCCATCAATAATGTACCAATCATCGGTAAAACGACGGCGTAACTTTTGCAAAGTGTCATATTGTTTTTTATTACGCCAGTCTAGACCATGCAGCTTATGCCAGTGTTGCTCTGACGGATCTATTTTATCTAAACGTTTTTGCAGCGATTTCCATGATAGATCGAACCAGACTTTAACCACATCGACATAGTTATTTTTTAAATCTTGTTCAAATGCCCGCATATTTTCAACATATTCATCAAAGCGAGAATCATCTAAAGGCTCGGAAACATGCGTTGCGGTGACGAGCAAATCACTATACCAATTGCCAAACATCACCACGATTTGACCTTCAGTCGGAATAAACTCCGAGTAAGATTGCCAAAATGCTTCTGTGTCTGTCAGCACACGTGGCGCGTCTGCTTTGACTCGTAAATATCGTGGATCTAGCCACTCACGAAGCTGCTTAACGGCCTCGCCTTTTCCAGCCAGTTCAATACCACTCATTAATATCAGTGTGCTTTTAGCGTTGGGTTTGCCCCGACTTTCTTTTAACGCATATTGTGCTTCAATCAAATCGACTGAAAGCTGTTCTTCATCACGAATCTCAAATTTTGGTTGTTGTTCACTCATAGTCCACGGCTCTAATCTTTTATTGTTTAATTTCGATGATCTTTAACTTATGCGGTTAAATGATGAATTGCTATACAAATTATGTCATTGCGACAAAATTCTGTTTAAAAATTGACGCATGAATCATTTTTTTTACATCTACTCGCCATAGTACAAGGTTACAATGCCTTTTATGATTTTTTGCAAATAGCCCAATATTAGAGCCTTAAATGTCTAAACTCGCTGCTTTTGATGATCTTTTACAACAATATAAAACATTTAATTATCACGATAATCCTGTGCTTGTCCAACGTTTGCAAGATGTACAAACATGGCTAAAAGAGCGGATGAAAGATACGCATCACGACTTTTTTAATTTGCCAGCGCACAAGCTCATGTCAGAGTATTTTTTAAATCGTTTATATGGCGGTCCAGAGTTTGATGCTTTAGCAGCTCAAATTGAACGCCTATTGAAATATGCGCATAAAGCCGAAAAAGTCTTACCTGAAAATGCAATTAAAACAGGCACTAAATCGGTAAGTTTAGCTGTACTTGCAACTCAACTTGATGAGCAAGTAGCAATGCAACTTCTTGAGGACTATCCGGCAGATACCGTACTCACTGATGAGATTATGCGTTTAACCTTAATCAAGCTGGATCAGGCCGAAGCTCGTTATCAACAACTTGCTCTTCTTGACGATTTAGGTGCAGCACTCGATAAATACATGCGCTCATTTATGATGTTTACTGCTTTTAAAATGTGTAAAGGTATTGCCCAAAAATATCACTTCGAATTGATGTATGATTTCATTCAAGATGGTTTTAGTGCGATGAAACCGTTAAAATCAGCCGAGACCTTTATCAAGACTTTTACTGAAAAAGAACGCCAGATTATTGAAAATGTACATTCAGGGCATCCGAATCCGTTTAGAGTGTGATAAGGTCGGCACATAGAAAAACTCAACCTCACGAAGTTGAGATTTTATTCATTATATTTGCATGATGATGCCTGTAAAAATAGACAAAATCTGTCATCATGCAGAACTTATTCCGTTTCACTTGAGTTTGAGTCTAGGAGAGACAATATGTCTAACGAAAACCAAAAGCCAACATCTCCAACTGAGCAGGCACAAAGTTCAGACAAAGTTAGCCCATTCCTAAGCTCACCTTTACCTCAAGGTACTCCTCAAGGGCAACAACAAACTTTACAGCAAACCTTAACAGACACACCTGTGAATGGTTCTGTACCTAAATACAATTTACCTCGTGGTGCTGGTAATACTGGCAACGTTGGTGAAACCACACACTTTGGTTACTCAACTGTTAGAACTGAAGATAAAGCACAAAAAGTTGCAGAAGTTTTCCATTCAGTTGCAAGCAAATATGACTTGATGAATGACTTGATGTCATTTGGTATTCACCGTTTGTGGAAGCGTTTTGCAATTAACATGTCTGGTGTTCGCCGTGGTCAACACGTGTTAGACATTGCTGGCGGTACAGGCGACTTAGCAAAAGTATTTAGCCGTGAAGTTGGTCCGCAAGGTCATGTTGTACTTTCAGACATTAACGAATCTATGCTCAATGTTGGCCGTGACCGTCTAATTGATGCAGGCTGTACCAATGTTGACTTCGTTCTTGCCAATGCAGAAACTTTAGAGCCTTTTGCAGACAACAGCTTTGACCTTGTAACCATTAGCTTTGGTTTACGTAACGTGACAGATAAAGACGCAGCACTTGCATCTATGTTCCGTGTGTTAAAACCAGGCGGCCGTTTACTGATTCTTGAATTTTCTAAACCTGTATTTGAGCCATTCTCGAAACTTTATGACCTCTATTCATTCACCGCTTTACCGATCATGGGTAAATTGGTTGCGAATGACTCAGAAAGCTATAAGTATTTGGCTGAATCAATCCGTATGCACCCAGACCAACGTACTTTAAAAGGTATGATGGAAAATGCTGGCTTCCAGAACTGTGACTATCACAACCTTACTGCAGGTATCGTTGCTGTTCACCGTGGCTTCAAACTGTAAGGGGTAACGATATGTGGTCGATTCTGGCACTCGGTGCAGTCGAACGTATCATTCATCATCTGATAGATCTGGATGCGGTTACTCGCATTCAGCTTAATCAGTTACAGGGCAAAATGTTGCGTGTTGTGATTGATAGCCCGCAGCTTTCTGTCGATGTGTTCTTTGACCAAGAAAAAGTACGTCTTGAACCTACCGTAACAGGTCATAGTGAAAAGCCTTCTATTTTTGAACAGCGTCCTTTTGATGCCCAATTAAAAATTTCTGAAGCAACCGCAACTTTGCATGTTAAAGATGTCGTTGAACTGATTAAATTATTGATCAGCGATCCAGACCAGATTGGCAATATCCCATTGCAAGGTGATTACCACCTCCTACAGGATATTCAAAAGATTATGCAGCAAGCTGAACCTGATTTAGCTGCGCATTTATCAAGATGGGTCGGTCCTCAACTCGCTCATGAAATTGGCAAGATTCAACTTGCACCAAAACATTTAAAACGCTCGGTGCAAAGTCATCTATTTTTCGCAGAAGACGCATTAAAAGAAGATAGCGGTCTATTTGCCCCTCGTTGGGAAATGGACGACTTAACTCAAGCAACTCGCAAGCTTAATCAAGACATTGACCGTCTTGAAGCAAGATTGCAGCAACTCAATGCACAACTACAACCCTCTCAAGACTAGGTAAGACTGTATATGATTCCGCACGTTTCACGTTTACTCGAACTTTGGCGTATTGCAGCGCACTATAGACTCGATACGTTGTTCCCTGCGGATGAATTACCAGTTAAAGCTCAGCATGCATTAAATATTATTAAAATGCATCCAGCTGCATGGTCGAGTCGTGAACGTAAAAATCCTTTAAAGCTCAAAGAAGCATTAGAAGATATGGGACCACTTGCAATCAAGCTTGGTCAATTACTGTCTACTCGCCGTGACCTAATTCCACCTGAGGTACTCGCTCAACTGGTTTTACTTCAAGATCAAGTAAAACCTTTTGATGGAGATGTTGCCAAACAACGTATTCAAGATTCTTTAAAAGCTGACATTAATACACTGTTTGCTCGCTTTGATGACCAGCCATTAGCTGCTGCATCAATTGCCCAAGTGCATACTGCTGCATTGCATGATGGTCGCGAAGTCGTTGTTAAAGTGACTCGCCCTGATATTCGCAATCAAATTTTACAAGATTTTGAAATTCTGGCATGGCTAGGAAATACGTTAGAAAGCCGCCTTGAAGCTGCTCGTGCGTTGCATCTCACCGAAATTATTCAAGACTACCGCCAGATCATTTTAAATGAACTGGACTTGAGTATTGAGGCTGATAACACCCGTCGTATGCGCCATTACTTTACTGGCTCAACCATGATGTATGTGCCAGAAGTCTACATGGACACCAAAGATGTCATGGTGGCTGAGCGCATTACAGGCGTGCCTATTTCAGACACGGTAACCTTTGACCGTTTAGGCATGGATCGCGCACAACTTGCAGAAAAAGGGTTAACTATTTTCTTTACGCAAGTATTCCGCGATAACTTTTTCCATGCAGACATGCACCCTGGTAACGTCTTTGTAGAAACCATTAATCCAAGCAATCCACGCTTTATTGCGCTGGACTGTGCGATTATGGGTGAGCTTTCTAAGCACGACCAGATGACAGTTGCCCGTATGTTGCTTGCTGTCATGAACAGCAACTTTATGCAGCTCATTCAAATTGTGCATCAAGCTGGCTGGATTCCACCGGGTACAGACCAAGATGCTTTAGCACGTGAAATGCGCCGTACTGTTGGGCCAATGGTATCTAAACCAATGGACCAGCTTGATTTTGCGGGTATCTTAATTCAAGTGATGGACATTGCTCGTCGCTTCCATCTTGAGATTCCGCCACAGCTCATGCTGCTACTCAAAACTTTAGTGCATGTAGAAGGCCTAGGGACTGACCTTTACCCGCAACTCGACATCTGGAAATTGGCAAAACCAATTTTGACGGAATGGGTCAAATCCAACATGAACCCAGTCAAAAATGTAAAAGAACTCGGCCAGCAATTACCTGACCTGCTTTTAGGCGCTCAAGATTTCCCAAGCTTAATTATTGATAGCTTAAATGGTTTAAAAAATCAGTCAGCTTGGCAAGACCGCCAGTTACGCGAAATTCAGCAACTTCGTTTGCAAATGGAACATCAGCAACGCCGTAGTTGGATGTTCGGCAGTACTATGCTGATTTTGCTGACTATTGCAATTATTAGCCCTTGGTTTGTTTCGATTATTCTAATTGTGCTGAGTAGCTTATTAGCGCTTTGGCGTATATTGAAATAAGTTCAAAATCCCTTGCCAATGCAAGGGATTTTTTTATGGAAAAAATTTAATTTTCAAAAAATTTATAGATCAGCTATTCGTTCATTGCTAAATTGAAGCTATAAATGCTTCAAAAGAACAAACAATGAAAACACCTCATTTTGCCATTATCGGTGCAGGTACAGCAGGTTTAGCCACTGCTATTTTGCTTGCCCGCCAAGGCAATAACGTTACTATTTTTGAACAAGTTGATGAGTTATCTCCGGTAGGGGCCGGTTTATTACTACAACCTGCGGGCTTAGCTGTATTTGAACACTTAGGTGTGCTCGAAAAAGCCTTAACATTAGGCGCAAGAGTAACAGGCCTAGAAGGACAACTTCCGGACAAGCGCCTTTTAGTTAATAGTCATTATCACGAAGCATCAGCAAACCTCTATGGTCTAGGTATACACCGAGCCACTTTGTGTCATGTACTCACTCAAAAGCTTAGCGAGTATTCAAGCCAGATCACTTGGCATATGAACCATTCTGTTGAAAGTTTTGAAGAACATAATGATGAAGTTCGGATATTCGGCAGTCATCAAAACCAAAAGTTTGATGCTTGCTTTGATAGCCTACTCATTGCCAACGGTGCACGTAGCCAGTTACGCCCTAAAGCATGGGTAAAGGTTGACAAAGCTTATCCTTGGGGTGCGGCATGGAGTATCGTACCTGAGTGCCAAGTTCTCGATTCTGAAATTCTGCATCAATTTTATGATCGCTCGAAAATTATGATGGGAATTCTTCCTACAGGAGCGATTCCAACTGAACCTCAACAGCGCCTTTCAAGTGTTTTTTGGAGTCTACCTACACCACAACTACAAAGCTTTTTACAAGATGAGCAGGCTAAACAAGCTTGGTTAAAGCAAGTCTCAGAACGTTGGCCCAAAGTTGCAGAATGGCTGAAAGAAATTTTGTATAACAGTCAAACTCAGCCTAAATGGCTATCTGCAAACTACCGCGATGTGGTCCTGACTCAATTTGGTCAGGGTCGAGTTGGAGTAATTGGAGATGCAGCTCATGCGATGAGTCCACAGTTAGGTCAAGGTGCAAATATGGCATTATTGGATGCTTGGGCTTTCTCTCAATCATTACAACATGCTCAAAAGAACCAGAGTATTGATTGGTCCCTGCTCTGGCAGCACTACCACCAGCTTCGCCGTTCATCCACCCAGTTTTATCAATTTCTTAGTCGCTTATTAACACCACTTTATCAATCTGATCATTGGTGGGCTGGAGGTTTAAGAGATCTAGTTTTTCCGTGGATGTATCAAATCCCTTATTTTCGAAAAGAAATGGCAATTACGATTTCAGGCTTAAAGACTGGTCCATTCCAGCAACTTGATTATGATCAGGTAGCTCAAACGCCTAAAGAAAACAGTGCATTTCATTTAGAAAGCGAATCTCTGTCTGACTATTAACCCCACCAAATAATAGTGAGTAACACATGAAAATCAGCCATCTTGATCATCTTGTTTTAACTGTCTCGAATATTGAAACCACCTGTCATTTCTATCAAACCGTATTGGGGTTTGAGGTCATCACGTTTAAAGGTAATAGAAAGGCCCTAAAGTTTGGAAATCAAAAAATAAATTTACACCAGCAAGGCAATGAGTTTGAACCCAAGGCATTACAGCCGACTCCTGGATCTGCCGATTTGTGTTTTATTTCTGACACTCCCATTTCAGAAGTAGTTGCGTACCTTAATCAATTAAATATTCAAATTGAAGAAGGTCCGATTGAACGTACTGGTGCAATGCATCCTATTCTTTCAGTTTATATTCGTGATCCAGATCAAAATTTGATTGAGATTTCAAATATTCTAATGACTCAGCCATCTGAATAAGGCACTTATGAGTAAAAAGTACAAGCTACTCATTACGCTGACAAAGACAAAAAGGACAAAGAATTTTTCCGCAAAGCGACGTTGATGCCGTACACTATACAAGCTATTTTTAGCATCTGATTGAAATCAATTTATAGTTCATATTTCTTTGGTGATTCCTCATGAATAACACGCAATGGCTCGATGAAGTAAAATTTAACGAACAAGGTCTTATCCCTGCCATTGCTCAACATCATCAAACCGGACGTATTTTGATGGTGGCGTGGATGAACCGTGAATCACTTGCGCTCACAGCAGAAAAAAATCAGGCGGTGTATTTCTCTCGCTCTCGCCAAAAACTTTGGCACAAGGGTGAAGAATCAGGTCATTTCCAAACGGTTTATGAAATTCGTCTGGACTGCGACGGCGATGTAATCATATTACAAGTTGAGCAACACGGCGGTATTGCATGCCATACAGGTCGTGAGTCTTGTTTCTACCGTAAACTTACCCCACAGGGCTGGGAAATTGTCGATGCACAATTAAAAGACCCTACTGCAATTTATGGCGATAAAGCCAAAACTGAAAGCCACGATCATGATCACACGACAGAACAAGTGGATGTACTTGCTCACTTAGGGCAATTAATGCAAGAGCGTAAACAAGCAGAAGCGGATACGTCATATGTTGCAAGCCTCTACAAAAAGGGCATCAATAAAATCTTGGAAAAAGTCGGTGAAGAAAGCGTAGAAACCATTATTGCTGCGAAAGACTACGCTGCTCAAAATACAGAAAGTAATTTAAATGACTTGATTTATGAAACTGCCGATTTGTGGTTCCATAGCATTGTCATGTTGGGTTATTTCGATCTTAATCCACAACTTATTATTGACGAATTAGCTCGTCGTCAGGGTTTATCTGGTTTAGTTGAAAAAGCTAACCGCAACAAGGTTTAAAATCACTCAGTGTCGAATATCGAAAAACCTAAAGCCACCTATGAGCAAGCAATTGCCATAGATAACGCACGTCTTGGGCAATCATTTAAAGTGATTGCCTATGCGGGTACAGGTAAAACTACTACCTTACAAATGATTAGTGATGCCATGCCTGAACGGCGCGGTATGTATCTAGCATTTAACAAGGCAATTGCAGGCGAAGCACAAAACAAATTTCATCGTAATGTAGATTGTCGTACTTTTCACTCCCTCGCTTTTCGCAGTGTGCCACGAGGTGTGACTGATAAATTACGCTTACCTCGCTTAAGCCCAAGCTTTATTGCAAAAGAATATCGACTACAACCTATAACTTTGCGACGCATGATGGGTGGACGTTATGAAAAATACGTCTTAATGCCAAGTCGCCTCGCAAGTCTTGTCGCCAATGCTGTCAGCTATTTTTGCTCGACCAGCTCGCAATACCCTGCTCCTCGACATATTCAGGCACCAAACTGGTTACATCCAGACGATATTACCGAGTTACAAACTCATCTTTACCCTGCTGTTGAACGCCGCTGGTTAGAGTCGATCGACCCAAATCATCAGGCAGGAATTGGTCACGATATTTACCTCAAACTTTGGGCATTGTCTGAACCGAACATTCCAGCCGATTATGTACTATTTGATGAAGCACAAGATGCCGATCCTTTAATGTTGGGCATTTTGCTTCGTCAAAAAAATACTCAGGTTATCTATGTTGGCGATGCACATCAGCAAATCTACGCGTGGCGTGGTGCAATTAATGCCATGCAGCAATTACCATTGCCAGAGTCTCGCCTCACCACTTCTTTTCGTTTTGGTGAAACGATTGCAGATGTTGCCAATGCATTGCTGGGCGGCTTAAATGAAACTGTTCCTCTGCTTGGTAATCCAAACCAGAAATCAAGTGTTGTAAATAAACCACACACTAAAATGCGTGATGCGATTTTGTGCCGTACCAATGCTCGTGCAATGGAACTTTTATTAGCTGGTTTAGTTCACGGCGATAAAGTAAGTTTGCAGGCTGACCATCAAAAACTAAACCGTTTTGTAGATGCTGCAAGCCTCTTAAAGCAAGGAAAACGGGTTACTGATGTACCTGAATTAGCATGGTTTAATTCATGGCATGATGTTCATGAATACTGTGAAACTAATGAAGGTAGTGATATTAAGCCATTGGTTAAACTTGTCGATGACCACGGTACCGACCCACTAAAAAAAGCGCTTGCAAAGATTACACCACTTGAGCAAGCTGATTATGTCATCTCTACAGCCCACAAAGCGAAAGGCTTAGAATGGAACCGCGTTCATATTGAAGATGACTATCAATTTAAAATTAATGGGTTAGAACACAAGATTACCGATGAAGAATTAAGATTACTGTACGTTGCCTGTACTCGTGCTAAAGTAAGTCTAAATATCCATCATCTTTATGATCTGATACAACAATTAAAACTAAGGGCGCCTTTAAGTCTTCGTCAGTCGGTTGGTTGAAGCGCTCATATTTAGGTGAGCCTATGAAACTTGAATCTGTCCAATTTAAACATATTGCTCTGTTTCACGACCTTAAAATACACTTTCACTATGAAAAACAGCCAATCACCTTAATTTTAGGTGAACAGGCAACTGGTAAAAGTATGTTGCTCAAACATACTTACCATGCTTTAACTTGGTTCCCTGCTCGCCTTAAAGATTTGCGCAGTCCCGGTATTGTCATGCCTGATCAAGACATTACTCAGTCACGTCTACAATCAAAAATTGAAGTGACTATTCAAGTTCCTTCAGAAATTGGTCATCTGCCAGAAAGTACCTCTGCTCAGCAGGTAGATTCTTCACTGTGTAGCTGGAAGCTTTTTAAAACCTTAAATGCAAGTGGGATTGGAGTGAGCCAAGTTGAAACTCAGCAACTTGACCAAACCATGGCTCTTTATCAACAAGTCATAAAAAAAGATCCATTACAAGGACTTCCCTTAATCGCTTACTACCCAGCCGAGCGATTTGTAAATGATATTAATCTGCTTAATAAAAATTTACCTGGCATTACTCAAGCCATTTCAGCCTATGATATTAGCCCACTACCGTTTACAACTTTTACACGCTTTTTTGAATGGCTACGAGAAATCAGTGATATTGAAAATGCTCAAGCTGCATATCTAGTACAACGGATTAGATCTAAACAGTCAGATCAGCAAGATCAAACAGAATTATTAAATGAGCTCCAAAAAGAGTTATCAGGGCAACCTAAACAGCTCACTTCACCCAATCTCTACGCCCTCAAGAATGCATTAAGTATAGTTTTACCTGAGCTTAAAGATATCTATTTACAATATCAGCCTCGGTTGCAACTTATGGTTGATTATGAAGGTCAAACCTTACCTTTTCAGCAGCTTTCAAATACAACCAAAACTTGGATTGCTTTAGTAGGCGATATAGCCCGCAGACTCTGTTTACTCAATCCATTAAGTTTAAACCCTTGCCTTGAAGGAGACGGCATTTTACTCATTGACCAGATTGATGCACAGCTCGACTCAACACATTGCTCCGAGATCTTAAATCGACTTCATCAAGCATTCCCACGCCTACAAATTATTGCAACAGGAAGTCGTGAAGAGTTACTCGAACATGCTTCAACCTATCAATGTCTAAAATTAGAGCACGGTAAAGTTAGCCATCTTGATTTAAACACCACCAAACAACAGCTTGAACATATCTACACCTTACTTCAAAGAAGCGAACCTTTAATACCATCTATGGAAGCACAGCCTTTGAGTTTAATAGACCCAACACCAGCACCGATTGAAGTTTTATTTCAGCAGATTCAGGGTTTAAATGAACAACAAAAAAATGAATTATTAAGGATGATTCATGCGGGAGACGCACCGGAAGAAAGCCCTTCGGTTTGAGTTTTATAATCAAAAAAAACCACACTCACAAAATATATGGTGGAGTACGGTTTTTTAGGCATTAAAATAACTAGATGTTGTTACTACATGTAATAACATCAGATTTTCAATGCTTTTTTAGTGTACAATAAATTTCATTTTGCGTTTTTATTCTTCAAGTTGTGCAATACAACTTGTTTCTCGCTTTATTTTCTAATTTGGTTGGGTTTTCGGAATAATAAGCTTTGGAACTCTCTTTGAATTCCTATCTATTCTGAAATTAAAATTTCACCTTTAGGTTTCGACCTAAATCACATATGGATACGAGTGTGCTACCGATAATTATCTTATTACCGTTAATATTAGGCACCACCCTTGTTTCATTGCTTCAACGGTTCTCGCGTGGAGTAACGGCTTTAGGGGCAATTGGAGTCAGTTTAACCAGTTTTGGTTTATTACTGACTCAAGCTAAAACTGTGCTTGGTGGTGCAAGCATTCAACAAAGCTGGGATTGGCTACCTCAATTAGGGATCAATCTGAGCTTTAGACTTGATGCTCTTGGTTTATTATTTTCTCTTCTTATTACCGGTATCGGTACACTCATTTATATATACGCCTATTATTATTTAGGCCCTAAAAACTCATTAAGTAAACTCTATACTTTACTCATGCTGTTTATGGCAGCAATGCTGGGAATTTCGCTCTCTAATAATCTTATTATTTTATTAGTCTTTTGGGAGCTCACCAGTATTTCATCTTTCTTGTTAGTGGGTTATTGGAGTCACTATGAAGCTGCTCAACGTGGCTCTCGGATGGCACTCACCATTACAGGAATGGGCGGTTTAGCGATGCTAGGTGGATTTGTTCTATTAGGACAAATCACCGGAACCTATGAAATTAGCGAAATCATGGGCATGAAAGATGTTATCCAAGCCCACGCTCTTTTTATTCCAATGTTATTGCTTATTTTGCTTGGCGCATTTACGAAGAGTGCTCAGTTTCCCTTTCATTTTTGGTTACCTAACGCAATGGCGGCACCCACACCAGTGTCTGCTTACCTACACTCTGCGACCATGGTAAAAGCGGGGATTTTTCTACTTGCCCGCTTACTTCCAATTTTTATAGGCGCTGCGATTTATCATAATATCGTTACGTTTGTCGGCCTATTTACGCTCTGTATGGCAGCGTGTTTTGCCATTTTCAAAGAAGATTTAAAAGGACTGTTAGCCTATTCAACCATTAGTCATTTAGGGCTTATTGTTTGTTTACTCGGTATCGGTTCTCCTTTAGCGGTTGCCGCTGCTATTTTCCATATTATTAACCATGCAACATTTAAAGCAGCGCTGTTTATGCTTGCAGGGATTATTGATCATGAAACCGGCACACGTGATCTTCGAAAACTCAGTGGTATTTGGCAATTACTTCCTTTCACTGCCACACTCACCATGATTACCGCTGCCTCTATGGCAGGTGTACCACTTACCAACGGCTTTATTTCAAAAGAGATGTTCTTTACCGAGCTATTGGCAAATCTTTCAGGTTCAACAGTTATCTTTGCCAGCATCATCGCAACACTGGCTGGTATCTTCGCAGTAAGTTATTCAATTCGCTTAGTGCATGGTGTGTTCTTTGACGGCCCAATTGGTAAACAAGTTCCAAATAAAGATGCACATGAACCACCTATCGGGATGCGTGCTCCAGCCATTCTTCTTGCTGTACTCTGTATCTTGGTCGGCGTTCTGCCTTCCTTATTGGTAGAACCACTGGTCAATAGCGTAACTAGAGCAAGCATGATGCAGCCAAAATTTGCGGGTACACACCTTGCAATTTGGCATGGATTCAACGCTCCTCTTGTGATGAGTATTATTGCTTTAGTGGGCGGTACGCTGTTCTACTTTGCTTTAGCAAAAGACGGCATGATTCGTAAAATTGACCTTGACCCACGTCTAGGCAAATTACAAGGCCGTATCTTATTTGATTTATTTTTAAAACATCTGCTGCTTACAAGCCGAAAAATCAAACAAAAAACTGAAAATGGTTCATTGCAAAGTTATTTGTTCTGGATCATTGCTTTTAGCATCATCATGGTCACTATGCCTTTACTCAATCAAGGGCTGAGCACAGGTACACGTGAACTCACCCATGCTCCATGGATTGCTGTGGTTCTTTGGCTGACGTTGTTCTCAGGCTGTTGGATGATGCTCTGGTTCCACCATGAGCGCATTAAAGCAGTACTTATTAGTGGTGCAATTGGTCTAGTGGTAACGATGGTCTTCGTCACCATGTCAGCACCAGATTTAGCGCTGACTCAAATTACAGTAGACGTTGTAACGACTGTTCTTTTATTAATGAGCTTATCTTTACTTCCACAGCTCACGCCGTATGAATCTCGTCGTTCTAGACGTTTGAGAGATGCTGCCTTAGCAATTATTGGAGGTCTAGGAATTGGCTGGATTACTTGGCTGATTTTAACCCGTGATCATAATTCAATTTCTTGGTTCTTTGCCCAACAGTCTTTACCACTTGGTGGTGGCTCAAATATTGTAAATGTCATTTTAGTTGACTTCCGTGGCTTCGATACCTTCGGTGAAATTACGGTATTAGGCATTGCTGCGATTGGTGCCCTATGTTTAATGGATGGTATGCGTGTACACGGCACAACCATGACGCAAGGCCTCACCTACCGTTTTAATCCTTCTCCGCTTATGTTCCGTATTACGGCCTCTTGGGTATTACCTCTAGCGCTTGTCGTCAGTGTTTATATCTTTTTGCGAGGACATAACTATCCAGGCGGTGGTTTCATTGCAGGTCTAATCACCTCAATGGCGCTAATCATTCAATATATTGCACTAGGTCAAGATCAAGCAGAACAGCTGTTAAAAGCGAAGTCTGGCCGCCTTTACGAAGTCTGGATTGGCACAGGATTAACGATTGCAGGTCTGACTGGTATAGCAGCATGGTTCTGGTTACGTCCGTTCCTCACAAGTGCTCATGTCTATGTTGAATTACCAATTCTAGGAAAACTACATCTAGCTTCAGCTGCAAGTTTTGACTTGGGTGTTTATATCACCGTTGTAGGCGCGACAATGTTGCTCATCTCTGTATTAGGCGACTCTCGTCATTCGAGTATGTCCGGTCCTGTACCACATCGGGAGGAATCATCATGATCAGTTTAGAATTCTTACTGGCTTCTGCTATTGGTTTACTTGTTGCCACAGGTATTTATCTGATTTTACGTGCTCGTACTTTCCCTGTTGTGCTCGGATTGGCTGTAATCGGTTATGCAGTAAACCTATTTTTATTTGCTATGGGTCGATTACAAATCAGCTCACCAGCAATTTTAACTGAAACGACAAAAATAACCGATCCACTCCCTCAAGCGTTGGTGTTAACCGCCATCGTGATCGGTTTTGCAACTACAGCGTTTATTGTACAACTTGCGCTACGTAGCCGTTATGAATCAGGTAGTGATCATGTTGATGCTAAAGAAGATGCTTCTCCAACATACGACCCACGTGAGGATGAGCCGTGATGTTTGATTTTTTATCTTTTTGGCAACAACACACGCCTATTTTTAGCATTCTCATCCCAGCATTTACTGCTTTTATCTTATTACTGTTAGGCAACCCTGGGGCAGGTGCTTTAAAAGATGACTGGCGCCAACCTTGGCGTCGTGGCATTAGCCTTATCTCAGCAATTGCCGGATTAATTACCGCTATTGTTTATCTTAGTTACGCCAGCACGGGGCAAATTACTGTTTACCAATTAAGTGAATGGTCCGCGCCATTTGGTATTGTGCTTGTACTCGATCGTCTTTCAGCCTTTATGCTGGCACTGACTTACGCATTAGCAGTACCAGTTTTATGGTATGCAAGTGATAACTGGGATACGCGTGGTCGCTATTTCCATGCCATGGTACATTTTCTATTAATGGGGATTTGTGGAGCATTTCTAACAGGCGACTTATTTAACCTTTTCGTCTTTTTTGAAATCCTGTTGATGGCTTCGTATGTGTTGCTCTTACATGGACAAGGCAAACCTCGTTTTCAGCTTGGCGTTCACTATGTCATTATCAATCTTTTAGCCTCTGCCCTTTTCTTAATTGGGCTTGGTATGATTTATGGCAGTGTGGGTAGCCTCAACATGGCGGATGTCTCACGTCTTATACCGACACTTGAAGCAGATCAACACAAATTAGCAGTCGCGGGTTCCTTACTTCTCCTTGTCGTTTTCGGTATTAAAGCAGCAATGCTTCCTGTCGGTTTTTGGCTACCAAAAACCTATGCTGTTGCAAGTACGCCTGTAGCTGCAATTTTCACTATCATGACTAAAGTCGGGATCTATTCTATTTTACGTGTAAATGGAACAGTATTTGACGATGCGCTTAGTCAAGAAATCTTAAAAAGCTGGTTACTTCCTATTGGCTTAATTACTTCACTCTATGGTGTGATTGCCGCAATTGGAGCAGATCGTTTACGTCGCTTTGTGGGCTTTATGGTCCTTTCTTCAATTGGCACCTTGCTTACAGCAATTGCCATGTCTAATACGCAGGCATGGTCTGGTGCTTTATATTACTTAGTGCACAGTACATTGATCGGCGCAGCTTTTTATCTATTTTGTGGATGGATCACTTCACAACGTGGAGATTTTAAAGATCATTTAAAAGTTGCCCCAAGAATCAAACAAGAAAAAGCAGCTATGCTGACTTATTTCTTGATTGCGATGATGATGGCTGGATTACCACCTTTTAGTGGTTTTCTTGGAAAAGTATTCATTTTACAAGCGACAGTTGAAGCTAGCTATCAAGGCTGGATTATTGGTGTTGTGCTTGTTGTGAGCCTATTAAGTATTATTGCACTCACACGTGTTGGTTTTATCTTATTCTGGCGCGCATCTGCTCCAGAACAAGATCCAATCCATCCAGCTTATATTCTTTATCGTGCTTTGCCGGAACACGCACCACCACGTAACGATCAAGTCATCTATCTATTACTAGCTGGTTTAATCGCTTATGTTGTCTTTGCTGCACCAATTCAGCATTACACATTAAGCACCGCACAACAGATTCAGGATCATGCACTTTACCAACACTCTATTCTTAAAGTAGATCAAAACGGTGAAGTCATCAGTGTGCAACCATATGACCCAGCTTACTTACCAGAAACCAAGTATGGCGGTGAGGTTGAAGATCATAATGCTTATCTTGTTCCAGATATTATTTCGAAAGATACGTTCAATGGTGAACATATTTCTGAATATAAACAACGACAAATTCAGCAACAGGACAAACTCCAAACGCCTACCATTGTTGATGAAAGTCAATTGAAACCTATGGAGCCATAACAATGCAGTTAACTCATTTGCTTGAACGCTGGTTTCCACATCCATTTGTTTCGGTTCTCATCGTTTTATTTTGGTTGATGCTGGCGCATAGTCTTGATGCGAGTGATCTTTTGACTGCGATGCTTTTGGGCTTAATCATCCCTCGTTTAGTCAAACCGTTTATTACCCGCACACCGCATATTCACTGGAAACCTGCAGTTAAACTATGTTTTGTTGTTCTTTGGGATATTATTATTTCTAACTTTAAGGTCGCAAAACTTGTTTTGGGACCTACTAAAAAATTACACCCTAAATGGTATCGCGTACCTTTAGAGACAGAACATGAGCAGGTCAACACCTTACTGGCAATGATCATTACCACAACACCAGGTACGGTTTCTGCGGGTATCGATCAGGAACGCGGGGATATTCTGGTTCATGCTTTAAGCACAGATAATATCGAATCTGATATTCAAGACATCAAAGAACGTTATGAAATTCCTCTTATGGAAATTTTTGATGTGAAAAGTAAAACGGAGGCAAGTGCATGACAATCCTACCCTATGCTCTAGGTATTAGCTTGATTGCCGTTACAATCTCGATGCTACTTTGCCTTTTTAGATTGGTTATGGGCCCATCAATTGTAGACCGCCTTTTAGCGCTCGATACACTTTTCCTCAATGCAACTTGCCTCATTGTTGTGTTAGGCATTTATTGGATGACGACTTCTCTATTTGAAGGAGCACTATTGGTTGCGATGTTAGGTTTCGTATCTACAGCCGCCTTAGCACGCTACTTCACAACCGGTCATGTTATCGATTAAGGAGAGGTCAAATGCAATTTACAATGGAAATTATTGTTTCGGTCTTTCTGGTTTTTGGCGCCTTCTTCATGTTAGTTGGCTCAATCGGTATGGTCCGTTTACCCGACTTATTCATGCGCTTACATGCGCCTACCAAATCGAGTACGCTCGGCTTAGGAAGCTTTCTGATTGCTTCCATGATCTTTTTTGCTTTCCAAGGTCGGTTCGGTTTTGCCGAGCTACTCATTACCCTTTTAGCTTTCATTACCGCACCAGTTTCGGCTAATTTGATTGCTCAAGCTGCGCTACATTTACGTTTACGCTCACTGAGTGGTGAAGTACCTGAAGCCATTGAACGTCCTCTACCTTGGGATCGTTACAAAATTGGTCAGCGCTTCTCACAAAATAAGCCCCCTATGGAACCTCCTAAAGAATAAAAAAATTGAATCAATAAAAAAGCCACCCGAAGGTGGCTTTTTTATTTTGAGTTTTAATTACTCTTGGTCATCTGACTTACGTTCTGGTAAATCTTGTACCGCTTTTTCGATTAGACCAAACATATAGTTACCATATGCGTTCGTCTTATCGTAATGGAAACGTAAGCGAGGCGTAATACGAGTCTTAATGCGACGGCTCAATTCATGACGCAAGAAACCAGAAGCTTTATTTAATACATCTAAAGTTTCTTTATTTGCTGCTTCACTTTGCTCATCGCCGAGTTCACGTCCCATAACGGTGACATAAACTTCAGCATAACCCATATCCGCACTGACTTTCACCGCAGAGATGGTCACTAGACCACCTAAGCGAGGATCTTTAAGCTCTTGACGGATCAGCTCAGACAACTCACGTTGTACTGAATCCGCCATGCGCTTTAAGCGTTGGCTACCCGCCATTAAAGACTCCGTTTAATCAATTGAACATCATACACTTCGATCTTATCTTGTGGCTTGATGTCTTTATAACCTTTCACCGCAAGGCCACATTCCATACCAGCACGAACTTCATCAACAACATCTTTATAACGACGAAGAGATTCAAGCTCACCTTGGAAAATTACAACATCATCACGTAATACGCGAATCGGTTTATTACGATGTAATGTGCCTTCAAGTACCATACAGCCTGCTGCTGCACCAAACTTACTTGAGTGGAATACTTCACGTACTTCCGCAACACCCAAGATTGTTTCACGATGTTCAGGAGCAAGTTTACCGCTCATGGCATCTTTCACATCATCAATTAATTCATAGATGATGCTGTAGTAACGAATATCAATACCATCTTGGTCACTTCGTTGACGAGCAGTCGTATCGGCACGAACGTTAAAGCCTAACAATACAGCTTCTGAAGATTCAGCAAGGATTACATCAGACTCAGTAATCGCACCAACACCTGAGCTAATTACACGAACTTTTACTTCGTCAGTAGATAATTCATGTAGAGCAGCATTCAATGCTTCTAAAGTACCACGTACGTCTGTTTTCAAAACAACGTTCACTGTAGGAACATCTTTTTTGCCCATTGACGACATGATATTTTCAAGGCGCATAGCACTTTGACGATCAATACGTTTTTGACGCTCACGGTCAGCACGAGCATCGGCAACTTCACGCGCTTTCTTCTCGTCATTTACAACAAGAACTTCATCACCCGCCATTGGAGCATCTGGAAGACCCAGAATTTCTACTGGAATAGATGGTCCTGCTGATTTAATTGGCTTACCATTTTCATCAGACATTGCACGGACACGACCATAAGACGAACCTGCAAGAACAAGGTCACCAATGTTTAATGTACCGTTTTGAACAAGAATCGAAGTTACTGCACCACGGCCTTTATCTACACGCGCTTCAATAACAACACCTTGCGCAGCACCTTCAGCAGATGCTTTTAATTCCATCAATTCTGATTGAATAAGAATTAAATCAAGGAGTTCATCAATACCTTGTCCGCTGTGTGCAGAAACTTTAGCAATCGGAACATCACCACCCCATTCTTCTGGAACGATTTGTTTCGTTGTTAATTCATTTAACACACGGTCTGGATCAGCAGATTCTTTATCCATTTTGTTGATTGCAACAATAATTGGAGTACCTGCTGCACGAGCATGGTCAATTGCTTCTGCAGTTTGTGGCATTACACCATCATCTGCAGCAACAACTAATACAACGATATCCGTTGCTTTAGCACCACGTGCACGCATTGAAGTAAATGCCGCATGTCCTGGCGTATCAAGGAATGTAATAATTCCTTTGTCTGTTTCAACGTGATATGCACCAATATGCTGGGTAATACCACCTGCTTCTCCAGCCGCCACTTTCGAACGACGGATACGGTCAAGCAATGATGTTTTACCATGGTCAACGTGACCCATAATGGTAACAACTGGCGGACGAGTTGTTTGCTCACCACGAGCTTCTTCAGCTGCTTCAAGCAAGTTATCTTCCGCTTGTGTATCAGAAACTAAAACAGGGTTGTGGCCCATTTCTTCTACAACAAGTGCCGCTGTGTCTTGATCAATAGCTTGATCTTGATTAACCAATTCACCCATTTTCATAAGTGTTTTGATAACTTCACGTACTTTAATCGCCATTTTTTGAGCAAGATCGGCAACAACAATGCTTGAACCGATTTCTACATCATAAACTTGCTTTTTAACTGGCTTTTCAAATCCATGCTTATTCGCTTGGCTTGATTTTAAACCACGTTTGTTATGGTTAACAAAGCTTTGCTCTTCTTGACCACGACGGCCACCTTTCTTCCCAGCACGTGGGTTAGTGGTTGCGCCACCGCGTTTAATTTCACGGTCTTCTTGCTTAAATGAATCTTCATAAGCTTGGCCAACTAGACCTGAAGCAAGTGGAGAATCATCAATCACACGAATTGTCGTAGTAGCATCGTCATTTGAATACTTAGACGCCATTTTGCGCATTTGTTCAAGTGTACGTTGCTGAGCTTCTTCAGCCGCTTTACGACGTGCAGCTTCTTCAGTTGCTTTTAACTGAGCTGACTGCTCTTCACGAGCTCTTTTCTGTTCTGGAGTTTCAGCTGGTTTTGGTGCAGGTTTAACTGTACCACCACCGCGCTTTTTCACTACAACAGCAGCTTTTGGAGCTGTCTGTGCAGCACTATCTTGTTGATGAGCAGCACGCATCGCATCTAAAGTTGCTTTAGCTTTTTGCTCTGTTTGAAGACGCGCTTTTTGCTCGGCAGTTTCACGCGTTTGCTGTTCTACACGTGCTTTTGCTTCAGCTTCTGCACGTGCTTTTGCTTCAGCTGCAATTTGTTCAGGGTTTGGTTTAGCAAAAACCTGCTTTTTACGTACTTCTACGTTAATCGTTTTTGCTTTACCTGAAGTACTTGCAACTTTAGCGGTACTGGTTGTTTTACGTTTCAACGCAATTTTTCCTGTGTTACCACTTTCCTGACCATGAACTTTTTTCAAGTGATTGACCAAAGTATCCTGTTGTTCAGTGGTAATAATGTCGTCTGCTGTACGTTGAGGCAAACCTGCTTCACGAGCCTGTTCTAGGAGCTTCTCAACAGGACGTCCTACACTGAGAGCTAACTCTTTAATCGACTTGTCCGTCATATTTCATCTCCTAGTTAAACCATGATTCGCGAGCTTTCATGATCAATTGACCTGCTTTTTCATGACCAAGTCCTTCAATATCAGAGATATCGTCAGTAGCTTGATCTGCCAAATCGTCGACAGTAATAATACCGCGAGCGGCAAGCGAGTAAGCGATCTCAGAAGTCATGCCTTCCATAGTGAGAAGGTCTGCGCTCGGTTCTTGAATATTTTCTTGCTGTTTCAAAGCATCAGTAAGGGCTGCTTCTTTTGCACGACTTTGCAATAACTCAACCAATTCAGCATCAAGCTCAATTTCGTCAAAAGTTTCAGCAGGAACATAAGCAATCTCTTCTAAAGAAGTGAAGCCCATTTCCACCAATGCCATTGCTAAATCTTCTTCAATATCGAGACGTGATACAAACATATCAAGATATTGCTGAGCTTCATTTTGCTGACGAGCACGATACTCTTCTTCAAGCATCATGTCGAGTTTGTAGCCAGTTAAATCAGAAGCTAAACGAACGTTTTGACCTTGAGAGCCAATCGCACGAGCTAATTGATCGCTGGTTGCAAAAATAATGTCGGCACTTCTTGCATCTTCATCAAGCACGATGCCTGAAACATCAGCTGGTTCTAATGCACTAGCAATGTATTGAGCCGGATCATCAGACCAGACCACTACATCAATACGTTCACCATTTAACTCTTGTTGTACAGCTTGAATACGCGTACCACGCATACCAATACATGCACCTACAGGGTCAATACGGTGATCATTTGTTTTCACTGCAATTTTAGCACGAACGCCCGGTTGACGTGCCGCTGCTTTAATTTCAATAATTTCTTCAGAAATTTCAGGAATTTCTTTTTTCATTAAAGCAATTAACATTTCAGGCTTAGCGCGTGATAACAACAACTGAGCGCCACGACCTTCACGGTTAACATTATATAAAATAGCGTTTACACGTTGTTTTGGACGAAGAATTTCTTTTGGAATCATCTCTTCGCGTGCAAGATAAGCTTCTGCATTGTCGCCTAAGTCGATAATGAAGCCATCTTTGGTTTGTTTTTTCACTTCACCGTAAATTAACTCACCAACTTTAGACTCATATGCATCAGCAACTAAAGCACGCTCAGCTTCACGAATTTTTTGTACAATAACTTGTTTTGCAATTTGTGCAGCAATACGACCAAACTCAATAGATTCTACTTCGAGTTCACGCACGTCACCAATTGACCATTTAGCTGGATCAACGTCAGAAATTGCATCTTGGCAAGCTGGCATCTCGTGATCTTCATCTGCCACAACAGTCCATTGACGGAACGTACGGTAATCACCAGTTTTACGATCAATTTCTACACGAAGCTGAGCTTCTTCAGCATGCGTACCTTCGTAAAATCTTTTCTTCGTTGCAGCAACTAGAGCTTGTTCTAAAGCTTCGAAGATCGCTTCACGACTAACACCTTTTTCATTACTAACCGTTTCAACAACGGTAAGAATTTCGCGGCCCATAAGTCACCTACCGATTTCTTATAAAATTTAAATAAATTTAATCTTGATAGATCAAGTTTGCTTTATCGATATTGTTGCTGTCGATCACAAGCACATGCTTCCCATCAACTTCAACCTGAATTTCTTCATTTTCAAGGTCTACTGCGATAAGTTTTGCTTGAAATTTACGACGGTTTTCTACTGCTGCAATTAAACGCAAAGCAATTTGTTGTCCGATGTAGCCTTGTAACTGTTCTAGTTGAAAAAATGGACGGTCCCAACCTGGTGAAGAAACTTCTAATGAATACTCACCTGAGATTGGATCATGAACATCCAACATTGCGCCAACTTGTTGTGTTACACGCACACAATCTTGTACACCAATACCACGGCCTAGTTCTACTTCACCATCTTCATTAATTACAGGCTCAGCATCTTCACTTACCGCTTTATCGATATAAATACGCAATAATGAACGTTTACCTTGTGGGAGAAACTCGATCCCCCAAAGGTCGACACCACATGCTTCCACTGCAGGAACAATTAAGTCATGCAATGCTTGGGATTTATTTGATAATTTCATTTACTCTCGTCATTCTCGTGCGATTCAATCGGTTGTTTTAACCGACACAGACCTACTATAGTGAAGCATGACTATTTGACCAATTGATGTCGACACTACACGATAGCGATACGATAACCAATAAAAAAGGGCGTTAATCGCCCCTATTTAGCACAGAAAACAATAGTCCACTGTGCAAAAAGGCCCACCTGTCTGTGAGCCTCTTTTAAGAAACTTGGTAGCGGGAGCTGGATTTGAACCAACGACCTTCGGGTTATGAGCCCGACGAGCTACCAGACTGCTCCATCCCGCATCAACGTGCAAAAATTATATACAAATATCGAAAAAAGTCAATGTAAACTTATCTAATATTCGCTTGATTAAGTTGCACCTTAATCAAATTGGTAGCGGGAGCTGGATTTGAACCAACGACCTTCGGGTTATGAGCCCGACGAGCTACCAGACTGCTCCATCCCGCATCAAAAAACTGCTTGCACTCAACTTTCTGGTTCAAAGTTGGTGCGGAAGGGGGGACTTGAACCCCCACGCCCGAAGGCACTACCACCTCAAGGTAGCGTGTCTACCAATTCCACCACCACCGCAGCTTGTGGGACGCATTCTAGTCCTTCCCACTGCAAAAGGAAAGCCCTATTTCGAATTATTGACTCGATTTTGGTGCATTTGGTGAAGTTTCAGGCGATGTCGTTTGAACTGGCGCTGTAGTTTGTACAGTTTTCAAACTATATGCATCAGTAGTCTGTTTTTTCGCAAAAACAGCGAGAGTTAAACTCGTCACAAAAAACAACGCTGTTAAGATAGCAGTAAGTCGAGTAAGGAAGTTACCTGAACCTGATGCACCAAATACAGTTGCTGCTCCGCCACCGCCGAAAGAAGCACCGGCATCAGCACCTTTACCGTGTTGCACTAGAATCAAGGCAATCATCAGTACCGCTAAAATAATATGTACGATCAGTACAAAAGAGTGCATACCCTATCCTCGTTATTTACTTTGTGCAAAGGCTTGTACGATTTGATAAAAAGATACTGCATTTAATGAAGCACCGCCTACCAACGCACCATTAATATCTGGACATGCCGCCAATTCGACCGCATTTTCAGCTTTTACACTACCGCCATATAAAATCGCAATGTCTGAACCCGCTGGGGTAATCTGACTTAAACCTTCACGAATCTTAGCATGCATTGCCTGTGCATCTTGTGGAGAAGCAGTTTTACCTGTCCCAATTGCCCAGATTGGCTCATAGGCAATTACAATTTGCTTTTGCCATTGCTCAGCAGTCACTACAGGAGCAATATCACAAATTTGTTGCAATACAACTTGCTCTGCCAAACCTTGTTCACGTTGTTCGAGGCTTTCACCAACACAATAAATGACAGTCAAGCCCGCATTTAATGCATTTTGGAGTTTAGCTTTCAAAATTTCAACGTTATCGCCAAAAATATCACGGCGCTCAGAATGCCCAACCAGTACAAAATTAATTTGGCTATCTTTTAATAGTTCTGCGCTGACTTCGCCAGTATACGCACCAGTACCCGCTACACGTGATACATCTTGTGCAACTGTATATACTGTTCTTGCAGCATCTTGCAATTGTGTTTGTACCATTGCAAGCGCAATAGAAACCGGAGCAACCCCTACATGACAGCTTTCATCTGCAATTTGGTTTTGTTGCAATAGTTGTTTAAATTCTTCTATAAGTTGTTTGGCATTGGCACGCATTGGGTTCATTTTCCAGTTGCCAACTACCCAAGGCGTAATCGTCGAACCCGACATACGGCTCACCTTTCGTCAAAAATGCAGCACATTCTACACGCATTTATACAAATTTCAGATACTTTTCTTTAACGGCTTTGCCCATATCTTTTCTACTCATTGAAAACAGTTATAAAACTTTATCGAGTCTAAAGAATCGTCTTTCAAAAATTAATGAATAAAAACTTCGACTAGTTCAAGCTTTGGCGAGTGGATCAAGACCAGAGCATCATTTTCTCAGGTAGTAATTTTAGATAACAAAAGTATAATTTTTTATATACCAATTATAAACATATGAGCACAGGTAGGCAGATGTCAGTCATACATACATCTCCAAAATTTTCGGGGTTTTTTCGACGATTAGTCGAAGAAAAACATGTGTCGGCAGCGACCATGCAAACAGCATTAGATGCAGCAAAGAGAGCTAAACGGGATACGGTTGCGTACCTGATTGAAGAGGTTCATCTCTCCCCTTCTTTATTAGCTGAAACAATTTCTATTGAATTTGCTGAACCATATTTTGATCTGGATGTTTACGATACAAGCCAAATTCCCAAAGATTTGGTCGATCAGAAACTGGTTTTAAAACATCGGATCTTACCTCTCATACAAAGAGGACAGATTTTATATGTCGCAACCAGCAACCCGAGTAATATTGAAGCGATTGATGCCATTCGCTTTAATAGCAAGCTCATGGTTGAACCAGTTATTGTCGAGCACCATAAGCTTGAGAAAATTCTGGCGCAACAATTTACCGAAGAAAGTAGCTTCGAATTTAGTGATGAAGAGTTTGATCTTGATGTAGACCTTGAAGCTCCAGCCTCACAAGAGGATGAGGAAGAAACACCTCAAGGCGATGAAGCACCTATTGTTAAATATATTAATAAATTACTCATCGATGCGATTCGTATGGGGGCTTCAGACTTACATTTTGAACCATACGAGAAATCATATCGGGTCCGTTATCGAGTCGACGGCGTGTTACGTCAGATTGCAAATCCACCTTTGCAATTGGCTAACCGTTTGGCTTCACGTTTAAAAGTCATGTCTCAAATGGATATTTCCGAAAAACGAGTGCCTCAAGATGGTCGTATCAAGCTTAAGTTATCAAAGACTAAAGCAATCGATTTTCGTGTGAACTCACTTCCAACCTTGTTTGGTGAAAAACTGGTTCTGCGTATTCTCGATCCATCTAGCGCAATGCTCGGAATTGATGCTTTAGGATATGAAGAAGATCAGAAAGCTCTTTTTTTAGAAGCACTCGATAAACCACAAGGTATGCTTTTAATTACAGGTCCTACCGGTTCTGGTAAAACGGTATCTTTATATACTGGCTTAAATATTTTAAATACTGAAAGCTCTAATATTTCCACTGCCGAAGATCCAGTCGAAATCAACCTTGAAGGCATTAATCAGGTTAACGTTAACCCAAAAGTAGGTCTTACTTTTTCGGCCGCACTGAAATCATTTTTACGTCAAGACCCTGACATTATTATGGTCGGTGAGATTCGTGACTTAGAAACGGCTGAAATTGCGATTAAAGCTGCACAAACCGGTCACATGGTCATGTCAACACTGCATACCAATAGTGCTCCAGAAACACTTACTCGCCTACGTAATATGGGTGTTCCATCCTTTAATATCGCAACGTCTGTCAATCTGGTGATTGCTCAACGTTTGGCGCGTCGGTTATGCCCACAGTGTAAAACACCTGCCGACATTCCTAAACAGAGCCTATTAGAAATGGGCTTTACCGATCAAGATTTAACCCATCCCGATTTTCAAGTTTTTCAACCTGTAGGTTGTACTGAGTGTCGTGAAGGCTACAAAGGTCGAGTAGGTATTTACGAGGTGATGAAAGTTACACCTGAAATTTCCAAGATTATTATGGAAGATGGCAATGCTTTAGAAATCGCTGCTGCTTCTGAAAAACTGGGGTTTAATAATCTGCGTCGTTCAGGGTTAAAGAAAGTCATGCAAGGTGTTACTTCCTTACAAGAAGTCAACCGCGTGACCAGTGAATAAAAGACAATTTAAAATAAGGATAATTCATGACTGTCAAAAAGGCACAAATGATGCCGACTTTTGCTTATGAAGGGGTTGACCGTAAGGGCGTAAAAATTAAGGGCGAACTTCCAGCTAAGAATATGGCCTTAGCCAAAGTCACCCTACGCAAACAAGGTGTAACTGTCCGTAATATTCGGGAAAAGCGTAAAAATATTCTTGAGGGTTTATTCAAGAAGAAAGTATCAACACTCGATATCACAATTTTTACTAGGCAACTTGCAACAATGATGAAAGCAGGTGTGCCACTGGTACAAGGCTTTGAAATTGTAGCGGAGGGTCTGGAAAACCCAGCCATGCGCGAGGTGGTACTCGGGATTAAAGGTGAAGTTGAAGGTGGTAGTACCTTTGCTTCAGCTTTAAGGAAGTATCCTCAACACTTCGATAACTTGTTTTGTTCTCTTGTAGAGTCTGGCGAACAATCTGGTGCGCTTGAAACCATGTTGGACCGTGTGGCAATTTACAAAGAAAAAAGTGAATTGCTTAAGCAGAAAATTAAGAAGGCTATGAAATATCCAGCAACGGTTATTGTAGTTGCTGTGGTTGTTACCATTATTTTGATGGTTAAAGTAGTGCCTGTTTTCCAAGACCTGTTTTCTTCTTTTGGTGCAGATTTACCTGCATTTACCCAAATGGTCGTGAATATGTCGAAATGGATGCAGGAATACTGGTTCATTATGATTATTGTGATTGGAGCAGTGATTGCTGCCTTTCTGGAAGCCAAGAAGCGCAGTAAAAAATTCCGTGATGGATTAGATAAACTTACACTGAAACTACCTATCTTTGGCGATCTGGTTTATAAGGCGATTATTGCCCGTTATAGCCGTACTTTAGCCACCACGTTTGCCGCTGGTGTTCCGCTCATTGATGCGCTTGAGTCAACGGCTGGTGCAACCAACAATGTCATTTATGAAGAAGCCGTCATGAAAATTCGTGAAGATGTTGCTACTGGTCAACAACTCCAATTTGCAATGCGTGTTTCAAATCGTTTTCCATCTATGGCTATACAAATGGTCGCAATTGGTGAAGAATCTGGTGCGCTAGACAGCATGCTCGATAAAGTTGCTACTTATTATGAAAATGAAGTTGATAATGCCGTTGATGGTTTAACTTCAATGATGGAACCTTTAATCATGGCAATTTTAGGGGTGCTCGTAGGTGGTCTAGTGATTGCTATGTATCTTCCAATTTTCCAAATGGGCTCAGTCATATAATGCAAGAAATTATTGCTTATTTTATTCAAAACTTAACTGCACTTTATATTGCAGTCGCACTATTGAGCCTATGTATTGGTAGCTTTTTGAATGTGGTAATTTATCGCACCCCCAAAATGATGGAACAAGATTGGCAGCAGGAATGTCAAATATTGCTTAATCCCGAACTACCCATCATTGAGCATGAAAAGCTGACATTAAGTAAACCTGCTTCATCATGTCCTGCATGTCAGCAACCGATCCGTTGGTATCAAAATATTCCAGTTATAAGCTGGTTAATGTTAAGAGGAAAATGTGGCGATTGCCAACATCCTATTAGCATTCGTTATCCAGCGATTGAATTACTCACGATGCTATGTTCATTAGTAGTCGTCATGGTTTTTGGTCCAACCCTACAAATGCTTTGGGGGCTAGTGCTCACTTGGATTTTGATTGCTTTAACATTTATAGACTTTGATACTCAGCTACTACCTGACCGTTTCACCCTACCTTTGGCTGCTCTCGGCTTAGGTATTAATACCTTTAATATTTACACCTCGCCTAACTCAGCTATTTGGGGATATTTAATCGGTTTTTTATGCCTTTGGATTGTGTATTACTTATTTAAAGTGATTACAGGCAAAGAAGGTATGGGCTACGGCGACTTTAAATTGCTTGCCGCATTAGGCGCGTGGATGGGGCCATTGATGCTGCCATTAATTGTGCTATTGTCATCTTTACTAGGTGCAATTATTGGCATCATTTTACTAAAATTACGTAATGATAATCAGCCCTTTGCGTTTGGGCCATATATTGCCATTGCGGGTTGGGTTGCCTTTTTATGGGGTGACCAAATTATGAAAATTTATTTGGGAGGTTAAGATGGCTTTTATTCTGGGAGTCACAGGTGGTATTGGCAGTGGAAAATCTGCTGCAACACAATGGTTTGAATCCCAAGGAATCCAAGTCGTCGATGCCGATATTGTTGCTCGCGAAGTGGTTGAAAAAGGCCAACCTGCCCTTCAAAAAATCCAACAAACTTTTGGAGATTGGGTACTTCAACCCGACGGCAATCTAGACCGCCGTGCACTACGTGAATATATTTTTCAAAACCCTGAAGCAAGACAAACACTTGAGAAAATCACGCATCCAGCCATTCGCCAATCTATTGTTCAACAGCTACAAAACCCAAAAAGTCCTTATGTGATTTTAGTTTCCCCCCTACTTTTTGAAACCAACCAGCATGAATTGGTTAATCACACTCTATTAGTTGATGCGAGTGAACAAACTCAAATTCAGCGTGCAAGCCAACGTGATGGGCAAAACCAAGAACAAATCCAGAAAATTATTGCAGCACAAATGCCACGCGAGCGTAAACGTGAACTTGCCAATGACATTGTGTTTAATGACGGGTTACTCGAACATTTATATCAGCAATTAGAGCCTTTACATCAAAGCTATTTGAAGCGTGCAAACTAATTTTGTGTATTTTGCTGCTTAATCTTTTGTGTCAGGCTATCTTGTCTAAACCAACGCCAAGGCTGTAAAGCACCTATTCCCATACCTACTAAGCCCACTACAATTGATGGGCTTAATGATTCACCAAGTAAAGGTACAGCTAAAATAGCAGCAATAAACGGCGCCAAAGTTACAATACTTCCCGTTTTAAATGCGCCAAGACGCTGAATAGCAGCAACATAGGTTAATGTCGCAATAATAACGACAAACACGCCATGGAAAATACTTTGTACAGCTAAGTGCAAAGGATCTACATCCATAAAGTGCTTAGGTAAGAACAACAAATAAATCGGCAAATAAATAATTGCGGACCAGATTGCGACGCTTGCCATAGAATGCCAAGCAGAGAGCTTCCACTGTTTAAGTAGTACAGTAAAAATCCCCCACCAAATCGCACTGATAAACAGAAGTAAATCTCCAATTCCAAAAGCAGAGGTACTACTTTTCAACATCAATGCGCTCATGAGAGCCAAGGCAGTAATCATAATTGCCAGACTCACCCATGTATGCTTATCAAATGGTTGTCTAAATAAAATGTATGCTGCAATTGCAGTACAGATAGGAATACAGCCATTTAAAAATATTGCAGCATGGGCAGCTGGTGCATAAAGGAAAGCTGTATAAACCGTAAGGCAGTAAATGACTCCACCAATCAATGCCAAAATAACCGCATGCTTACTCCATAAAAAAGCGAGATCTTTTTTATAAATTAAGATAGGCATCAAAATTAGGAAGGCTATAGCAAAGCGTAGTGCGGCAATATCCCAAGCACTGATGTGCCATTGTGCATTTAAACGGGCAAAAAGTGTAAACCCGCCCCAAATGCACATGGTCACCAATACAAAAAAATAACCTTGCTTACGGGGAGACATATCAAGACTGCTTACAAACTAGAAAGGCAGCTAGATTATACCTCAGAACGCTGACGGCAAGCCTCATAAAGTGCCATACCTGTTGCCACACTCACATTTAGACTCTGTAAATTTCCAGACATCGGAATATAAACTTTATGATCACACTGTGCCTGTGTAATTGGGCGTAAACCCGTATCTTCGGCTCCCATCACGATCACGACTGGGCCAGAGAAATCACATTTTTGAATTGGCATTGCACTTTCATCAAGCATAGTGCCAATCACACGTGTATGAGTCGTCTCTTTGAGATGGGCTAATGTACGAGCCAAGTTTGTGACTTGAATAAATTTAACTTTTTCAGCTCCACCCGCTGCAACTTTACGAGCTGTTGGGGTTAAACTTGCCGAACGATCACGAGGTACAATCACTGCTTGCACGCCCATTGCAGCAGCGGTACGGATGCAAGCCCCTAAGTTATGCGGGTCTGTCACCTGATCTAATGCCAGCAATAAAGCATCTGGGGTTTCAGCCAAGATCTGATCTAGATCTTTTTCATTTAAAGTCGGATGCGGACGTACTGCTGCAACCACGCCTTGATGAAACGGTAGACCTGCAAGCTTTTCGAGACTATCACGGCTTGCTTTTTGTACACTAATTCCAAAAGGCTCTGCCAATTGCAAAATCTTTTGCAAACGCTGGTCATCCCGTCCTTTTAAAGTAAACAGGGTTAGCACACGTTCCGGTTCAAGTTCTAACAATGACTCCACTGAATGAACGCCATAATAATATTCCGGTTTTGCCATGCATGACCTCTAACAACGTTTGAGCAAAAAAATAAAAATCCTGCAAAGCCAACTTCACAGGATTTCTTTGGGCATAGTGTACCCGATTTGAATAGGAATTTCTTAGCCTTCTAAATGGCACACGTAATCGAGTACTTCATCAGTTTCGATTTTAAAAAGACTATTACCAGGCACATAAAATGATTGGCCTGCACGGAACAACTCACTTTCATTACTGTCCGCAATTGTTACGCGGCATTCACCTGAAATAATTTCCATACGCTCAGGAACATGGGTTTCAAAAGTTAAAGCTTGCTCAGTCGGCAAAATAACACCTAGTGTTTTTTTTGTTCCATCTTCAAATTGCACGGTATGGCTGATACATGCTCCACCAAAATAAACGTTTGATTTTTTGATGACCGTTACATGATCAAATTGGGTTGAACTCATGCACACTCTCCAGATAATGCCGTATTTATATAAATTATGATGAATGTAGTTTAATTGTGCCTAAATAACTAATCAATCAGTTTTCATACGGATAGACTTGTAATTTCCACTGCTGTGCCTGAATTTTTTTGGCAAAAGCATAAGGTAAGTTAATCTCAATATTTCGACTATTCGACACAATTGCATCGTATCTGCAAACTTCGACCTGATTTTCATCTAGAAGTACCCAACACACTCTCTGTGCAGTTGGATGGGCAACTGCTGTAGCAACTACCGGTGAACCGTCATTCATTCCTACATGAAAATTTTCGCTGTCGTTTTGCATTAACGCCAGATCATAAGCTGGAAAATCGATAGCATCTGAATCGAATTGCTGGCTATCGTGTATAAGCACATTTTGTTTTAAAGTCGGCCAAATACAGTAGCGCAAATAATGCTGATCCATCACCCGATTATCCAGATAACGTCCGGTGGCAACATAATCCCTGATATGTGCTTCAATATTATGAAAAATCCCCGTACATCCACCCCACATTCCCGCCAAAATTAACTCGGTATGAGAATAATTGTCTCGCATTAAGTGAAACCATTTATCACTCTTGAGCCAAGCATCTACAGCTGCTTTTTCGCGGTGCGAGACAATGGAGTCGGCATCACGTATCAGAAAACGCTTAATTGTCGGATCATCCATCACCAAAAAGCGCCAAAACAAACCAGATAGCTGTTTTTGAGAATCTGTAACCTGAATAACTTGCGCGCCCTTCTCTTTTAAACGCTGTTGCACCAGTACTGGCACAGTATCATCGACATAAAAGCGACACGTCCATTCAGGATAAATTTGTTTGGCTAACTGAATATTTAAAATAGAGGTTTCACAATAGCGAGGGTTTGCCCCAAACAATGAAAAAGCAATAATATTTTCTTGAGGATTTGCACTAAATGCTGGTGGTGCATGATTGGCAATAGACAAAACAGGTTCGCTCTTCACTAATTCTTTTTTGGTTGCAATTGCCAAGCGTCCAAATTTGATTGTTTCTTCTTTTTTCTTTAAGTGATGACAAACTTCTGTGAGTCCATCATATAAGTTTGTATTTACGTTAGCTCCACTTGCTTGAATCGCTTGTAAATAATGTTGATAGGCATCGTTATAACGGCCTAAGCGTAATTCGGTATAAGCTAAATCTGATAAGGCGCCAGCATGCTTGGGAACCAAATTAACAGCTTGTTTAACATGTTGATAAGCTTTGGCATAATCCCCTTGTGCTGCTGCCTGTTTAAATGCATTAAAATGCTGATTTAAAATTTTATTCATTTCCGCAGGATTATTTTTTTTATGGCGGTTGATCATCCCTATTGGTGGTTTCGGTAAGCTTAATGTTTTTTTCATTGTAAATATCCGCAATCTTGCTGTTCTATAATTTCAGTTAGAATAATAGATCACTTGTAGCAAATTCAAAACTTCTCTATCTTTAACCCATAATTTGGCGCGTTGGATGCGTTTATGCTCACACATTTAACTTTAATTAATTTTGCATTAGCTGATCATTTGGCTATTGATATAGAACAAGGATTTAATGTTCTAACAGGCGAAACAGGTGCCGGAAAATCATTATTACTGGATGCACTCTCTGCCTGCCTAGGGGAACGTACAGATACAAATTATGTCCGTTATGGTTCGGATAAAGCGGATATCACCGCAGTTTTTACCTATCAAAATAATAGTCCTGAAGCAAAATGGCTCCAAGACCACGAGCTAGATGATGATTCTGGGGAAATCCATTTACGTCGTGTGATTTTCGCAACCGGACGCAGCAAAGCATGGGTTAATGGTCGCCCGAGCAGTCTATCTGAACTCAAAGAATTAGGTCGCTTGCTGGTTCAACTCTATAGTCAGCACAGCCAGCAGCAGCTGCTTGAACCGCCTTATCCAAAGCATTGGCTAGATCGTTATAATAATTTTTATACTGAAGCAAATGATGTACGTGAAGCCTATAGCACATGGCAACGTACCATTCGTTTGCATCAAGCAGCCTTAGATGCACAAGCAACCCGACTGCAACGTATTGGTACTTTAGAGCATCAAATTGAAGAGCTCGAAGAGGTCATTCAAACTGACTATAAAGAAATTGAGCAAGAGTTCGATCGCCTCAGTCATCATGAACATATCATGCATGATTGTAGCTATAGCCTAAATGTGCTTGATGAAGCTGAGCAAAACATTACTCAAGAAATGTCTTCGATTATTCGTAGATTAGAATCCCACGCGGGGCGTAGCGAACAACTTTCCGAGATCTATAATTCTTTACTGAATGCTCAAAGTGAAATAGATGATGCAACGGCAAACTTGCGTCAATTTATTGATCGTCAAAGTTTTGATCCAGAGCGAATGGAGGAGCTCAACTCTAAACTTGAAGTTTTCCATCGTTTAGCACGGAAATACCGAACTCAACCAGAAACGCTTAAAGAAGAATATGAAGCTTGGCAAAGTGAGCTTGAGCAATTACATCAACTTGAAGACCCAGAAACATTGGCAGAACAAGTTGAAAAGTCGCATGAGGAGTTCTTGGAGAAAGCTCAGCATTTAGACAATATTCGTCGTGAAGCGGCTGCTCCACTTGCTAAACAATTAACCGAACAAGTTAAACCTTTAGCGCTGCCAGAGGCACATTTTGAGTTTAAGTTTGAACCACTAGAGCAACCTACTGCTGAGGGTTTAAGTTTTATTCAACTATTATTTACTGCCAATAAGGGTATTCCTCCACAACCATTAGCACGAGTAGCTTCAGGTGGTGAACTTTCACGTATTGCACTTGTCATGCAAGTCATGAACGCTGAAAAAACCGAAGCAGAAGTGTTAGTGTTTGATGAAATTGATGTTGGTATTAGTGGTGGTACAGCAGAAGTTGTTGGACGTTTACTTGCCGACCTAGCCCAACATGTTCAACTTTTATGTATTACTCATCAGGCACAAGTTGCTGCACAATCAGATCAGCATTTACTAGTGAAGAAACAACAAACTGATCCAGCCAGTAGTACAATTGTTGAATTGGATGAAAATCAAATCATTTTAGAGTTAGCTCGCATGTCAGGCGGAGTTGAAATTAATGAAACAACCTTGCAACACGCAAAACAATTACGCCAACTTAAATTTCAGGCTTCTTCAAATTAATAAAAAATGAGAGAAAAAGATTGGCGAAATCCGATTAACTCTTGTATGTTGATAAAAAGAACCTATATAGATAAAAGGGTCGAGAGACCCTCTAGTGACATTTTTTGAGGGAGAACCGCTTAGGTGACCAAACAATATCTGACTCACCGTTGTCTGATTGCCCCGCCAGAAATGGCAGATGACTTTTTCGCAAACACTGTAATTTATCTTGCCCGTCATGATGAAGAAGGTGCTCAAGGCATTATTATTAACCGCCCTTCCGGCATTCAAATTAAAGAATTACTCAATGATCTCGACATTGAAGCAGACAATGTAAATCCACATGTGGTTTTACAAGGTGGGCCATTACGTCCCGAGGCTGGATTCGTTCTTCATACTGGACAACCGACATGGCATTCATCTATTGCTGTAGGTGAAAATGTTTGTATTACTACCAGTAAAGATATTCTTGATGCGATTGCCCACAATGAAGGTGTTGGTCGATATCAAATTGCTTTAGGTTATGCGAGCTGGGGTAAAAACCAGTTAGAAGATGAAATTACGCGCGGTGACTGGCTCATTTGTGATGCCGATATGGATCTGATTTTTAACCTGCCTTATGACGATCGTTGGGATGCAGCTTATAAAAAAATCGGTGTAGATCGTGCATGGTTAGCATCTGAAATCGGACATGCTTAATGACCGAAACACAATCAAAATCGATTATGGCTTTTGACTTTGGTACTCAAAAAATGGGAATGGCGATTGGCCAGTCTTCAATTGAAAGTGCCAATCCCCTCCCTCTATTTGTGATGAAAGATGGTATTCCAAACTGGGATCAGCTCTTAAAAATCGTGAAAGAATGGCAACCTGATCTATTTTTGGTTGGTTTGCCTTTGAATATGGATGATAGCGAGTCAGAACTTTCTACACGTGCCCGCAAATTTGCGAGACGTTTACGCCATCAAACCAATATTGAAACATTAATGGTAGATGAGCGTTTAACTACACGTGAAGCACGAGAAGAACTCGGTTTCTACCAAGAGCAAGGTCGAGCAAAAAAGCTTTCGGCAGATAGTTTTGCAGCCGCCTTACTCATTCAGAGTTGGTATCGAAATCCAGTCGGTTTAACACCGTAAGAACTAAAAAAGGAAGGCTAAAGCCTTCCTTTTTAGTTCTCGTTTTATTTCTCGATAATATGCACAGTTGCCGTACGTCCAGAGATGAAAGCAAGCTGGTTCTTTGGTGTTTCATCCAATACGATTTTTACAGGCACACGCTGCGCTAAACGAACCCAACTGAACGTTGGATTTACATTGGCAAGAAGTTTAGAACTGCTTGAGCGTTCACGATCTTCGATACCAGATGCAATACCTTGTACATGGCCTTTAATTTTCTGGCTATCCCCCATTAACTGTACACTGGCCTGATCGCCGACATGAATACGGTTTAATTTAGTCTCTTCAAAATAGCCCACAACATAGAGTTGTTTACGGTCAAGTAGTGCTGCAACAGCCTGACCAACTTGAACATAGTTACCTGGGCGCATATCAAAGTTAGATAAAGTACCATCAGCTGGAGCAATTACCGCAGCACGATGCATATTAAGCTCGGCCAAATGCAAGTTACTCGTAGCCGCCTCAATCAGAGCTTGTTGTTGTTTAACAGTTGCTTCCGCTTGTTGAATAGCAGCTTGGAGTTGCTCATGTTCAGCATGGGATTGATCACGTGTTGCGAAAACTTGATCTTGTTCTTGTTTAGAGATGGCGCCATCCATAAGATTTGAGTAGCGGCTTGCATTTTTCTCGGCTAACTTAATATTCGTATCTGATTTAATCAGGTTCGCTTTGGCTTGTGCTAAACCAGCTTGCGCTTGGGCAAAGGCTGCATTTGCTTTTGCTAAATCAGATTTTGCCTGCTCTACATCTAAAGCTCGGCGGGAAACATCAATTTTAAAGAGCACCTGACCTTTTTTCACAGTCTGGTTATCTTGCACCAATACTTCTGTCACAAGCCCCGCGACATCCGAAGATACTTGAATAACGTCACCACGAACTCGACCATCACGCGTCCACGGCGCTGCATTATAGTAATTCCATAAATGCACAATGGTATAGACCGCCAGCATTAATGCGACAATCAAAATTACTGGACGGATGACTTTTTTCAAATCCACCTGATTCATTTCACTCACCTAACTCAATCTTTAATTTCGCAAACATCTCTACGCACCGACCCCAACAAAAATTTGATGTATTACCAAAAGTAATAAGAGGTAAAAACACAAATTAAAAATACTAGGTAATGCAATCCAGCCTTGTGCAATCAACTTATTTGTTAAAGGACTTAACCCACGGAAACAGATATATGCCAAGAGTGCTTGAATGAGCAAAGAAGGCACATAAATACCATAAACATTAAACTCACCCATTTGCTGTGGCTCCTCTCAGGGTGCTGTTTTCATTCATTTGCTCTGATGAAACATGGCACATGCTATAAGCAATATTGTTCAGTGAAATGAGTAGTCTTTGTCGCATAGTCATATCTTCAACATTTGAAGCAAGCTGTTTTAATTCAAATAACGCTCGGTAGATTCGCTCTACTAAAGCTGTCGTATCATTTTCATCGTTTTCTTTAGCTCTAAACAGCTCATCCAGATTTTGTTGCAAATCGCCAATATGCTGAGTGAGTTCGGATGTTTGAGGAAACTGATTGGCTAACTCTTGCAATCGGCTTAAATCAACAATACTACTCGACTCAATCAGGGCCTGATGAATTGAAGTTTTAATCTCGTCTGATTGCACCATTTTGCTGTTTAGAATCCCAATCCGATCTAGCATACTGCGTAGATGAACTTTAAAATCAAGACCATATGGCAGATAGATCGCTTGTCGCATGGCACGGTAATGCAAGGCTAAAATACGGCTTGCACTCGTGTCTGGTGACATGGCGCGAACAACATCAATGACAATCAAAGACACTAAAACACCTAAGATCATGGCAAATGAACTATCAAGATAAGACACTGCATCCATGCTATAAGCATTGTGCAGGTTTAGTCCCATCATGGTATTAATACCCAACACCATACCTACTGGCATCAACATCTGGTTAGCCATCATAGACACTGCGAATAAGAACATCGGTAATAAAACCAGTCCAAGTTCCCAAAAAGTTGTGACATGCGGAAAAATACCAAATGCATAAACAAAGACTAAAACTGCTGAAGCTATACTGCCCCAGATAAAAATACGCAGAACCGGAACCGGGTTATCTAAGGCTGTTAAAATACAGGCGGTTACTGCTCCCATTTGCGCCATCATAAATCCAGCTTTCCATCCCGACACAATCCAGACCCCAGTCACGATAAAAGTAATAAGGACTGCACTAATCCCACCTCGTATCGCCACACCATGATCACGGTGTAAACTTGGATATTTGGTCGTCATTGGGGTAATGTTGTCAGGAATTTCTTTATTACCTTGCTGAATTCGCTGCCACAAAACTTTAACGGCTAACACATTGCTAATGAAATGGCGCACATCCATTTTCATAGCTGCAACCAAAACTTGTTGGTGTGTAGAAGCCGACTCCATCAAACTTGCGAAATCGCTTTCAAACTCATCAGGCAACTGCAAAATATTTTCATCAACGATTAGATCTTTTTGCTCTAAAAACTGTACAACATGAGCTGAAAGTTGTTGCAGTTTTTCTGCATGAGTCTCGATAAATCGAAGTTCTTGAAGTTGCTTGATACGCTCAGATAAAGCGACTAGATTAGCAACCACCATTGAGATTTGATGAAGCATTTCCTGCAAGGGTTTGGTCATGCCATGCAGTTCACCCTTTTCATAACTCAAATGTACTGCCAAGGCATGAATATCTGTGGTGTCGCGAGTAATGGCAGCCAAAAGCTGGGTATTGTTCTGCTGCGAATCTGTATTTAATAAATTAGCAAACAGATTTTCTGTATCTTTTAGGGCTTTTATCACCCGCTGTTTAATTGCTGAGCCAATATGCATTGGAAGAATCGTGGCAGAAACCACTGCACTTGAAATCACGCCAATCGAAATTTCTATAACCCGAGCTAAAGCAATATCGAATATATTGTATTGATCAATATAGGTAATCGCATTGAAGACGATCATGGCTGTCGAGTAACCCGCCAGCATAAAAGCATAACTACGTGGAGTACGATCAAGTAACGACACATAAAGCGCAAAACCCACCCACAACGATAACACCACGGTAAATATCCAAGGTGTATTAATTAAATGTGGTGTTAGAGTTAAGGCAATCACAGCTCCACCAATTGTCCCTACCACCCGATAGACACATTTAGAGGACACCATTCCTGAATATGGATTGGCAATAATCAGGACCGTACCAATCGACCACATCGGATTAATCAGATCTAATTCAAATGAAACAAATAGTGCCAACATTCCGGCAATAAATGTTTTTAAGGCAAAGATCAGATCAAGCCTACTCGGGCGGAACGCCAGTATTTGCTTTAATAACATGAACTCATCTCAAATACAGATTTGAACTGATGAGCATGCCCTTCAATATTTGATTGTCTTTCTAAAGACAACACAACTTTGCCATTTGCCTCAAAGCAAATGATATGAGGAGCATCCTTCAATACAATGATTTTTCCACATCTCGCCTGATTGGCAGAGATGATTTCAGTTTGGGCGCCATTTAAACGGCCAAGCTTTGGAAAGAAGAGGTATCAAGAAATCAATCTGGAACCGACCAATTTCTCGATTAGATATTTTGTTTGGCAATTTTTTCAAAATAAAGCGATTTAGTCAACTAAAATATCTCCATTTGATAATTTGATATATTTTTTAATTATCGTATATGATGTATAAGCCAAGAGAAGTTTTCTCTTTGTCAGAGTAAAATACTCAAATCAGGCATTTATTTTAGAATTGAGACAAATCTTCTTTTTTTCTGTTATAAAAAACTCAAAGATGACTCGTTGTTAAAGGATACGAACAAGACATTATGGCAATTTCAAGTTTTGGCAAAATTTTAACCGTACTGGACCTATTTTCAGTTTCGCGTCCAATCATTAATGTCGATATTATTTGCGAAGAACTTGGCTTGTCCAAACCAACGAGTTACCGTTACCTTAAAGAACTAGTATCGGCTGATCTATTAAAACGCATTAATGGAACCTCTGGCGATTATACCTTAGGCTCAAAAATTGCAGTTCTTGACTATATATCCAGAACAACCGACCCACTGGTTCAAATCAGCACACCGTTTATGCGAAATATTGTAGAACGTACCGAACTGTGCTGTTTGCTTACCTATTTAAATGATGACTATTGCATTGACATACATCATGAAATATTTAAAGACACTGAGCTACTTTCATATGGCCGAGGCTGCCCAAGACCGATTTACGTTGGATCATCTCCAAAAACAATGATTTCGCATTTAAGTAAGCAGCGCATGCAGGACTACTACCACCGTTACCAGCAAGAATTAAAACAATCAGGTTTTGCTGAAGATGAACCGAGCTTTATTCAGCGTATGCGTAAAATTAAAAAACAAGGGTTCTATTTCTCACAAGGTGAGATTGACCCAAATGTTTCAGGTCTAGCTGTTCCTGTTCGTTTTTCAAACAAAGAAGTACCTTTGGCTTTAACTTTAGTTGCCTCTAAAAATCGTTTTGATTTTTTAAACGTTGAAAAGCTCATCGAAATTTTGCAAGAAAATGCAGCACTTATTGAACAACGTTTTATGGAATTATCTGAAAAAGGTGAAATCTAAAACTCCACCTTATGATAATTTAAACTTTTCTTACACTTTAAAACATTGAATATATCACAATATTCTCATATTATGATTTTAGCTCCTATTGATGATTCTTTTCATCAGCAGCTCATCAGTAGAAGCATCCCCCTCAGAGGAATAAGCTCATGCTGCCATCATGGGCTTTTTTCTTGTCTTATTTTTATAAAAACTTAAATTGCCGAAAAGTAAGATTAATACGTGGTTGTAAAATCTTTGTTGAGCGATTTAAACGGTGTTGCCAATATTGTTGAGTCTCACCACGCATCACAATGAGTTGGCCTGGCTGTAGCCACAATTCAATTTTCTCTTTACTTTGAATATGTCTAAAAGAAAATTTACGAGTAGCACCAAAGCTTAAAGAGGCGATTGTTGTCGTTCTTGCCAAAGAAACATCCGAGTCACTGTGCCAAGCCATTCCTTGGGTTCCATCTTCATAAAGATTTGCCAAACAAGAATTAAATTTTTCTGAAAGTATTTGCTCTACCTGTTGTTTTAATTTAGCGAGTGCTTTGTCCCACGGTAAAGAATCACGTGCGACACCCGAATATTTATATTGATAGTAGTCATCTCCATACCATGCAACTTTTCGAGCTGTAATAAAGTGCTTGCCATACAACTTAGCCTCGTCATGTTTCCATGCGAGGTGTTGGTAAAGATAATCAAAATATTGTTCAGCTTCTTCAGGGCTTAAAATACAACCATAGTCCTGAACTTCACCATCGTAGGGTAATAAATTCTCACAAGGCTCTGGAGAAAATAAATCCAAGGTCATACGGTCTCTCCATGTTGCTTTGACATCTCCCAAGCTAACAATGCCAATTTACGCCCCTTTTGCCAATGATATTCTCCAACCATCCCTGTGGCACGGATCACTCGATGACAGGGAATCAGATATGCAATCGGATTCTGCCCAATTGCTGTAGCAACGGCTCTAACTGCTTTAGGCTTCCCAATTTGCTCTGCAATATCTTGGTAAGTCCGAAGTTGCCCTTCTGGAATGGTGAGCAAGGCTTCCCATACTTGTAGCTGAAATGGAGTTCCAGCCAAATTAAGAGGAAGTTTCTGCTGTAAGTGTTCTGAAAAATCCTGTTCAAACCACTTTGCAATTTGTTGATGCCAAATCGGTGACTGATTTTTCAATTGAGCTTTCGAAAAGTACTGCTTAATGAGTTGTTCAATATTGGCGTGAGTTTCGATAAACCGTATAGAACATATGCCTTTTTCACTACTGACAACCAACAACTCACCGAAGGGACTTGTCTCAACCGAATAATTAAGAATAACGCCTTCGCCTTTTTGTTTATATTCCCCAGGCGTCATCCCTTCAAGCTGAATAAACAGATCGTGTAAACGTCCTGTGCCAGATAAACCCGTATTTAAAGCGGTTTCTAATAAACTCCGTTGTTGCAACAGATGATATTTGGCCTGTTGCAAACTCATATATTGCACAAATTTTTTCGGGCTAATCCCTACCCATTCCTGAAACTGGCGTTGAATATAGCTTGGGCTTAAATTCATATGACTCGCCACATCGTCCAGACTGGGTTGCTGGTCTAGATGTTCATATAAATATTCAATCACAGTGGCAATTACAGCAAATTGCCGAGAAGAAAGCATTTGCATGTGTCACCTCCTTAGCACTTATATCTTACATTAAAGTAGCCAAAGCCCTATGACGACCCGATTCTTGCACTCTTCAAAAATAAAAAAGCCTTTCATTATAGAAAGGCTTAATCATTCAATATGCACTTAAGGCTGCTTTAAATAAGGCCAAGCTGCTTTGAGGTAAATAAACATTGACCATAGAGTTAAAATGACCGCTGTATATAACAAAGCATAGGCAAGCATTTCTAAAGGCTGCCAATTAAGTAAGAACACACTAATGGCAATCATCTGAAAGGCTGTTTTATATTTACCTACAGTCGATACTGCCACACTGGTTCGTGCGCCAAGTTCTGCCATCCATTCACGTAAAGCAGAAACTGTAATTTCACGTGAAATAATAACAATTGCTGCAAAAGCCATTGAGATCGTTGGATTCCACTGCACTAAAACAATCAGTGCAGCCGCCACCATGAGCTTATCTGCAACTGGATCTAAAAAACGGCCAAATGCTGAAGTCTGGTTTAAAGTTCGTGCCAAATAGCCATCAAACCAATCGGTAATAGCAGCAAACACAAAAATAGCCGTCAAGATAATATGACGACTCATACTTCCTTCGTGCTCACCAATACCCATTGCAGGCGGCCAATACGCGATCACCAAAAATACAGGAATAAGCGCAATACGCGCTAATGTTAGGATATTTGGGATATTCAGGATTCGCCCTGTGGTCATAAACACCGCCAATTAAGTCTTCATGCATCTTGTAACAGACAAAAATACTTTCTTCAATATTGTATCTATCTGTAACAGCCACTTTATACGAAATATATGAATCGAGGAAGTGGACTGCTTAGGTAAATACCGTAACAGTTTGCCGTAAAATTGCAATTAAATGATCATTTTGGTCCCAAAGATGGGCATATTCTGTGGAATAACCTTCACCTGCATATTCAGTTACCACTTTATATTTAAACCAGTCACATAATTGATGTTGGAACGGATGGACATAGGTAATGTGCCAAGTTAAAGAACTTGCAGGAGCAACTTGCTTAAACATCGGCAATACACCAGGTGGCCAAATATCCATCAAGACAATTAAATCTGGCAAAGTCATTTGACGATTTTCATGCTTATTAGGATTAAACCTTGACCATCCTCCAAAGTCAGCATACTGACTTCCTGTAACAGGATAATGACCTTCTGCCCAGCATACATCAAAATGTTGATAGCATTCTGGCATTTGTCTAGCAAAAGGAATAGGTTGTAACTCTTCAGGTTGCCTATAAACTGGAACGATAGGCTCATGTCGCACTTTAATATTCGACGCACGCGGCACACCAAAGCTTGCGACCAAAATCGTTTGTACCGCACCATCTTGCCATAAACGGGTTTCAAGCGTAGTGACCGATTTCCCTTCTCTTAAAATTTCAATAGTCAATTGGGCAGGCCCCTGTTGTACAGGGCCCACGAAAGTAACACTACAACTTAATAATCTTTTATTTGGATCTTGAATATTGCAGCAGGCCTTTTGCATGAGTAATCCAGCGACAAGCCCACCAAAAACAGTTCGCCCTTGTAGCCACCCTTCGGGTATTTCAATCCATTCCTTTTGTTTTATTTCTTCAAATAATTGCAGTAATGACATTCACTTCCCTAAAGCACTCTGACTCTTGATGAAACATCTTTCATCATTTTAAAGGGAATGTGAATGATCATTCTTGTACTTATATACCAACTATTTGGTCATTCAGCATAGAAACCTATCTTTATTCATGCAGAATTTTATAAATCGTTCTTGCCATCATTTCACCAAAACCGGGCACAAGAGTAAGCTCTTTTTCAGATGCTTTTAAAACGCCTTGGATTCCACCAAAATGAGTTAATAAATCTCGACGGCGCTTTGGCCCCAACCCAGGAATTGCCTCTAAAACTGAGGTACTTCGGCGTTTGTCGCGTTTAGCACGATGTTTAGTAATCGCAAAACGATGGGCCTCATCACGCACCTGCTGAATCAAGTGCAATGCCTTATGGTCTTCCGGTAACTGGATTTTTGTGCCGTCGGTAAAATGCAGGGTTTCAAGTCCGGGTTTACGCCCTTCACCTTTAGATACACCCACCATAAAAGCGTCTAACCCAAGCTCTTGCATAACTTCCATTGCCATATGGAGCTGGCCTTTACCACCATCAATCAACAGTAAATCAGGCAATATGGCCTTTTTATAACGACGTGTTAAAGCTTGACGCATAGCAGCATAATCATCGCCTGCTGTGATGTCTTGAATGGCAAATTGGCGGTAGTCACGCTTACGAGCGCCCCCTTGATCAAACACGACACATGAGGCAATTGGAGCTTCACCCATGGTATGACTAATATCAAAACACTCAATACGATCAACGGGTCTTCCCACCACTTGCTCTAACTGATGGAAACGTTCATTAAGTTCTAAATGATTACTCAACTGCCCCTTAATGGCATGTTGAACGTTCATTTCGGCTAGTTCCAGCCACTCGGCACGAGTTTCTCGAACATTACTCTTAATCTGAACCTTTTTGCCAAACTGCTGTGCCAACGCTTCCTCTAGTTCTTTACAATCAGGCAAAGCAATATTTACGATAAGCTCATTGGGAACTTCATCTGCAACCTGAAAGTAAAAGTTCGCCATAAAGTCACTCAGCATTTGCCCAAGATCATCACCAAGCATGTCTGGGAAATAACTTTTTCCACCCAGCATTCGCCCATTGCGTACATACATAATTTGCACGCATGTCACGCCTGCCTGATATGCAATTGCCAGAATATCTGCTTCGCCTTTGACTTTAAATACGGCTTGTTGGGCTTGTACTTCACGTAATAAAGATAAACGATCACGGTAAAAAACAGCTTTTTCAAATTCAAGCTCAGCCGCTGCTTGTTCCATTTTGGCAATGAGCTCTTGATTAAGCTCTTTGGTATCACCTTGCAAAAAGCGAATACTATTATTAACGTCTTCTTTATAATCTTCGGGCGAAATCAGACCTACGCACGGAGCTGAACACCGCTTGATCTGGTATTGCAAACATGGACGCTTGCGCTGTGAAAAATAACTATTTTCGCACTGACGCACATTAAAAAGTTTTTGCAAAACCAGTAACGTATCACGTGCACTATAGGCACTTGGGTACGGGCCAAAAAACTTACCAATTTGGTGCTTACCTTTACCACGCCCACTGGCAAGCCGAGGATAGGGCTTATCTGCCGACACAAAAATATAGACATATGACTTATCGTCCCGCAGCATGATGTTATAAGGCGGTCGATGTTGTTTAATTAAATTTTGCTCGAGGAGTAATGCTTCAGTTTCTGAACGAGTGACTAACGTTTCAATATCATAAATTCTGGCAACTAAAGCCTGAGTTTTAGGATGCTCAATGGTTTTAACAAAATAACTCGATACCCGATTCTTTAGGTTTTTCGCTTTGCCGACATATAACAATTCACCCTCCTTCCCTAGCATTTTATAAACACCTGGAAGCTGGGTCATGTTGGCTAAAATTTTTTCAATATGAGGACGAGCGTTTTGATTCACTATTGGCATGCATGGCTTAATACTGAATACCTAATGTGATGTTTTCACCCCTAATTTTCAAGTGCTTTACTGTGCTAGAACATAAATTTGGAAAGCAATTTAAATATGGTCCGACAGATTGTGTCGTACTCGCTTAAGAGTCTAGACGATAGTAACTATATTTAACGTCTTTTTCTTTATACACCGCATAGGTTTTTTGACGAAAATCCGAGAACCAACCATTGCCTGTATAGCCTGCAATATGACCATAAGTGTGGCCACTAGTTCGCTCAATAATGTAAATGTCACCTTCTTGTGGACGGTTGAAAGCAGGTTTAATTTTCTTATAACCATTCTTTTCTAGCGTTTGCCCCCAATCAGAAGCAGCTACAGGATGCTTTGACACATCTGCTCCAGCCGCTTGTAGAGCAATACGAATATTTTTGGCGCATTTCTCTTTACTATGGTTGGCAGAGATACTTTCGAGCTTACTCGAGAACTTATGCAAATTAATATTTTGGTCTTCAGCTTTATGATTTTTAGTTATAGATCGTTTAGATTTTTCAGTCGTCGAAGCTGCTTGTCTTAACATCACTTTTGTTTTTAAATCACCTTGAGAACTGTCTTCTTTTCTCTCTTCGATATGATGAACATGTGCATGAGCTGCGTGATGAGCATGAGCCATTTTAAAACCTACTTCCGCTGACCAGTCTTCGAAAAAACCGCGCCATTGTAGAATCAAAATTGCCTATTGGCTCTTAATAGTTGTAACAAATTACCAGCACTGTGAAATAGGTCACAAAATTAATCATTTAGATCAATAATCAATACATTTTTCATATTATCTACTTAGTACAAGTTTACATAAATTTATTTTTTATAAAAAAATATTAAAAAATAAAATATTATTAAAGTCTACATAAAATAATATTTTAATAAAACTGAAAAAATAATGTCATTTAACTTTTTTAATATTTGGATTCAACTATTAAAATATCCATAATATATGAATATATATATCTTAATCTTTACTCTAATCGGTAGCATGATCTACTCAACTCAAGGTTTTTCAAAAGACTGGAGCCAAGTTCCTCTATGCAGTACAGACCAACCAGCATGTATTACAGGCCTTTCTACGTTGAAACCTGTAAATTTAGAAAATGGAAAAATTGTCTTTGATTTCGATACAGATGGATGTTTAGCTTCAGCACCAGTACAAAAACAAGGTGAAAACTATTTCCCTAATAATGGTTTGGATACTTCAGGCACTTTAGAGGGTCAATGCAGCTATAGGGATCAATTGAGCAAAGCAAATATTATTTATAAAGAAAAATGTACGACTTATCAGAATTCCATTTACTGCGGTCGTATTTTTGCACTTTACACTGTTAAAGATAAAGCCGTAAATGGTAGTTTAGACTTCATAGGACACCGACATGATCTAGAGCACGCTGTAGTCTGGATGAAGGATGGTAAAGTGACGCATATAGGTGTAAGTGCACATGGAGAACTAATTAATACACCCGCCAATCAATCTCCATTAGCAAAAGAATATGGTAATAATGCCTACGCCGTTGTTTACCATAAAGATGGGGTATTGACACATGCTTTGCGTTTAGCAACATCCAAGACATCAAATAATATTCAAGTCGTTAATGAGGTTCCAGAAAATCCAACAGGAAAATGGGTTTTACCTAATGTGATTGAAATTGATCAGGCACCTACAAATTACATTAATACTCTTTTTAGCTCGGACTACGGTCAAGCAACACTTGAAATAAAACCATCTCGAATTATTAATTTTTTAAATAGTAAGAAACCTGCTGAATGGAACAATGTGACTTTTTATTAATTAAAACTTAATAAAAACTTAATTTATTGGAACTTTAACTATTTTTAGAGAATTGATATTTAAAATAATTTAAATAAAATTGCTTAAAGTAAAAAACGCCCTTTGGGGCGTTTTTTATTAAAATACATATGGTCGAACAAAAATCAAAAAGAAAATCCCAAGCATCAAGAACCATTTCAAGAAATAATACAACTTACGGTTCGATGCTTTTAAGGCTTTAGCTTTAATACGAATTTGATAAAGATAAGCAAAAGCTTTATTTAAGCCACCTGTTTGGTCGCCTGTTTCATTCGGTGAACTTGCCGCAGTCATCACTTTACGACCAAACCAATGGTTGAAACGCTCCATCCATTTTACTTTCATTGGACGTTCAACGTCTGCAAAGAAAATAATACGGTTTTGATCAGTCTTATTTTCAGCATAGTGAATATAAGTTTCATCAAACACGACACTTTGACCATCACGCCAAGAATATCTTTCGCCATCGACATCAATAAAACAACGGTCATCATTTGGTGTAATTAGACCTAAGTGATAACGCAAAGAACCTGCATACGGATCACGGTGTCTTACCAAACGGCTGTCAGGTGCAAGCTCGGTAAACATTGCTGCTTTAATTGTCGGCAATGTTTTAAGAAGTGCTGTAGTTTTTGGGCAAAGCTCAGCAGCAGATGGATGACTCGATTCATACCATTTGAGGTAAAAACGCTTCCAACCTGTTTTAAAGAATGAGTTAAAACCTAAATCGTTATAGGTACTTGAAGCTTTAATCCCACCTTGGTCATATAAAGCTTTCGCTTCATCTCGAATCATTTCCCAATTTTCATCCAGCACTTTTAAATCTTTAAAATGCTGTGTATCGATATAAGGTTGATTCGGCACCTTTGAAAAGATGTACATTAAAAAGTTAATCGGTGCGAGCAAGGTTGAATGGTCAAAAAATTGACGATAAAACGAGTGACGCACTTTGCCGCGATGTTGGATATACAATGCTGATATCACAAAAATCGCTAATATGATCCACTTAATCATATTGCTACTCTTTCAAAAGATTAGGGGCAACTTCACCTTATATTTAAGGAGAGAGAAACCGGAAGTTTATTTAATTGGTGCAAATTTTAACAAAATTGACTTAGAAAAAGCGAATGTAAAAAAATTAAGTCAAATAATAGACAGCGCTGGTGTAATAAAAATTTTAAATATAGTGTATTTTTCCATAAATTTAAGGAAGTTAAAATTTATTACTATTATTACTGTTATTTACAGATGATCCCACTAACAATTGACATTTTTGACAAAAAATTAACTTTTAAAACTTATTCGTTTTTATATAAAAAATTGATAATTCCTATGCTTTATCAAGAAAAAGTTAAATTAAAACAAATGTCTTTCGTTATTAGCTATCTTTATGATTTCTTTTATGCATTTCATATAGATGAATTGAATAATAAATAAGATGACCCTTGCGTCACGGCTTGATACAACTTGTCAGGTTTTTTTTAGATATAGTTATCGTAAGATTAGCGAAGCATAAATGTGTACCTAAGATGTGCACACGCTTCATAACATCAACTTAGAAGTCCTCCAAAACTAAGGAGATCAGGCATGATCCACGCTGGCAATGCCATTACCGTCCAAATGCTTTCGGACGGAATTGCAGAATTCCGCTTTGACTTACAAGGTGAGTCGGTCAATAAATTTAACCGTGCAACAATTGAAGATTTCCAAGCTGCTATTGCTGCGGTAAAAGCAAATAATGATATTAAAGGCTTAGTTGTTACCTCGGGCAAATCGACATTTATTGTTGGGGCAGACATTACCGAATTTGGTGAAAACTTCGCACAAGGCGAAAAAGCAATTGTTGACTGGCTTATGCCTGTTCACGAAATCTTCAATAGCTTTGAAGATTTAGAAATTCCAAAAGTTGTTGCTATTAACGGTATGGCGTTAGGTGGCGGTTTTGAAATGTGTTTGGTTTGTGACTATCGTGTGATGTCAGAAGCTGCACAAGTGGGCTTACCGGAAATTAAACTTGGTATTTACCCAGGTTTCGGCGGTAGCGTACGTTTAAGCCGTCTGATTGGTATCGACAACGCGGTTGAATGGATGGCGATGGCTGCTCCTAAAAAACCAGCTGCTGCCCTAAAAGATGGTGCGGTAGATGCGGTTGTAGCTGCTGATAAATTACTTGAAGCTGCAACTGACTTAGTTAAGCAAGCAATTTCTGGTCGTTTAAACTGGAAAGCAAAACGTCAAGAAAAGCTTGAAGCTGTAAAATTGAACCCACTTGAACAAATGATGGCGTTCAATACTGCGAAAGGTGCAGTGCTTGCTAAAGCAAACCCTGCTCAATACCCTGCTCCAAAATTATTACTTGATTCATTACAAGCGGGTGCAAGTCTTGCGCGTGACGAAGCATTAAAAGCTGAAGCTGAAGGCTTTGCAAAAGCTGCGATTACGCCACAAGCTGGTGCATTGATTGGTTTATTCCTCAATGACCAAGTTGTTAAGAAAACTGCTAAAAAATATGAAAAAGGTGCACACCCTGTAAACCAAGCAGCTGTACTTGGCGCTGGTATCATGGGTGGTGGTATTGCTTACCAAGCGGCAAGCAAAGGCACACCAATTATCATGAAAGATATTGGTAATCCACAACTTGCTCTAGGTATGAAAGAAGCGAACAGCTTGTTAACTAAACAAGTTGAACGTAAGAAAATGAAACCTGCGCAAATGGGTGAAACGCTTGCACGTATCCGTCCTACTTTAAGCTACGATGAGTTTAAAGAAGTTGATATCGTGATCGAAGCAGTTACAGAAAATCCAAAAGTAAAAGAAATGGTACTTGCGGATACTGAGAAAAATGTTCGTGAAAATACGATTATTGCTTCTAATACTTCTACGATTTCAATCACACGTTTAGCAAAAGCATTACAACGTCCTGAAAACTTCGTTGGTATGCACTTCTTCAACCCAGTTCACATGATGCCGCTTGTAGAAGTAATTCGTGGTGAAAAGACTTCTGAAGAAGCGATTGCAACTACTGTTGTGCTTGCTCAAAAAATGGGCAAAACACCGATCGTTGTAAACGACTGCCCAGGATTCTTGGTTAACCGTGTATTGTTCCCTTACTTTGGTGCGTTTGACCTTCTTGTAAAAGACGGCGCAGACTTCCAGCAAGTTGACAATGTAATGTCTAAGTTTGGTTGGCCAATGGGTCCTGCTTACCTCATCGACGTTGTAGGTATCGACACAGGTGTACATGGTGCAGAAGTCATGGCTGAAGGTTTCCCAGACCGTATGAAGCCAGACTTTAAAGGTTCAATCCAAGCAATGTACGAAGCTAAACGACTTGGTCAAAAGAATGACGTTGGTTTCTACAAATACGAACTTGATAAGAAAGGCAAAAAAGCAAAAACTGTTGATCCAACAGCATATGAAATCATTGCTCCTTTCGTAACGGGTGAGAAACGCGAGTTTGATAACCAAGAAATCATTGACCGCATGATGCTTGCTTTCTGTAACGAAACAGTTCGTTGCTTAGAAGACAACATCGTTGCAACTGCTGCTGAAGCAGACATGGCGATGATTATGGGTGTAGGTTTCCCTCCATTCCGTGGTGGTCCATGTCGTTATATCGACCAGACTGGTGTTGCTGAATACGTTGCACTTTGCGACAAATATGCACACTTAGGTAAGGCTTATGAAGCGCCACAAATGTTGCGCGACATGGCTGCTAACAACAAAAAATTCTACGGTTAAGGAGCAACGTGAATGGCTACTTTAAATCCACGTGACGTTGTCATCGTTGATGGCGTACGTTCTGCAATGGGTAAAACCAAAAACGGTATGTTCCGTAATGTACGTGCTGACAGCTTATCTGCTGAATTGGTTCGTGCACTCGTTGCCCGTAACCAGTTTGATGTAAACGAAGTTGAAGACCTGATCTGGGGCTGTGTAAACCAGACTCTAGAACAAGGTATGAACATTGGCCGTAACATCGGCTTATTGGCTGACTTACCAAAAACTGTTGCTGGTCAAACAGTAAACCGTCTTTGTGGTTCTTCTATGCAAGCGCTTCATACTGCTGCTGCACAGATTGCAACAAACCAAGGTGATATTTTCATTATTGGTGGTGTAGAGCACATGGGCCACGTAGGTATGATGCATGGCATCGACCTAAACCCAGAAGCATCTAAACACTATGCAAAAGCATCTAACATGATGGGCTTAACTGCTGAAATGTTAGGTCGTATGAATGGCATTAGCCGTGAAGAGCAAGACGCTTTTGGTGTTGAATCTCACCGCCGTGCTTGGGCTGCAACTCAAGAAGGTCGTTTCAAAAACGAAATCGTTGGTGTTGAAGGCCACGATGCTAATGGCTTTAAAATCCTTTGCGACATCGATGAAGTAATTCGTCCAGATGCAAACCTTGAAGCGTTCAAAGCATTACGTCCTGTATTTGACCCGAAAGGTGGTACGGTAACGGCTGCTACATCTTCAGCTTTATCTGATGGTGCTTCTGCAATGTTACTTATGTCTGCTGAACGCGCACAAGCGTTAGGTTTAAAACCACGCGCTGTAATTCGCTCTATGGCCGTTGCAGGTTGTGATGCAGCAATCATGGGTTACGGTCCAGTTCCAGCAACTCAAAAAGCGCTTAAACGTGCTGGTTTAACGATGGCTGATATTCAAACTATCGAGTTAAACGAAGCATTTGCTGCTCAAGGCTTATCAGTAATGAAAGGCTTAGGTATTTATGACAAGCAAGACATCATTAACTTAAATGGTGGTGCGATTGCTTTGGGTCACCCACTAGGCTGTTCTGGTGCACGTATCACCACTACATTGTTGAACGTAATGGAACAACAAGATACTCAAATCGGTCTTGCGACCATGTGTATCGGCCTTGGTCAAGGTATTGCAACAGTGATCGAACGTGTTTAATTAACACCAAGATAAAAAAAAATCCCCGCTCAATGCGGGGATTTTTTATGCTGATTTACTTATATCAGCAGAATCTAATAATTTTTGAATCTCGTATTTAACATATGGAGGTGTTTTACCAGAAATAAGTGCACCTTCTCTAATCCGACACAATAAACCATATTCAACTGGAGTATGTAAAGACAGGCGTCCATTTTCTACACCTCTTTTGATTGGCTCATATTCCTCGTATCTCAAACCTCTATAATTAACATAGCTTTGATGGCTAATGAACTCATGCTCACCAGATTCAATAATACAACTAGTATCATGTATCATACCTGGACGTACAGATGTAAAATTAACTTGAGCTAAGTGAAGTTTTTTTCCAAAACTTGTATCTATTGGTACCTGAGGATCAAATAATACAACAAATAGATGGTTTCCAGATGGTCCCGAAGGCACTAATAAAGTGTCACCAGCTTTTGCATCCCACTGTATACTCGATAAAGTCTTTGTAATTTGTTCTTCATTCGCTTTTTTATTATCTTCTGAATTATTACCTTCGACCATGAAATTAAGCAGTCCTATACCAAATTTGAAAAAAAACTATCTATATCTGATTCTTCATTCAGGTAATCTTCAATGCTTGAAGCAGTTTGTTCATCAAACTCTAAAGCTTTAAATAAATCTCTATATGTTATTGGTCTACTTGACCCATTCGGATCTGACCATTCTGGACATCCACCATTGTGCGTATAGTCTCGAATTTCCCATTTATTCATATGACCAAACTCATTCCATACTTCTTCTAAAATATTTTGGTCATCTTTACTCAAGTATTTTAAATCACTATTTATAGAAATATTTGATTTTAGAGAAATATTATAATTTTCTTTATCAGATAAAAGTTCTCTCATATATGTATTTCTACAATTTCCATTTAATCTATCATAAGTTAAGGACAGAACTGGACCATGAGGCATTGAGACAAGATAGTCGCCAATTATAGGAAAATGGTGCTGTTTAAAAGACTCTCTTTCAGCAAGATACATCAATTTCATTAATTTTAAAACAGGCAATTGACCATCAGATCTAGAAAGAAAGTACGCAGCTACTTCTGCTGCTTTAACATCACTAAATAGATTCATAATAATCACCTTTAAACATCTCATTTATAAATATTAGAATATAGAGATTACAAATATTAAATTAATGCTAATTTTATCATTTTTGTCTAAAAAATGTCTATCAGCTACAGATGAATAGCAAAAAATTCAAAAACTATTTTGAGAGAAGTTATCTTCACAGATTAATAAAATTACGCAATACGAATTAACTTTTTCATTCTACTGATACCTTTCGCACAAAACCATATACTATTTCATATAATCCATTGATAAATTTATAAATAAAAAAAATAAGTTACATAATAATCTTGGAAAGGACCTTCTAGTGTTTATTTTTAATGGCCTTTTAAACCATCTTGAATTTGCTGTTGTAAATTTATGAGGTCATTAAGGTTAACTTTCATCGTACCATCACGATAAGCACCAACATTACTTCGGTTAATATTCAAAGGTCTTAACATTTCAAAAATGCCATTGGTTGGATCAGAAGACTGTATTCCACCCGCTACCGCTAAAATGTATTGTTGTAAGAATGGAGAAAGTTGAGACAAATCAGGCTGTGCCATAACTGGCTGATAATCTACTGTAGTCATACCTTCAGGGACTAAAGCATTCTGTATATCGTAATGAGTTTTATACTCATGATGTTGCAGCGCCTGACGCACTTTTTTATCTTCTTGGAAGGGTACAAATCCCACCTCTTCACGTAGCTCAGATTCAGCCATAACGCGAATTGTTGGTAAAGTAGCCACTTCTTCTGCTTGAACAGTCGGTAAACCCATAAAAGCAAATGCAGCAATGAAGGCTGATTGTTTTAGAAAGTTCATAACTTGCTCCAAAAATCAGTCACCCTATTTCAATTAAAAGATGATGATTAAATTAAAAGTATCTATAAATAGGCTACAACAAAGTCGAATATGATTCAGTAAGGCTCAGATAAACGGTAAATATAATTAAAATTTTTAATGTAATAGTAAGGGACTTTATTTATTCAAGAATGAAATTTATATAAAACACTCTATAACTTGAACAAAACAAAAGTATTCAGATTATAGAGTGCAATTTAACTTATTGGTTTTATTTGCTATCTAACATCTCTTTTAGAGAATCAACTAATTGCTGAAATTTCGTATAACCTTCTCTACCCAAAAAATGCCCACCATTAGGAACGGTAATGTACGGCGCATCAATTTCTTTCGCCAATTCAATAGTCAGTTTTGGCGGAACTAAATCATCATTATCCGATAAATACACCAGCTTTTTCTTTATGCCCTTAAAGTAATTTGTATCGACTTTACTCTTGGTTATATAACTATTAAGTACAGAAGAATCTGAAATGAAACCAGAAAATCCAGATACTAAAATCATTCCTCCAATATTTTGATAATCATGTCTTTGCAAAAAGTGCAGTAACGTAATCACCCCTAAACTGTGCGCAACAAAATAGGTATTCTCATCCACCTTAGGGATCTGTTGGTCTAAAACCTTTTGCCATGCATCTACATCAGGATTCTCAGAATCTGGAAATGGAATTAAGGTAACCGTTGTATGTTCATCTTCTATTTGATGTTTTAAATCTAGAAACCAATGATCATCTATAGAAGCAGAGTAACCGTGAAGCACAAATATTTGACGCATGTTCTTCTCCTGAAGTTCAAGTGTTTTGGCATTTGCAACAAATGACATTAATCCGAATAACACCAATAAAATGAGTTTTCTGATCATTGAACAAGTACCATTTTGAAAGATAAAAACATGCTAAACTATAACACCACTGTTAAGGTCAACCCCATTTTATGAACTTAGCTAAAGTTGCCGAGCTTACAAAAGTAAGTCCTCGTATGCTGCGTTATTACGAGAGCTTAGGGCTTATACAGCCTCTTCGAGCGAGTAATAACTATCGAAGTTATACGCAAAAAGATATTGAAAATATTAAGAAAATTAAAATATTAAATGATGCAGGCATGCACCTAAAAGATATTCAGGTTTTGCTGCCTTGTTTTGATTTAGATGAACGCGTATTTACGCTGTGCTCAGTGGTTCAAGAAAAACTGCAAACTGAACTCATGCATGTGTCTGAGCAGTTAAACAAACTGCAAACTTCTCAAAGTTTATTACAATCTTTTTTAACCAAAGGGAAAGTCGAGAGCACCAAATCATAATATTTGATGCTCATGCTTTGCTTATTCTTTTAAATCTCCTTCGAGTGCAGCTACATTCTTTTTCTTAATTTTTTCAATTTTTGCATTTAGCTTTAGAACATCTTGATAAAGCCCGTTAAATTTTTTGACCTGAGCATTTTCATGAAAAAGAATCATCTGATCTTTCTTTTGCCATTCATAATTTTTTAGAAGCTTAAACATTTCTTCTGCTTTATCTAAAATTTGTAGCTCAATCATAAAAATTGCATGATCTTGATCTGCTTTTTGCTGAGTTCCCAATTTCATTTCAAGAAGTTGCCTCATCTCTGCATCAACCGATAATTCTTGAACCTTTGCTAAGAAAGTTTTATGAATCTTTTCATATTCAGTCTGGTACTGATCTGATGCTTTACGGACATCGGCTAGCATCTTTTCAGTTTCTGCATACTTCTGTTTTTTATCAATATCTAAACGGTCCACATTTAAGAAAGTATCCCATTTGGCTGCTTTGAGTTCTCTTAAGTATGCATTACGTGCATTAATATTTTGAATCCAATAACTTAAAAGAAATTCTGAAATTTGCTTATAGTGTCCTGCCAAACGCTTATCGTGAATATCGAGCTGGACGGGTTTAGACCAGTCTTGTGCTTGGTCATAAAGCTGATTCATTTTTTCAGTCATGACGACATCAAACATTTGACTACTGTCTTTGGCCTGCTGCTGTTTGATATGTTGATAGGTGAAAAAAATAATGCTTGTGATAACAATCAGACTTGCAATCGCAATCAAAACTCGGCGCATACACACCTCCTATTTCCCTTCTTATAGTTTTGCTCTTTATAGTTATAAAATAGAGCTTATTCTTCTTTATATGCCATTTATTTCACAATACGCAACACTGTATTCGCTACCCAAAGCTTTAAATCCTTATCCATCATCCCTATTATGATGGGTAATTAAAATTTATGAGATTCTCCCATGCGTGTTGATGTCTGGTCTGATGTAGTTTGCCCTTTTTGTTATATTGGTAAAAAACGCCTTGAGCATGTAGCTGCTGAAGCAGGTATTGATCTTGAAATTCACTGGCATAGTTTTGAATTAGATCCTGATGCGCCAGCTAAACATGACACTTCAAATACTGAACGTCTAGCTAAAAAATATGGCCGTACCTATGAAGAGATGGAAGAAATGGAGCGCAATATTGCGGCCATGGCTGCTTCTGAAGGTATTGATTTTCAATGGCAAAAAGCCAACTCAGGCAATAGTTTTAATGCACACCGTATTATTCACCTTGCGCAAAGCAAAGGTTTAGGTAATGAAGCTAAAGAAGCTTTTTTCCATGCTTATATGACCGAAGGTCTCGCAATTGGCGAACGTGAAGTTGTAGAAGAAATTGCATCTCGTATTGGTTTAGACAATGCTGAAGTTGAATACGTACTAGATACCAACGAACTATCTGACTTTGTCCGTCATGATGAAAAAATTGCACGTGAGCAGCTTAATGTAACTGGCGTGCCATTTTTTGTATTTGACCAAAGAATCGCTCTTGCTGGCGCTCAACCACGTGAAGTCTTTTTACAAGTTTTGGAAAAAGCACAAATCAAAGCAGATAGTGAAGAAGTCGAGCAAGATGATGCAGCTGCTTGTACCGATGAAACTTGCGATATTCCAAAGAAATAAATGAACACAATTAAAATGTGATCAAATCGTATGTTTTATCATCATTTTAGCAATAGAGCGTTCTAAAAAAAGAACTATCTAATTGCTAAAAATCAGTTTATTATTGCCGCTTAGAATATTCGCGCTGTAATGTTCTGTTTTTTATGTGTTTAATGATCGGAATTTGAAGTTTCCTTGATCTATCATCCCCCTTCACTGGGGGATTTTTTTTTGGCTAAAAATAATCGCTAATAGCTTAAACTTTTTCATTTATTTCAAATATGTAAAAAAAGTTAAATTTACTTAACTTTTGTGTCTCCCTCTTGATTTTATTAGAAAAATCAACAAAAGTGGAAACAACAACAAAACATAAAGATAGATATGAAAACATTTCATGTAATGCCGTACAGGCAGCTTTTTGCACTTTTAACGATTGGATTTGGTTCAGTATGCATCGCTCATGCAGAGACCGCCTCTTCTTCGGCAAACCAACAAGTAGGAAGTACATCATCTGGAGTACAAACTGAAGTCACCACAGACGAAAATCTCTTAGATCAAATTCCGCGTTGGGTAGATGCAACCCCAACCATTTTTCCAGAGCAATCTAGTGAGCCTATTGTTCCGCCTACCGAACAAACCGAAGATCAAACCTGGGTTGATCGTAAGCAAAAGAAAATTCGTAATTGGGCCGATCGTACTTCTGAAAAAATTGATAATTGGTTTGGTGAAGTTGATCCACAAAAACCTGCAACAGCAACCATTCGCGTCATGGTGGATAACTATTGGAATGAATACGACAACTTTGAAATTAAGCCCAGAATTCGCGGTAAAATTAAGCTCCCTACGCTAGAAAAACGTTTAAGCGTGGTATTTGGTGATGATTCTTTAGATGATGAATTTAATAACAGTCCAGCTAATATTAACCAAAACCCAAATCAAGACTCCAATAAGAAGTTAGATGGCAAACGAACTCGAGATGACAACAGCTCAATTGCCTTACGTTGGTCAAATTTTTCTAAAAAACTGCCTTTCGAAACCGATGCCGACTTAGGTATTCGTTCTGGGGACGATATTTATGTTCGTTTAAAAGCATCGAGAGATTGGCAACTTCGTAATGATTTTAAGTTTTATGCTGAACAAATTTATCGTTACGGCATAGACAGCGAAAACTACTTACGTACTAATCTTGAACTTACCCATGCTAGACCGAATCAACCGATTTTATCCAATCAGTTCAGCCTAACCTATGCCGATGATCAAGATGACGATCTAGCTTGGGAAAACCGAACATTCCGCGAGCACAGTTTCTTTGCAAACAACCGTTTTAACTATGGTATTTATACTAGCGGTTATTACAACGACAATGACTTACGTTTAAACAGTTGGGGACCCTTTGTTTCATGGCGCCAACCCGTTTTACGTGAATGGTTCTTTGTACAAGGCGATGTAAATTACTTTAATGACCACCGCGAAGACCGTAATCATTTTGTCAGCACCTTCTTACGTTTAGAAGCACTTTTCTAAGCTAGCAAACATCACCTTGGACCTCATCCAAGGTGATAAATAACAAAATACTTTTAAATAAAATTTTAAGCTTAGCCTTCTAAAGTACTGTTCTAATTTTTGTTTTTGATTCCTTATCTTTAAAAATGAATCAATTTTCTTCTCCATTTCAAAATAAATCGACAGTCTTCATTTGTATTTATAGTTTAGGTGTATTAGCTTTACTTCCACATACTCATTTTTTTTATAACTCTTTAAAACACCAACGGTCACGGCGTTATCCCTATTCTTCTACGAGTTTCGCTAAAGTAAAAAGACAATCACTTTCACGCTCACCTTGTGAAGTAGAAGCAAACAATACTTTATCTGATGCTGGTTTAATTCAAGAGCTTATGGCTGTATTTGGAAATGATACGTTATGGAAACGTGCGACTCAACCTGAACAAACGTATAAAGCTTTGGGTAAAAGAAAGAAGAAGAATTCATCAACTCAGGTTTCAGTCACAAATCCACTGAGTGCGAGCTGGGCCACCATTTCAACATGGATGCCTTTTGAAAATGACCTCGATTTAGGCTCAAATTCAGATAGTGATATCTACGTACAATTTTTAGCAAAGAAGAAATGGAATTTGAGACATAACATTAGAATTGATACAGAACAGATCTTTCGTTACGGCTCTACCAGCCGAAATTATTCTGAAACTACCCTAAACTTAACGCAGAAAATGCAAGATAACACATTATTTTCTAATAAATTTAATGTGAACAAGAGCGAAAATGAAGATTACAACTGGGGCAATTGGACTTTTCAACAATTTGAGTTTGTGAAAGATAATAGCCTGACTTACGGTATTTATAGCGGTGGCGTATATACTAAAAATGATATTCGACTAAATAGCTGGGGGCCTTATATTTCATGGCGTCAACCGATATGGAGAGATTGGATTTTTATCCAAAATGATCTTAATTTTTTTAACCATATTGATGATGATCCGAAACACCAACTCAGTGTGCAAATGAATCTTGAAGCTAATTTTTAAACAAAAATCATCAGGTTGTGGATAACTCTTTCTTTATCCACAAAAAAGCCCCTGACAGTTCAGAGGCTTTTTTTTATATCAAAAAATTATTTCAACAATAAGCTATTAATGCGTTTCACGTAAGCTGCTGGGTCTTCAGGTAAACCACCTTCAGCAATCACAGCCTGATCGAAAATCACATTTGCCAAGTCATCAAATTGCTCTGAGCCTTCAAGTTTTTTCACTAAAGGATGCTCAGGGTTAATTTCTAAAATTGGCTTAATTTCAGGTACGGCTTGCCCCGCTTGTTTAAGCATACGAATAAGTTGTGGAGACAATTCACCTTCACTTGTTACTAAACACGCTGGAGAATCAACTAGTCGTGTAGTTACACGTACTTCTTTAGTTTTAGCCTTTAATGAGTCACTTAGTTTCTCAACAACAGGCTTAAACTGTTCAGCTGCTTGCTCAAGTGCTTTCTTCTCTTCAGCATCTTGCAAATCGCCTAAATCAACAGCCCCTTTCGACACATTCTTTAATGGTGTACCGTCAAACTCTTGAACAAAATTCATTGCCCATTCGTCAACACGCTCTGCCATTAATAACACTTCAATGCCTTTTTTCTTAAACAACTCAAGCTGCGGCGAGTTTTTCGCTGCTGCTAGACTGTCAGCAGTCACATAATAGATGGCTTTTTGGCCCTCTTTCATACGTGCCTTATAGTCAGCAAAAGAAGTCGTTACTTCATCATTTGTTGAAGTCGCATAACGTAATAATTTTAAAATACGTTCACGGTTACCAAAGTCTTCACCCAAGCCTTCTTTAAGTACTGAACCAAACTCACTATAGAAGGTCTTGAATTTTTCTTGGTCTTTTTCATCTTCCGATTTAGCCAAACTATCAAGTACAGTTAATACACGGCGTGCATTACCTTCACGAATCGTTTTGACATCACGGCTTTCTTGCAACAACTCACGGCTAACATTAAGCGGTAAATCAGCGCTGTCCACTACACCTTGCACAAAGCGCAAATAGTTTGGAATTAAATTATCCGCATCGTCCATAATAAAGACGCGTTTTACATATAGCTTAATTCCCGCTTTTGCTTCACGAGTAAAAATGTCATGTGGTGCTTTACTTGGAATATAAAGTAACTGGGTATATTCCGTACTACCTTCAACACGGTTGTGTGCCCAAGCGAGTGGTGCTTCAAAGTCATGAGTTAAGTTTTTATAGAACTCAATATATTGCTCTTCAGTCACTTCGCTTTTGTTACGTGTCCATAAAGCACTTGCCGAGTTAATCGCTTCCCACTCGTCAGTTTTGACCATTTGGCCGCCTTTAGGCTCTTCACCTTCAGCAACTTCTTCTTCCTGCCAAACTTCTTTTTGCATTTCAATTGGCAAGCTAATGTGGTCAGAATATTTATTAACGATTTGCTTAACTTTATAAGATTCTAAATAATCAAGCGCATCATCACGTAAGTGAAGAATAATGTCAGTACCACGTGAGGCTTTATCAATTTGCTGAACTTCAAACTCGCCTGTACCACCACTAATCCAGCGCACCCCTTCAGATGCCTCTAGACCCGCACGGCGTGATTCAACCGTAATCTTGTCGGCAACAATAAAACCTGAATAAAAACCCACACCAAATTGACCAATCAACTGAGCATCTGCTTTTTGATCGCCAGTTAATTTTGACATGAAATCTTTAGTACCTGACTTAGCAATTGTACCTAAGTTATCAATTGCTTCTTGCTGGCTTAAACCAATACCATTATCAGAAATCGTTAACGTTTTATCTTCTTTATTTAAACTGATTCGTACATGTAAGTCTGGATCATTTTCATAATATTCAGGATGATTAATTCCTTCAAAACGTAACTTATCACATGCATCTGATGCATTAGAGATAAGCTCACGTAAGAAAATCTCAGGGTTAGAATAGAGAGAATGCGTCACTAAATGTAAAAGCTGGGCAACTTCTGCTTGGAAACTATAATTTTGTGATGCTTGTTCACTCATAAATCACTCCTTAAATTTTGAAGCTGTTTGTTCTCGAATGCTTTATGAATGGAGTACTTCTAGAATTTTTCAATCCTGAATATCAAAAATTTTTACTCTAATTAAAATGGGCCGTGGCTTAACACCCTATCTTGCAATATCGTATCTAACTGCTTTTGACGTTGTTGGTAAGCTTTGCTAATACAACTGACATTGGCAGCACAAGCATTTCTTTTTTTCAGCCATTGTTGCTGAGTATCTTTCTGGTTATCTCGCCCACCCATAGGTAAAGCATGCAAAACGATTTGATACGTCGTTGCCATTTTTACATCTGCATCATTTAAAGAACGGTTTTTACAAATACTTTTTTCCGTTTTCGTTTTTGCAGTATCGCACGAAAAACTTGCAGCTTGTAAATTTTGAGTAAAAGCAATACCACTCAAAAGTGCTAAACAAATCGCTAATTTGTTATTCATGTTTTTATTCCCATGCTTGTAATGAATAGAAATTAGTTTAGAAAAAAACTTGCAGAAAATATGTATAAAACTGTCTGTTTTATGCTTTTTTTAGTGCAAATAAAATCCATAAAAAAACCTCACATAAAATATATGTGAGGTGCCTGAGTCTAGGTTTATTATTATATTTTTCTATTTATTATTATGCTTAAAATTTATAGCTATAACCCAAAGTATAAACAAAAGGATTAATATCTAGATCAAACTTGTAGTTAGCAATTGATGGATCAATTGTTACTTCCGGACTAATATCAGCATAACGTACATCTACAAATACACCCCAGTTTTTAGCATCAGCAGGTTGGAAATTAAAACCAACTTGACCTGCCAAACCAAAATCTTCTTTAACCTTTACCGCTGCACCTTCTTCATCCCAAGGAATAAATGCTGTAGCACCAATACCAATATACGGTGTGAAACGTGTAGAGTTTTTAAAATGATATTTTGCAGTAATTGTTGGTGGTAATTGTTTTATACGTGCTGCATTTTTACCATCTAGCAATACATCATGATTAATAGGTGTTGCTAATAATAATTCTGCCGAAAATGGAGACTGACCAAAAAAGTATTCTACCGATGGTGTAAATGCATATTCATGATCTGCTTTTACCACGCCTAAAGGTGTTGTTGTATCTTCAGATGGAGCAATAACACTACCACCAAATTTCACTTGCCAGTTACCAGCAAAAGTAAAAGAAGACATCCCCATTAATGCAATAACCAAAGCTTTTTTGAACACTTTAATATCTCCAACCTTATTTATATTTATAATAAACATTTATTTTAAAACCATGCAATACTCATTATAAAATTATTTTATAGTTTATTTTTAAACTACTGTTTTAAATAAAATTATATATTATCCAACTATTTTAATAGGTTTTTATCCCAACCTCATTAATCAAGATTATTTTATATTACCAACCATTTTAATATACTTTTAAATTCCGAGTATTTTAATATAATTTATTTTGAATACATGTTTTATTTAGACAATAAAAAAACCTTCTTAATTTAAATCTAAAGATCGTTATTAAGAAGGTTTACACTTTAATATTTTATGAAAACTTTATAAAACCATTGCAGCGATCCAGCCAAAAATTAATAGCGGAATATTAAAGTGAATAAAGGTAGGTACGACTGTATCCCAAATATGATCGTGTTGCCCATCTACACCTAAACCAGCTGTTGGCCCTAAGGTTGAGTCAGAGGCTGGCGATCCAGCATCACCTAATGCTGCTGCTGTACCAATAAGTGCAATCGTTGCTAATGGTGAGAAACCAAACTGCACACATAAAGGCACATAAATAACAGCTAATACAGGAACACTTGAGAAAGATGAACCAATACCAATTGTCACAAATAAGCCAATACAAAGCATTAGGAAAGCAGCAAGCGCGCGGTTATCTCCAATAATCTCGACTACACCATTTACTAGCTGATTAATATCACCAGTATGAGTCATTACTGAGGCGAAACCGGCAGCAGAAATCATGATGAAGCCCACTAAAGCCATCATTCGCATGCCTTGTACAAAGACATCATCTGCATCTTGCCATTTAAAAATTCCGGCAGTAGATAGAACAGCAAAACCGACTAAACCACCCAAAATCATCGAACCTGAATACAGCTGCGCAGCGAGCGTTAAGCCAATTGCGAGCAATGCCATCAAGATCGTTTTCTTTGCAATAACTGGTGCTTGCTCTGCTTCATGCTTTAACTCTTCAGCATCTGCTTTTAAGTCAGCTGTTTCATCCTGGGTTGTTGCGCGAAGAGGTTTATCTAGATCAATCGTGGTCACAGGTGTAATCGCACGATCAGCATAAATTCTTGGTTTACGGTAGCTAATAAATACAGCAACCAAGGTGCCTAACACCATACCTAAAACAGGAATGGCCATGCCAATTGGCATCATTGCCCGATCAACATGCAAGCCATACGCTGCCCCAATTTTGTTGATATTTCCCATCAGAATCTGTTCAAGGAAAATTGCACCAAATCCAACCGGAAGAAAAATATAAGTACCAACCAAACCTAACGTAAGTACACAGGCTGCGGCGCGGCGGTCTAATTTTAAATGGTTCATTACCCGTAACAGTGGCGGAACCAGTACAGGAATAAAGGCAATATGAACTGGAATAAGGTTTTGAGAGAAAATAGCAGAAATTAATAAAATACCTAAGAGGAGATATTTCACTTTAGTCTGACGGCTTTTTCCAGCTTCCATTCCCAATAGACCAATCAGCTTATGGGCAAGTAAATCAGGCAATCCAGATTTTGAAAGTGCCAGAGCAAATGCCCCTAACACTGCATAGGCAAGTGCAACTTCAGCACCATCGCCAAGACCAGCGTTAAAAGCTTCAACGGTTTGGGAAAGGCTTAAACCTGCTACGAGGCCGCCCACAATGGCAGAAACCACTAAAGTCAGTACGACAGAAACGCGCGCCAGTGATAATAAGAACATCACTGCAATCGCAATAACGACAGCATTCATGAATAAGTTCAGAGCAAAACAAAAGGCGATATTCTAGCAGATTCATATCTATGAAGCCGAAAATATCGCCGAATTAACAGTTTTATGCAGTTATTTCACTGTTACGCTTGAGCTTTAATAAACTCACGAATATGAGTTGCTATTTTCTCTGGCTCACTCAGAATGGCCCAGTGATTTGCGTTAAGCTCTACATATTCAAATTTTTCAACCCACTTTGGCATAGCCTCAGTGATGTATTCTGGGCTTACAAAAGTATCATATTTTAAAATAACAGCCTTAACTGGACACTGTGCATAACGTTGACGTGGGCCAGTTAAGCGAGGAATAAAATTGGCACGATATAAATTAATGCCATATTTACCATCAGCATTAATATTATTATTTAAAGGTAAATTACTTTTCCTTTCCAACTGAGTAAGAACTTTACCCCATTTTTCAGGACTAAATAGAGACCATACGGTGGGTGCTAATAACGGAAGATGAAATGCCCCGATATACCAAGATTTGGTTAATATTTTTAAGATTTGAGCTGGTGAAGATTTAAATTTATCACGTAAAAATAAAGCGGCATGATCAAGACATGGTCCAGAAATGGTGGTGTATGATAATAAACGACCTTTGAACTTAGGCTCAGTGACCGACTCCCAAGACTGAATCGAACCCCAATCATGTGCAGCCATATGGAATTGACGATTTGGCAATAACTCATCAATAACTTCTTGGAGATCTAGAGATAAACGCTCTAAACGGTAATCACGTATACGTTTTGGTATAGATGACAAACCAGCTCCACGTACATCGTAAGTAACAATATAGAAGTCATTGATCAAATGCTCAATGATTGATTCCCATACTTCTTGATTGTCTGGATAGCCATGTACTAAAACCAAGGGAGTATTTTTTTCGTCACCCCATGTTTTAGCACAAAGCGTTTGTTGATCACTTGTTGTTACTGTATGAACTTTTGGCTGCATAATCATTTCCTATCTTGTTTTTCAATCGATCATGTCGTTAGTCGGATAGAGCATTGCCATCAATATAAAAAAGATGATACTTATCTAGTATGAATACTGTTGCAATAAAAAAAATTGACTATTATGGCTATTTTAAGAAGACTTCAGAACAATCCTACGATTTCAAAATTTCTATTTAATCACTATCCCCCTTATCGTGGCGCAGGGATTTATATTGAAATCATGAATTTAGAACTTTGCCATGTGCGTGTAAAGATGCCGCTGACTTGGAAAAACCAAAATTTAGTCGGTACACATTTTGGTGGAAGCCTTTATTCAATGGTTGACCCATTTTATATGATGATTCTTATGCATCATCTCGGATCAAAATATATTGTTTGGGACAAAGCTGCCGAAATCAATTTTCTTTCTCCAGGACGCAGTACTGTACATGCAGATATTCGAGTTGATTTAGCTGAAATAGAACAAATTCGTGAACTTGCCGAGAACTATGAACCTGTTTTAAGAACTTATCATCTAAACATTTTTGATGAATCTGGGGTAAGAATTGCAGAGGTTCAGAAAACGCTTTATATCAGACGTAAAAAAGCGAAACCTTTTCCTCAATAAAAATAAGCGCTAAAAGCGCTTATTTTTATTTGTTAATTTTTTATCTTTTCTCTTCAATCGCAGCACCAGCACCACCACCGATCGCACCGCCAATTGCAGCACCAGAGTCACCACCAATCAGTGCTTTACCTACGACTGAACCGATACCAGCACCAATCGCACTCTTAGTCGTTGTCTGTTTACTGCCGCCTTGGGTATTAGAACCTACGCCTGCACCTACCGCTGCGCCTAAGCCTGCACCAATACCTCCACCTACATGGTTACCTAAACCACCACCAAGTGCTCCACCTGCTGCTGCTGCACCAATACGTTGATCAGATGGGCTCATATTTTGGCAGCCTGTGAACATAAGTGTAGACAACATTAAAGCAGAAACTAATCCAATTGTTTTTTTCATGACCGTTCTCACAATGATCTGTTCTAGAGAAAAGAATAATCCCCTTTTATGAGGAATTTGATCAGATTGTGTTATCCGTCTGTCCTAATCGATTGATATTTTGTAAAGCTCTGCCTTTTATATTTATTAAGCCAAATTTTAATTATAAAAAAGAAGTCTTTAATCACATAAAGACTTCTATAGTTTAACAATTATTAAGGATACTTTTAGTACTTCCCTTTCTTCTCTTCATAGGCTGCACCGGCACTACCACCCAATGCTCCACCTGTAGCAGCACCAGCGTCACCACCAATAATTGCTCCACCTAATACAGCGCCGACACCAGCACCAATTGCACTATTACGTACGGTTTTACTGCTAGACCCTTTTGCATTAGCCGCAACACCTGCACCGAGTGCCGCTCCTAGACCTGCACCTATATTACCGCCCACGTGTTTTCCTACTGCACCACCTGCACCACCACCAATAGCAGCTGAACCAATACGTTGACTTTCTGGGCTTGCATTCTGACAACCAACAAACAAAGTTGTAGACATCAGGCCAACACTAACAATCATCATCATTTTTTTCATTAGATTTACTCCAGTCTTCATAAGCAGGTAGCCTAGTGTGTTTTTGTGGAGTATTTATCCCGCTTAAGTAATAAAATAATGGCTCTTTAATATGTTTATGTAATTACAATTTAAAATTGTTATAAATAGATATAAATAAAAAAGGCACCCTAAGGTGCCTTTTTTATTGCCAGCCTAAACTTAGAATTGTTCAGAGTTTAATGCTTGGCTAAATGCTTGATCTACTTCGCTGAAGTCATTATGAAGCTCATGCTCTGCAGCTTCTGCTTCTTGACGACGACGCTCTAAGTGGTACGCAAGACCAGTACCTGCTGGAATCAAGCGACCTACTACAACGTTTTCTTTCAAGCCACGTAAATCATCTTCTTTACCTGTTACAGCCGCTTCAGTTAACACACGAGTTGTTTCCTGGAACGATGCAGCAGAGATGAACGAGTCAGTAGAAAGCGATGCTTTCGTAATACCCATCAATTGACGTTCAAACTTCGCAGGGAACTTGTTCTGAGCCAAGACAGCTTGGTTCTCTTGAACAACGCGGATGTAATCCACTTGCTCGCCTTTAATGAAGCTTGTATCACCGCCATCAGTGATATCAACTTTACGCAACATTTGACGTACGATAACTTCAATGTGCTTATCGTTGATTTTTACACCTTGGAGACGGTAAACGTCTTGAACTTCGTTCACGATGTAGTTAGTTAATGCAACTTCACCTTTCAAACGCAAGATGTCATGTGGGTTTTGTGGACCATCAGAAATAGTCTCACCACGGTTCACATGCTCGCCTTCGAATACGTTGATTTGACGCCATTTTGGAATCAATTCTTCGTAAATCTCAGAACCATCATCAGGAGTAATTACCAAACGGTTTTTACCCTTAGTCTCTTTACCGAAGCTTACAACACCTGATACTTCAGCAAGAATTGCATGCTCTTTTGGCTTACGCGCTTCGAACAAGTCAGCTACACGCGGAAGACCACCGGTAATATCACGAGTACGTGATGTTTCTTGTGGTACACGACCAATAACGTCACCCACACCAATCGTTTCGCCATCACGGACAGTTACGATTGTATTTTGTGGCAAGAAGTAGAACTGTTCGCCGCCATCTGTTGTATCCAACACGATTGCAGGACGTAAATCTTTACCAGAAGCAGGACGAGCTGTTACAGGCAAGATTTCAACAGTAGTCATACCAGTTGCATCATCAGTTTTCGATGTTGCAGTTACGCCATCAGCGATTTGGCTGAAGCGCGCTTTACCAGCAACTTCTGTTACTAATGGATGTGTATGCGGATCCCAAGTCGCTACGATACCGCCAGCTTCTACAGCTTCACCATCTTTCAACAAGATGCTTGCACCGTAAGGAAGTTTATAACGCTCGCGCTCACGACCTAAATCATCGGCAATACCAATTTCACCTGAACGTGAAACTGAAACCAAATGGCCTTTTGCATGTTGTACAGTTTTCACGTTATGGAAACGTACAGTACCTTTGTTACGTACTTGAACACTGTTCGCAGCAGAAGTTCGGCTCGCAGCACCACCAACGTGGAACGTACGCATCGTTAACTGTGTACCCGGCTCACCGATTGACTGTGCAGCCATTACACCGACTGATTCACCTGGGTTCACCAAGTGACCACGTGCAAGGTCACGACCATAACAACGAGCACATACACCGAATGTTGATTCACATGCGATTACAGAGCGTACTTTAACTTCATCGACACCAGCTTCTTCAAGCTGAGCTGCGATTTTCTCGTCAATTAACGTACCACGAGGTAATACAACTTCATCATCAGATGCACGACGTACGTCTTCAGCAGTTACACGACCTAATACGCGGTCACGTAATGGCTCGATGACATCACCACCCTGAATGAATGGAGTCATTACTAAACCACCCGCTGTACCACAGTCAGGTTCAGTAATTACCAAGTCTTGCGCTACGTCTACAAGACGACGAGTCAAGTAACCAGAGTTCGCAGTTTTCAATGCTGTATCGGCCAAACCTTTACGCGCACCGTGTGTTGAAATAAAGTACTGAAGTACTGTTAAACCTTCACGGAAGTTCGCTTTAATCGGAGTCTCAATAATTGAGCCATCCGGTTTTGCCATCAAACCACGCATACCAGCAAGCTGACGAATCTGTGCCGCACTACCACGGGCACCAGAGTCAGACATCATATAGATGCTGTTGAATGATTTTTGTTTCTCATCTTCACCTTGTTTGTTTTTAACAAGTGTATAAGACAAGTTATCCATCATTGCTTTAGCAACTTGGTCGTTTGTACGCGCCCAGATATCGACAACTTTGTTATAACGCTCACCAGCAGTTACGAAACCTTGTTCGAACTGTTGTTCGATTTCACGAACTTCTGTTTCTGCTTTATCAATAATTGTGTGCTTAGTAGGTGGAATGAGCATGTCTTCCATACCTACAGATACACCTGAACGAGTCGCTTGACGGAAGCCCAAGTACATTAATTGGTCAGCAAAGATAACTGTATCTTTCAAACCAAGTTTACGGTAGCAAGAGTTGATCAATTTAGAGATGTTCTTTTTAGTCATCTCAAGGTTGATCATGTCAAAGCTCAAGCCTTGTGGAACAATTTCCCAAAGCAAACAACGACCAGGTGTTGTATCAACAATAATAGTTTGGTGTTCACGTTCACCATTTTCATTGATAACAGTTTGGTGTACACGTACTTTAACACGCGCATGGATCGCAACCTGACCAGTAGCAAGTGCACGGTTTACTTCATGAGTATCCGCGAACACCATGCCTTCACCTTTGGCATTTACAGCATCACGTGTGATGTAGTAAAGACCCAAGACAACGTCCTGAGAAGGAACAATGATTGGCTCACCGTTTGCTGGTGACAAGATGTTGTTTGTTGACATCATCAATGCACGAGCTTCTAACTGTGCTTCAAGTGTCAATGGAACGTGTACCGCCATTTGGTCACCATCGAAGTCGGCGTTAAACGCAGCACAAACGAGTGGGTGAAGACGGATTGCCTTACCTTCAATAAGAATAGGTTCAAATGCTTGAAGACCTAAACGGTGAAGTGTTGGCGCACGGTTCAACATTACTGGGTGTTGACGAATTACAGAAGCAAGAACGTCCCAAACTTCCGGAGTCTCACGCTCAACCATTTTCTTCGCAGCTTTAATGGTAGTTGCCTGACCTGAAGCTTGTAGTTTCGCGAAAATGAATGGCTTGAATAATTCAAGTGCCATTTTCTTCGGAAGACCACATTGGTGAAGACGTAAAGTAGGACCTACAGTAATTACCGAACGACCAGAATAGTCAACACGCTTACCTAATAAGTTCTGACGGAAACGACCTTGTTTACCTTTGATCATATCTGCCAAAGATTTTAATGGACGCTTGTTAGAACCAGTAATTGCACGACCACGACGACCGTTATCAAGCAATGCATCTACAGACTCTTGTAACATACGTTTTTCGTTACGTACGATGATATCTGGAGCAGCAAGGTCAAGAAGACGCTTCAAACGGTTGTTACGGTTAATGACACGACGGTATAAATCGTTCAAGTCAGAAGTCGCGAAACGACCACCTTCAAGTGGAACTAATGGACGTAAATCAGGTGGAAGTACCGGAAGTACATTCATCACCATCCATTCTGGCTTGTTGTTTGAATCTTTGAATGCTTCCATCAATTTCAAGCGCTTAGACGCTTTTTTCAACTTCGTTTCAGAAGTTGTTTGAGGAATTTCTTCACGTAAACGTGCGATTTCAGCTTCAAGATCGATATCTTTCAACAAGTCCTGAACCGCTTCTGCACCCATTTTCGCAGTGAATTCATCACCGTGTTCTTCAAGTGCATTGAAGTATTCTTCGTCTGTTAAAAGTTGATACTTTTCAAACGGAGTCATACCTGGGTCAGTTACAACGTATGATTCGAAATACAATACACGTTCGATATCACGAAGTGTCATATCTAATAATAAACCGATACGGCTCGGTAACGATTTTAAGAACCAGATATGTGCAACTGGAGAAGCAAGTTCAATGTGACCCATACGTTCACGACGAACTTTCGCTGTAGTTACTTCAACGCCACATTTTTCACAAATGACGCCTTTGTATTTCATACGCTTGTATTTACCACACAAGCATTCGTAATCTTTTACTGGACCAAAAATTTTGGCACAGAACAAACCGTCACGTTCAGGTTTAAAAGTACGGTAGTTAATTGTCTCAGGTTTTTTAACTTCACCATGAGACCATGACTTAATCATTTCTGGTGACGCAAGACCAATACGGATACGGTCAAACTCAATTGGTGCATGACCATCTGAGTCCGTTTTCTTACGCATGATATCGAGCAAGTCTTTCAATTTTTTTCTCCGTGTGTCGGGAAGCAACGCTTACCCGACTGGGTCACAAATATTGTTTTTACCTAAAAAATCGTGAGTCTTACGACTTAATCACCATTTTTCAGTTCAATGTTGATACCTAAAGAACGGATCTCTTTGGTCAATACGTTGAACGATTCAGGCATACCCGGATCCATATAATGGTTACCATCTACAATATTCTTATAGATGCGTGTACGACCTTCAACGTCATCCGACTTAACAGTTAACATCTCTTGGAGAGTATATGCTGCGCCGTAAGCTTCGAGTGCCCAGACCTCCATCTCACCGAAACGCTGACCACCGAATTGTGCTTTACCACCAAGCGGTTGCTGTGTAACAAGAGAGTAAGAACCAGTTGAACGCGCATGCATCTTGTCATCAACCAAGTGGTTCAATTTGAGCATGTACATGTAACCTACAGTTACAGGACGATCAAACTGTTCACCAGTACGGCCATCAAACAATACTGTTTGACCTGTACGAGAGATACCAGCTAACTCAAGCAAGTCTTTAATTTGGCTTTCTTCAGCACCATCGAATACAGGAGTAGCTAAAGGTACACCTGCACGTAAGTTGCCTGAAAGTGCCAAGACTTCAGCATCAGTTAAGCTATCAAGATCTTCTTGCTCACCACCGACTTTGTTATAAATCTTGTCTAAGAATTCACGCAGTTCTAAAACTGTACGCTGTTCTTTCAACATTTTCTCGATTTTATCACCAAGCCCTTTAGCCGCCATACCTAAGTGAGTCTCAAGAATCTGACCCACGTTCATACGAGATGGTACGCCCAACGGGTTCAATACGATATCTACTGGTACACCGTTAGCATCGTGTGGCATGTCTTCAACAGGTAAGATGTTAGATACAACACCCTTGTTACCGTGACGACCAGCCATCTTATCACCAGGCTGAATACGACGTTTAACAGCTAAGTAAACTTTAACAACTTTCAATACGCCAGTTGTTAATTCATCACCTGTTGCAAGCTTACGTTTCTTCTCAGCGAATTTCTCGTCAATTTCTGCGCTCTTTTCTTTTAAGAACACTTGAATTTGAGTTAAACGCTCAGCGATTGCTTCATCTGCCGGTTGAATTTCAAGTAAATCAACAAGCTCTAAACCAGATAACACTTCTTCAACGAGTTTGTCACCACGTTTAGTTGAACCACCGCCATTAGACTCTTGGCCTTTAAGCAAACGAATTACACGCTCACGAGCTGCTTCTTCAAAGATCTTGTATTCTTCTTTCAAGTCTTTACGGTAAGCATCAAGTTGTGCTTTTTCGATCGCCAATGCACGGTCATCTTTCTCTAAGCCATCACGAGTGAAGACTTGAACATCGATAACTGTACCTTTTGTACCAGATGGAACACGTAAAGATGAATCTTTAACGTCAGCTGCTTTCTCACCAAAGATTGCACGAAGCAATTTTTCTTCAGGAGTTAACTGAGTTTCACCTTTAGGCGTTACTTTACCAACAAGAATGTCACCTGCTGTAACTTCAGCACCGATATAAACGATACCTGATTCATCAAGTTTAGAAAGTGCAGCTTCACCAACGTTAGGAATATCGGCAGTAATTTCTTCTGCACCTAACTTAGTATCACGCGCTACACAAGATAATTCTTGAATATGAATAGAAGTTAAACGGTCTTCTTGAAGTACGCGCTCAGATAATAAGATCGAGTCTTCATAGTTGTAACCATTCCAAGTCATGAACGCAACGCGCATGTTTTGACCAAGCGCAAGCTCACCCATATCTGTAGACGGACCGTCTGCCAAGATATCACCGCGAGCAACTTTGTCGCCCAAATTCACGATAATATTTTGGTTGATACAAGTGTTTTGGTTAGAACGCGTATATTTAATGAGGTTGTAGATATCTACACCCGCCTCACCAGCAATCATTTCATCTTCGTTTACACGAATAACGATACGAGAAGCATCTACGTATTCAATTGCACCACCACGGTTTGCGATCACACACACACCTGAGTCACGTGCAACGTTCGCTTCCATACCTGTACCTACAAGCGGTTTATCCGCACGTAGAGTAGGAACTGCCTGACGTTGCATGTTTGAACCCATAAGCGCACGGTTCGCGTCATCGTGTTCAAGGAATGGAATAAGTGATGCAGCAACAGATACAACTTGCTGAGCAGAAACGTCCATATGCGTCACTTTTTCAGGTGGCATACGTACGAATTCACCTTGATGACGAACAGAAACAAACTCTTCTGTTAGGTTGCCATCTTTATCTACTGCAGAATCGGCCTGTGCAATAACAGTACCTACTTCTTCAATCGCAGAAAGGTATTCAACTGCATCAGTTACTCGACCATCTACTACTTTACGGTAAGGTGTTTCCAAGAAACCGAAGTCATTTGCTTTTGCATATACAGAAAGCGAGTTGATCAAACCAATGTTTGGACCTTCCGGCGTTTCAATTGGACATACACGACCATAGTGAGTTTGATGTACGTCACGTACTTCAAAGCCCGCACGTTCACGTGTTAAACCACCAGGCCCAAGCGCTGATACACGACGCTTATGCGTAATCTCAGATAATGGGTTGTTTTGGTCCATGAACTGAGATAATTGGCTTGAACCAAAGAATTCTTTGATTGCAGCTGCAACTGGTTTAGCGTTAATTAGATCTTGTGGAGACAAGTTATCTGTTTCTGCTTGGCTTAAACGTTCTTTAACTGCACGTTCAACACGTACCAAACCAACACGGAATTGGTTTTCAGTCATTTCACCAACAGAACGTACACGACGGTTACCCAAGTGATCGATATCGTCGACTTCACCTTTACCGTTACGGATTTCAACTAATGTACGTAATACATCAATGATATCTTCGTGCGATAAAATACCTTCTACTTCACGTGACTTCTGGTCAGTACCAACTTCGTATGGACGACCCAAACGACGGTTGAACTTCATACGACCTACTGGAGATAAGTCATAACGCTCAGAAGAGAAGAATAAGTTATTGAATAAGTTTTCAGCAGCTTCTTTTGTTGGCGGCTCGCCTGGACGCATTACTTTATAAATTTCAACTAATGCTTCTTCACGGCCAGCTGTTGTATCTGCACGTAATGTGTCAGCAACAAACGAACCACGGTCAATATCGTTCGTAAACAAGATATTGAACTGTTTAACACCACCTTCTGCCAACTTCACCATAACTTCATGGCTTAACAAAGTATTCGCAGCAATTACTTCACCATCACGCAAAGTAATATTTTCAGCAGTGATACGCTCATATAAGTATTCATCAGGAACTGAAAGTTTTGTTAAACCAGCAGCTTCCATTTGACGTACATGACGAGCATTAATACGTTTACCTTGCTCAACAATAACTTTACCGTCATTGTCAGCAATATCAAATTGAGCCATTTCCCCACGTAAACGTTCAGGTACTAGGTCAATCTGGTAACTGCCCATGTCAAGATACACAGGCACTTTTTCATAGAACAAATTCAAGATTTGTTCGTTGTTATAACCTAGTGCACGTAACACAACAGTAGCAAGTAATTTACGACGACGGTCAATACGTACGTAAACTAAGTCTTTTGCATCAAATTCGAAGTCTAACCATGAACCACGGTAAGGAATGATACGTGCTGAATACAACACTTTACCACTTGAGTGGGTTTTACCTTTATCGTGATCAAAGAAAACGCCTGGTGAACGATGTAATTGAGATACGATTACACGCTCAGTACCATTAATGACGAATGTACCGTTTTCAGTCATGAGTGGAATTTCACCCATATAGACTTCTTGTTCTCGTACGTCTTTAATTGATTTAGTTTCGCGATCTTTAATAATCAAACGAATTTTAACGCGCATTGGTGCCGCATAAGTCGAACCACGAAGAATACATTCGCGTACATCGAACTCAGGTTTACCAAGGCTATACTCAACAAATTCTAAAGCAGCATTGCCAGAATAACTTTCGATAGGAAAAACTGAACGAAATGCGGCTTGGAGACCGATATCTTCGCGGTTTTTTGGAGTTTTGCCATCTTGCAAGAATGTTCTGTACGAATCGACCTGAATCGATAGTAAGTACGGTGCATCCATTACTTGGGGCAATTTACCAAAATTCTTACGGATCCGTTTCTTTTCGGTATATGAGTATGCCATCTGGAGTCCTCGGAAAGTAAACCAAGCCCGCCTGCAGAACGGGCTCAGAAGGAATTACGCAGGCCGATATGGCCACCACTGTTTACAAATGCTGCAATTTTTAGTGGTATAAAAACGCTTAACAATATTTTTAAAAAAGAAAAATATTGGTAAACATTTGAAATTACTTGTTTTATTTGAATTTTTTCTAAAAAACAAACAAAACTAACAAAAATCGAGCCGATTATTGTAACGCAAAAAGGCTGATGACCCAAGAGCCATCAGCCATTTTATGGAGCCGATTTAAAAACCGACTCCTTTTACAATTACTTAAGTGTAACTGTAGCACCAGCTTCTTCAAGTTTCTTCTTAAGTTCTTCGCCTTCTTCTTTAGAAACGCCTTCTTTAAGAACTTGAGGAGCACCTTCAACTAGGTCTTTAGCTTCTTTAAGACCAAGGCCAGTTGCTTCACGAACTGCTTTAATTACAGCTACTTTGTTAGCACCGAAAGAAGTCAACTCAACGTTGAATTCAGATTGTTCTTCAGCAGCAGCAGCAGCGCCACCAGCTGGAGCAGCAACAGCAACAGCTGCAGCTGAAACGTTGAATTTCTCTTCGAAAGCAGAAATTAATTCAACAAGTTCAAGAACAGTTTTTTCAGCAACTGCGTTTAAGATTTCTTCGTTAGTTAAAGCCATGAGAATAACTCCAAATGGATATTGAATGGTGTGTAAAATTGATTAAGCAGCTTCTGACTCGTTTTTCTCTTTGAGCGCTGTAATAAGGCGACCCAATTTCGAAATAGGAGCTTGAAGGACAGAGGCAAGCATAGTAAGAGCTTTCTCTTGGTTCGGAAGGTTTGCAATTACGCTAACGTCAGCACCTTGATAAACTTTGCCGTCAAATGCAGCAGCTTTTAACTCAAATGCTTTGTTAGTTTTAGCAAAATCTTCGAACAAACGTGCAGCTGCACCCATGTCATCTTCAGAAGTTGAAAAACCTAGAATTGTTGGACCAACAAGGTTGTCGTTCAAGATATTGAATTGAGTATCTTGAAGTGCGCGTTTAGCCAAAGTGTTACGTACAATACGTGTAGAAACACCTAACTTACGAGCTTCAACACGAAGTGTTGTTAATTGCTCTACGCTTAAGCCTTGGTAGTCAGCAACAACGGCTGCAAACGCCTTAGAAGCAACTTCACTTACTTCCGCAACGATCTGTTTTTTGTCTTCAATAAGAAGAGCCATTGTAAAACCTCCTAAGGTGATTTATGTACCCAATGGGCACACTCCCAATTCGTAAGCCTTTCGACTTACACGCGGAGGAGGAACAAATCACACCACCGCGTCTACGCAGGCTGGTTTATTAAGAAAAGTGCTATTCGAAAACGGCATCTTTTCGCCTGAGGTCTTTGACGCTGATAAATTCTCATTTATCAATTCAAAGTCCGCCTGACGGGTAAGGGATAAAGCTTTGCTCCACCCAACCAAATAGAAAACATTTCTATTTAAGTTCTGTCCCCAATCAGGACTTTAAAATTCTTTACTAAGTCTAAACTTAGTTAGAAACGTTGTTTACATCAACTGTAAGACCAGGACCCATAGTTGAGCTCAAAGTGATCTTTTTGATGTATACACCTTTAGAAGTTGCAGGTTTTAACTTTTTCAAGTCAGCAACTAAGGTTTCAACGTTTTGACGGATAGCAGCAGCATCAAAGCCTAATTGACCGATCGCAGCATGGATAATACCCGCTTTGTCTACACGGTAACGAGCCTGACCAGATTTAGCGTTTTTAACAGCATTCGCTACGTCAGGAGTTACAGTACCAACTTTAGGGTTTGGCATTAAACCACGTGGACCAAGAATTGTACCGAGCTTACCAACAACACGCATAGCGTCAGGAGCAGCGATTACAACATCAAAGTCAAGGTTTCCACCTTGGATGCTTTCAGCAAGGTCATCAAAACCTACAACATCAGCACCAGCTTCTTTAGCAGCTTCTGCTTGCGCGCCTTGAGCAAATACAGCTACACGTACAGTTTTACCAGTACCTGCAGGTAATGTAGTTGCGCCACGAACAACCTGATCAGATTTACGTGGGTCTACACCAAGATTTACAGCTACATCCAAAGATTCTTTGAACTTTGCAGCAGGTAGGCTGTTAAGAACTTGTACTGCTTCTTCCAAAGTGTAAACTTTGTTTGCTTCAACAGCAGCAGCAATGGCTTTTTGACGTTTAGTTAACTTTGCCATGTCTTATAGCTCCACTTCCAAGCCCATAGAACGTGCAGAACCAGCGATGGTACGAACACGTGCGTCTAAATCAGCACCAGTTAAATCCGGTTCTTTAGTAGTCGCAATTTCTTCTAACTGAGCACGAGTCAACTTACCAACTTTAGTTTTGTTTGGTACAGATGAACCCTTTTGAATACCAGCAGCTTTCTTAAGAAGAATAGAAGCTGGAGGAGTTTTCATGATGAATGTGAACGACTTGTCGTTGTACACAGTAATCACTACAGGAATTGGAAGACCTGGTTCAACTTTTTGTGTAGCAGCATTGAATTCTTTACAGAATGCCATGATGTTTACACCACGTTGACCTAATGCAGGACCAATTGGTGGAGATGGATTTGCTTTACCAGCTGGAACTTGCAGCTTGATATAGCCGTCAATCTTCTTAGCCATTTTAAAATACCTCTGGGTACAAACGCCGCTAGGCTCCCCAATCTTTACGCAACACTACTGTTACAACAACAATGCCCGATAAAATCGGGCGCTTTTCAACCAATTGAGATTAAATCGTTTTTTCGACTTGGCGAAACTCGAGTTCAACCTGAGTTGGTCGATTAAATACATTAATCGTCAACGTTAAACGTGACTTATCGTATTGAACTTCTTCCACCACACCTTTAAAGTCTGTGAATGGACCATCAATAACAAGTAATTCTTCACCTGGCTCAAACATCGTTTTAGGACGTGGCGCTTCACCAGTATTACGTACACGCGCAAGAATCGCATCTGCTTCACGTTGAGTAATTGGTGCTGGTTTTTCAGGTGTACCACCGATAAAACCTAGAACCTTTGGACATTCTTTAACGATATGCCAAGTATCATCATTCATTTCCATTTCGACTAACACATAGCCAGGAAAGAATTTACGCTCAGATTTACGTTTCTTACCATCCTTCATTTCTACCACTTCTTCGGTAGGAACAAGGACATCACCAAAGCTATCGGCAACAGCGCTACGCTGGATTCGTTCTGTAAGTGAACGCATCACTTGTTTTTCATAGCCAGAGTAGGCATGAATAATGTACCAACGTTTCATAGCTCTTTTACCCGATAATCAACTTAATTAACCAACCCAAACCATAGTCAAAGCACCATAAAACCAATGATGCAACAACTACAACCAATAGAACCTGCCACGATGTAGTGACTGTTTCTTGTTTTGTTGGCCAAGTTACTCGACGCAATTCGACTCGTGCATCTTTTAGCAAGCGAACGAAGCCTTTACCTTGATGGGTGGCGTATAATAAACCTAAAGCCACAACGATACAAGCAAAAATTGCCCCAACGCGCACCCAAACATTATTTGCAGGTGCCCAATACGCTGGCAAATGCTGATTCACCATGGTAGCTAAAAGCAACAATGCTATTGCTATCACCCATAGAACAATATCTAAAGGCGAACCAGAACGAACAACTTCAGCAGAATTATTTCTTTGAGGAATTGGCGCGTCGCTCAATGCGTCACGCGATTTATCATTCGACATTTTTGTACTCGTCGTAGAACTCGCGACTTATTATATGAACAACTAAGCCAGCATCAAGCTTTTTATTTCAAAATATGGCAGGTCAGGAGGGACTCGAACCCCCAACATTCGGTTTTGGAGACCGACGCTCTACCAATTGAACTACTGACCTATAATGCAAGTTGAGAGCCAAAGCCCTCAACCTGAGACGTAATCCATCACTATAATATGCTTATGCAGTTACTTTCGCAACAACACCAGCACCTACAGTACGACCACCTTCACGGATCGCAAAACGTAGACCTGGGTCCATTGCGATTGGGTGGATTAATTCTACTGACATTTCAACGTTGTCGCCTGGCATAACCATTTCAACGCCGTCTTGTAACTGGATTGCACCAGTTACGTCAGTTGTACGGAAGTAGAACTGTGGACGGTAACCATTTAAGAATGGAGTGTGACGACCACCTTCTTCTTTAGAAAGTACGTATACTTCTGCG